>NZ_JAVDSM010000004.1:0-408034 GCF_031455315.1 Arthrobacter sp. 1088
ACGAACTCAACGACAGACCCCGCCAACGCTTCGACTTCTGCACCCCAAATGAGATGATCAGAACCTTCCTGTTGCGATAACCGCTAGAAACCGCCCGCCCAAAACGCGCTCAACTGCGACCTAGTTGGGGAGGCAGGCACGAAAAACGCCGGCCCACCCTGCGAAAGGGTGGACCGGCGTCGGGCTTTTTCGCGCTGCTTAGGCGACGTACGGCTTGGCGGAAACGATCTCCACCGGAATTTCCTTGCCGTTGGGGGCGGTGTAGCTGAGCTTGTCGCCCTCCTTGTGGCCGATGATGGCGGCACCGAGCGGAGACTTCTCGCTGAAGACATCGAGGTCGGAGTCGCCGGCGATCTCGCGGGAGCCGAGCAGGAACGTCTCTTCGTCCCCGGCGATGCGGGCAACAACCAACATGCCAGGTTCTACGATTCCGTCATCGGCAGGAGCTTCGCCCACCTGGGCATCCCGCAGGAGCGCGGTGAGCTGACGGATGCGGGCTTCAATCTTGCCCTGCTCTTCCTTGGCTGCGTGGTATCCGCCGTTTTCCTTGAGGTCGCCTTCCTGGCGGGCGGCTTCGATCTTCTGGACGATTTCCGCCCGGCCAGCGCCGGAAAGGTGGTCCAGCTCAGCCTTCAAGCGGTCGAAAGCTTCCTGGGTAAGCCAAGCTGCTGTGGCGCTGTTGGTGGTAGACACGGATTTCTCCTCTTGATCTGACAAAGCAAAGACCCCGCCGAGGTGGCCACTCGTGAAACTCAGTAACCAACTTAACGGGGTGAAGGTTTCATCCATTGTAGTAAATCCTCTGGACGAACCCAAACTGGTTGAGTTGTGGGTCACACGATTGTTATTTCCCGCTGTCCACGATCCAGCAATTATCCACTACTCCAGAGACGGCAGGGGACTCGGTTCTCAACACTGTGCGTTGGATTGTTGTGCTGCCACCATCGGCACCGTCCTTGGGGTCATTGGGGCCGATCTCAACCACTTTCCAGCCCACCACGGCAAACTTCGAATCCATGGCCTTCACGGCGCATTTGGCCGTGGCTCCCGGGTATTTAGTGACCTGGTAATCTACCTCGGCCCGTGTGCCATCCACGGTGCTGTAGCCGATGTCCTTGAAGGTCACGGGGGCTTGTGCCGAGGACGTTGCCACCCATGCTGCGAACACAATTCCAAGGACCAGGGCCACGATGACGATGTTCCGCTTCGATGTGCGGGTCAAGCCGCGCTTTTGACCACCGTAGCGATTGGCTAGGCTGTTGCTTGCCGGTAGTTCGTTGGCCAATTGGTCCTCTGAAGTCACCTATCCAGTTTAGTGCGGATCCCGGCGCCTCCTGCACAGTCCTGATTTTGCACCATCCATGAAAGAGGAGCCGTCAAGTGACAGCGTCCAGCAGTTCCGAGCAGCAGCTGCGGCTGCTCGCCGTCCACGCTCATCCGGACGATGAATCCAGCAAGGGTGCAGCAACCATGGCGATGTATGCCGCTGCAGGAGTAGACGTCATAGTCGCTACCTGCACTGATGGATCCAGGGGGGATATCCAGAACCCTGGCATGGTGGACGCTCCGCACCCCAAGCGCGACATGGCAGGTGCCCGCCGCTTGGAAATGGCCAATGCGGCTGCCGTGCTTGGGATTCGGCAGCGATGGCTTGGCTTTGTGGACTCCGGCCTGCCCGAGGGCGATCCCCTTCCACCGCTTCCCCCGGGATGCTTCGCCCTGCAGCCATTGGAGCGTGCCACGGCACCGCTGGTCCGTCTGGTCCGCGACTTCAAGCCGCACGTCATCATCAGCTATGACGAAAACGGTGGCTATCCGCACCCGGACCACATCATGGCCCACAAGGTTGCCGTCGAGGCGTTTGAGGCAGCGGGTGACGCCTCGCGCTACCCGGGAACAGGGGAGCCGTGGGCGCCCAGCAAGCTCTACTACGACCGCGCCTTCAGCCCGGAGCGCTTCCGCGCGCTGCACTTTGCGCTGGAGGAGGCTGGGCTGCAGTCGCCCTATGCTGAGCGGCTGGCGGCATGGCTTGAGGCAGACGCCGAGGGCCACACTCCTCCCGCTCCCGCGCACCAGACCACCACGCAAGTGGACTGTGGCGACTTCTTCGAGGCCCGCGATGACGCTCTTCGGGCGCACCGGACACAGATCGATCCGATGGGTTTCTTCTTTGCGGTCTCACCTGACCTGCAGCGGAAGGTATGGCCTTGGGAGGACTACACGCTGATCAAGTCCAGGGTGTCCACCGATCTGCCCGAAAAGGATCTGTTTGCGGGGATAAGATAGGTGTTGCCACCAGTTTCTATCGTTTGTAGAAATCGGCGGCGGCCATCGAACAGCCCAGTTCCACGCTGAAGCCAGTCGACATGCATCAGCTCCCATAGAAGGTTTGAACGTGCACCACTTGATCCTCGCCTTGACCGTCAGTCCGTCGCCGGACCCCACCGGGACGCTGCGGCCTGGCCTGTCCGAGGACCAGGTGACGCCCGGAACCTGGGGCTTCGTCCTCACGGCCTTCATCGTGATCCTCACGACGTTCCTCATCGTGGACATGGTTCGCCGTATCCGCCGGGTCCGGTACCGTGCGCAGGTTGAGGAGGCGCGCTTGGCTGCGGAAGGCGGAACCCTTGATAGTGCGGGCGGCGACGCCGGCACCACGGATGAGAACGGCGATGCCGCACCCGGAAACCGCTAACCCACGCGGAAACAACTGGCCCGGGGCTGCGAATGTCCTGGGTTCGGAGCCCTCTGCCTATTTGCGCCAACACGCAGGTAACCCGGTCTTCTGGCGTCCTTTCGGCGACGAAGCGTTTGCCTTTGCCGCTGCCCGGGATGTCCCCGTCTTCCTCTCCATCGGATATGCGGCCTGCCACTGGTGCCACGTCATGGCCCATGAGTCCTTTGAGGACCAGGAAACTGCGGACTACCTCAATGCGCACTTCGTGCCCGTCAAAGTGGATCGCGAAGAACGGCCGGACGTCGATTCCGTCTACATGACGGCCACGCAGGCCATCAGCGGTGAGGGCGGCTGGCCAATGTCCGTTTTCCTGACGCCGGAGGGCCTGGCCTTCCATGCGGGCACGTACTTCCCGCCCGTGCCCTTGCCTGGGCGGCCGTCCTTCCGGAATGTGCTTGAAGCGGTCCATGAGGCGTGGGTTGAACGCCGCGAAGCTGTTGAACAGAACGCGAGGGGACTGGCCACGAACCTGGCCAACGCCCAGCTGTCCTCTGCCGTTCGGCTTGACGGACCGCCCGAGGTGGTGGATGCCCAGCTGCTTTCAGATGCAGTAAGGGTTTTGGCCCGCTCTGAAGACCCCGACGCCGGTGGGTTCGGCAGCGCTCCCAAGTTTCCGCCGTCGGCGGTTCTTGAGTTCCTGATCCGCCACGCCGCGGCACTGTCGGAGACTGCGGAGGATGCGCAGGACATGGCTGGGCGTGCGCTGGCCGGGATGGCACGTTCGGCATTGTGCGACCAACTCGACGGCGGTTTCGCCCGGTACTCGGTCACGGCGGATTGGTCCGTGCCGCACTTCGAGAAGATGCTCTACGACAACGCCCAGCTTCTGCGCGTCTATGCCCACTGGGTGCGGCTTGGAGGCAATGAGGTGTTCCCGGCTGAGGAAGCGGCGGACGTAGCGTCCGGGTGCGCGGACTGGATGCTGGCCTCACTTGGGCTGCCTGGGGGTGGCCTGGCTTCGTCCCTGGACGCCGATACGGTGGTGGACGGCGTGCACCACGAGGGAGCAGCGTACCTCTGGACGCCGGAGTCGATGCGTGAGGTCCTCGGTCCTGATGACGCCGGAGCCGTGGCCCGCATGATGAACGTGGGCGCCCAGGGGACCGTCTCGGAATTGGGTTCGCCGCTGCATCCCGGGCGGCCCTTGTCCGCCTCAGAGTCCAGGCTCTGGCAGCGGGTGAGGCCTGCACTCCTGGCTGGCCGCGATCTCCGGAACCAGCCTGCCCGGGACGAGAAGGTCGTGGCCGGCTGGAACGGGCTCGCGATAGCGGGCCTTGCCGAGGCAGGAGCCGTACTGGACCGCCCGGATCTCGTGGCTGCCGCCGGGGAGGTTGCTGCCTATCTTGAGAACGTGCATTGGAATGCCGAAGACGGGCTGCTGGTCCGGGTCTCGCACGATTCCAAGGCCCGTGGCATCGGGGGACTCCTGGAAGACTACGCGTTCTGCGCAGAGGGCCTGTTTTCCCTGTACTCGGTGACGGGGACAAAGCGCTGGTACCGTCTTGCGGAACAACTCATCCGGGCCGCTGAAACGCGTTTTGTGGACGACGGACACCTTGCTGATTCGGCGGGGGAGTCAGCGCAGGTGTTCAACGCCCAGGGGCAGCGTGCTGCCCTGGATCCGTTCGACAATGCCACGCCCAGCGGGGCAGCCGGATTTGCCGGAGTGCTGCTGACGTATTCGGCGTACTCGGGCTCGCACGCGCACCGGCTCATGGCGGGGAACATCCTGGGCCTGCTCCCTCCGCTGGCTACACGCGCACCCCGGGTTGCCGGTTGGCTCCTTGCTACGGCGCAGGCGGCGCTGGCGGGTCCGGTGGAGGCCGCCGTCGCTGGTTCCGACTCATCCCTGCGGCAGGAATTGCACAGCGCGCTCTTGAAGTCCGCCAGCCCGGGCATGGTGGTTGCCGTGCAAATGGACGACGCCGGGTCCCCGGCTGGTGAGGGTGAGGTTCCGCTGCTGATTCATCGCACAAGTGCGCCAGATGGCTCGCCGCAAGTGTATTTGTGCAGGGATATGGTGTGCGGGAGGCCAGTGGGGACTGTCGCCGACGTGCAATCCATGCTGGCGCGGATGGCCTCCGGCGCTAGCTGAGGACGGCCATCATGATGGCAACGAAGTGGGCCGCGAACGCCAGGACAGTGAAGGCATGGAAGAGTTCGTGGAACCCAAAGTGCTGGACACTGAAATTTGGCTTCTTGATGGCGTAGAAGACCGCTCCGGCGATATAGAGGGCGCCGCCGATGCAGATGAGAGCGGCAGAGGGGGCGTTCGCTGTGAAGAACTGGGGGAGGTAAAAGAGCGCCCCGCAACCCAGCGCAATGTAGATCGGGACGTATAACCAACGCGGAGCGTCGGTCCAAAGAACCCTGAACAGGACTCCGGCTATGGCCGCGGACCAGATAATCCACAGCAGGGTGACGGCCTGGGAGCGCTCCAGAAGTGACCAGGCCAGCGGCGTGTAGCTTCCGGCGATCACCAACATGATGTTCGTGTGGTCCAGGCGCTTGAGCACCAGCCGGGTCTTCGGGGACCAGTTGCCGCGGTGGTAAACGGCGCTGACACCGAACAGCAGGACGCCTGTTACCGCATAGATCGTGGAGGTAATCTTTCGGTCGGTTGTGGGGGCAAGCGCCACCAGGACGATTCCGGCCGCGAGGGCGAAAGGGGCGGCGACGGCGTGGATCCAACCGCGCCATGCGGGCTTGATAGTGAGCAGCTCGGCCATCATTAAAGAGTAACCTCCGCTCCGGTAAGTTACTGAAGAGTAAGTCTGGCTGAATGTGAATGCGACCCGGCCCTGCACCTGCGAGGCAGTTCGGGAAGGTAGCCTTGGATGTGCGCCGTCGTCGTAAAAGCAAGGAAGTCAGGTGAGAGTCCGGTGGAGCTGCCCGGTTTCCTCTATGGCTTCTACGAGCGCCAGCTCCTTCGCTCCCTGAAGCAGGACCGCATCCCCAGGCACATCGGTGTCATGGTGGATGGCAACCGCAGGTGGGCCCGCCAGTTCAATGCGCCAACCAGCCAGGGACACCAGGCCGGCGCGGACAAAATCCACGAATTTCTTGGCTGGTGCCAGGAGCTTGGCGTCAAGGTAGTGACGCTGTACATGTTGTCCACAGACAACATGAACCGCTCCGGCGAAGAGCTTGATCTGCTCATGGGCATCATCGCCAACACCATGGACCGGCTGGACGAGAATGAGGACGTCTCCGTGCACGCCATGGGTGCGCCAGAGCTTTTGCCGGACTACTTGGCCGAACGCCTGAACAAGCTAACGGCCCGCACTCCGGTCCACGAAAAAATCCACGTGAACGTGGCAGTGGGCTATGGCGGGCGGCGTGAAATCGTCGATGCCGTGAAAGAACTCCTCCGCGACGCCGTCGCCAAGGGGCGGACCATGTCCGACGTCGCAGATGAACTTTCGGTGGACGACATCTCAAGGTTCCTTTACACGCGCGGCCAGCCGGATCCGGACCTTGTCATCCGCACGTCCGGTGAGCAGCGGCTCTCCGGATTCCTGATGTGGCAGAGCGCCTACAGCGAGTTCTACTTCTGCGAAGCCCTCTGGCCCGCATTCCGCAAGGTCGATTTCCTCCGGGCGCTCAGGGACTATGCCGGGCGCCAACGCCGCTACGGAACCTAGGTGCGCTTCGGTTCACCAAAATTTTACGATCCGGACATGCGACTTGCCGATGACACATTACGGAAATGAATGTGCCGAGGATTACGTTAATCCCATCAGCAGGCAAAACCGCCCGCTGATCGGGGAGGCCAGTAGATGGAGCGAACTATCGCACCAGTTACATGGGAGGCCACGCCCGGCCTTCCGGCCGAGCCGCTTCACCATTAGGCCGGGCGACCGCCCGGGGCTGGAGTCGATGTGGCTATTTCTGAGCAACTGCCCGCAATGGTTTCCGACGGGGAAAGTGCAGCTACCTCTCGCGCCAAGAGGGTCTCACAAAAAGCGCGGACCGCACCATCCGCCACAGGCCGCAGCTATGTGATCGATACATCCGTGTTGCTCTCGGATCCGCACGCATTGCTGCGCTTCGCCGAGCACGAAGTCATCGTCCCGATCGTGGTCATCAGTGAACTGGAAGGCAAACGCCACGATCCCGAACTCGGGTATTTTGCCCGCAAAGCCTTGCGCCTCCTGGACGACCTCCGCATTGAACATGGCGGACTGGACCACGCAATACCTATCGGTGCCGACGGCGGCATGCTCCGGGTAGAGATGAACCACATTTCCACGGAGGTCCTGCCCGCAGGCTTCCGCGGAGGCGACAATGACAGCCGCATCCTGGCCGTAGCGAAGAACCTGGCCAACGAGGGCCACAACGTGACTGTGGTGTCCAAGGACCTCCCCATGCGCGTCAAAGCCTCGGCCATGGGATTGCACGCAGACGAATACCGCAACGAACTGGTCAAGGATTCCGGCTGGACCGGCATAGCCGAAGTGGAAGCCAGCGAAGACGAGATCACCACGCTTTACGGCCACGAACCCGTTTTCATCCCTTCCGCCGCTGAACTTCCCGTCAATACCGGGCTTGTCCTCCTGTCCAACCGTGGCTCGGCACTGGGCCGCGTAGGGGCCGACAAGCAAGTCCGGCTCGTCAAAGGCGACCGCGACGTGTTCGGCCTGCATGGCCGTTCGGCGGAACAACGGCTCGCCATCGACCTCCTCATGGATCCCGCAGTGGGCATTGTCTCCATCGGTGGACGGGCGGGCACCGGCAAATCAGCCTTGGCACTCTGTGCGGGCCTCGAAGCCGTCCTGGAGCGGCGCGAACACCGCAAGGTGGTCGTCTTCCGGCCCCTCTACGCTGTAGGCGGCCAGGAACTTGGATACCTGCCCGGGTCTGAATCGGAAAAGATGAACCCTTGGGCGCAGGCCGTGTTCGACACCCTGGGAGCGTTGGTCAGCCAGGAAGTCGTGGAAGAAGTCATGGACCGCGGCATGCTCGAAGTGCTGCCTCTCACCCACATCCGCGGACGCTCACTGCACGATGCCTTCGTGATCGTGGACGAGGCCCAGTCCTTGGAGAAGAACGTCCTCCTGACGGTGATGAGCCGCATCGGCCAGAACTCCAAGATCGTCCTCACCCATGACGTCGCCCAGCGCGACAACCTCCGTGTCGGCCGGCACGACGGCGTGGCCGCCGTCGTCGAAACCCTCAAGGGACATCCGCTGTTTGGCCACATCACCCTGACCCGGTCCGAGCGGTCGCCGATCGCGGCCCTGGTGACGGAACTGCTTGAAGGGGCATAGATCCAACGTTCGATTCGTGTGAAGGGCCGTGGTCCGGTTCGCCGGGCCACGGCCCTTCGCCGTCGCTTAGCGCGAAAGTCCCTTCCCTAACCTCGCAAGCTCGGTTCGGGGCCCTCGGGACGACGCTTCGGCGCAAAGGGACCCTCTCGGTCGCTGTGCGACCTTGCCGGATCCGTTGCGTCGCGATGCGCTCCTTTGCGAAGGACCGCAGCCCGGCCAGCGGTTAAGTCGCCGTTCAGAGCCCGAGGTAGTTGGCGAGCCCTTCGTGGCCGAGGACTTTGAGGGTCCAGTTGGGGCGGATGAACGTTTCCGGGGTGAGGCGGACTCTTTGGACTTCTTCGACTTTGTCGCCCCAGCCGTCGCGGACGAGGCCGTTGAGTTCGTAGCCCAGACTCAGGGAGACGCCCAGGGATTGCTTGTTCCAGACGGCAGCCTCGGACTCCGCAACTTCCGCTTTCAGGTAGTCGAAGGCATAACTTACGACGGCGGCGCGCATCTCTTTGCCGAGGCCCTGGCCTTGCGCGGACTGCTTGAGCCAGGAGCCCGTGCACACGGTCTTTAGCGTCTTGAAGTTCTTGGCGCCGATGTCCTGAACGCCCAGGAAGTCGTCGTTGTGCCAAACGCCAAGGAGGAGGGTCCAGGAGTCAGGCGTGAATCCGGCCCTGCAGCGCCAGTACCACTGGGCCATGTTGGGAGCGAGTTCGTCGTCCGGGAGTTCTGCCCACGGCGTGCTGAACGGGCTCTTGCCGGGCTCGTGGACGCCGGAACGGGCGGCCGCGACGGCAGCCGGGATATCGGCGTCGAGAACTGGACGGAGAGTCAGCCGGGGCGTCGTGAGCGTGAGTCCGAAGGGCGGCCAGATTTCCGTGAGCGTGGTCATCGGTGCAGCTTAGCCCGGCTGTCGAGGGCATGCGAGTCACAGGGCTGGTGCCAGCCTTATGAGTGGTGAACCCGCTATTCCGTTGTTGGCCAACCAAGGAATAGCGGGTTCACCACGTTGGCAGATCCTGGGGATGTCAGGCTGCTGGGCCGATGTCCCAGGAGATATGGCGCCGAACGTCGGTCAGGTTCATTGATTCGGCAAGGAAAAGATCGTCCAGCATGTATTCGTCAACGGCCAGAATCTTTAGCCAATGACCTTTGCCGGCCGTATCGCCGTCCAGACTTTGGCTGGCCACGCAGACGCCCGTCCCGGCATCCACGCGGATCAGCGTCCGCCCCGGATGGGCCAAAGGTTGGGAAGGATCCAAGGGCACGTAGGTCCGGCCACGGGTCACCACCGTTTCCAAGGCCAAGCGTCCCTCATGGTCAACTTCCCGGGGCTCTTCCAGGGACACGGGATTGGAATCGGGGAACTCCAGCGGGACGGGCGCATTGCCGGCAAGTTCCACCGGGTCCAGTGCTGCGGCCAGCCGTCCGTTGCCGAAGGACGGTTCACCGTATGCCGCCTCCGGGCGCCTCCGGACCAAGCCAGCGCCATCATAGACCGGGGTCACCAGGTGGGCAGGAAGCAACCACGAGCGTCGCGTCGCACTGACGTAGAGGTCGTCCCGGGAATCGTTGATGCCCGTCGTGCTGTGCAGCAGCTTTCCGTCAGGAGTTTCCAGCCGCAGCGCGCCGGGCCGCCTGAGCCATGCACGGACCAGATTGGCGCCCGTCCCGGGCCGTTCGAGGTATTCGAAACGTAGACTCGTCCATTTCCACGGGGAAGAACGGCAAAGGTTGCGGAATGTGGAGGACAAGTCCTGCTGTTGCCCGTTGTTGCCGTTGGCCGGGCCAAAACCTGTTCCGAAACCTGATCCACCTGCACTGTATCGGCCCATATCCACAGTTTACCTACGCGTTCAACCCGGCCCTTGGAGTAATTCGGGATAGCATCTGCAGGGTGATCCGACGACTCGCCGACCTCTGGGACGCCAGCCCACTGGGCTTCTGGCTGGTGGTTCTTGCCTGTGCGTACTTTGTGGTGATGGCCGTTCGCCTGACCATTATTGATATCCGGAGCCATCTGCTGCCGAACCGGATTGTCTTTCCCTCCTATGCGGTGGGCGGGGTACTGCTGCTGGGTGCTGCTGTCCTGGTGTTCTTTGGCGGCCCGGATGCTGCGCTGGATGCCTCGATGTTCGGTATCCCCGGGCTCGGTGTGCTGGCCGGTGGCGGCGTGCTGTGGCTGTTCTACTTCCTGCTCCGCTTGGTCTATCCCCCCGGTATGGGGTTTGGGGATGTGAAGCTGGCCGGAGTGCTTGGGCTCTACCTCGGCTACCTTGGGTGGGCCCATGTCTTCGCCGGCACCTTCGCTGCTTTCTTGCTCGGCGGGTTGTGGAGCCTGGTGATCCTTGTGTCCAGGCGCGGAACGCTGGGTTCGGCCATCCCGTTCGGGCCGTTCATGCTCGCAGGAGCCTTGGTGAGCATGGTGCTTTTGCCTGCTTGATTCTTGCAGTCGCACCCGCAGCCAACTGCGGCCGAACTGCAACGCTTCCCGTATTCTCAGCGTTCACCGGGCTGCGGCATGCTTAGCCCAGATGGTTTGATCGCTCAGGAACGCCTGAAGGGGGCCAGGGTGCAGCGGAGTGGATTTTGGCCCGTTCCGGGTGTCACAATGGCCTGCGCATTGCTGCTCTCCGGATGCGGGCAATCGGGCAACGTTTCCGGTGCAACCCCCGGGCCCAGCATTCAACCGCTCATAACCCAGAAGCCGGAGCCTTTCTGCGAGGGCGGTCCGCTGGCTTGCTCCACGTTTACGTCGGTACACGGAAGCGATGCCACCGGAGATGTAGCCTGGCTCGGCACACGGCCGCTGCAGATCAGCGCGACGCATATCAACGGGGCATGGACCCTACTGGTGAAGACGCCGTGCAACGTGCTCAATGTGGAAATCTCGGTCAAGGACGATACCTGGGCCATGCGCTCGATGGCCGCCTCTGCCATGGGCTGCCCGGAGCTTGAGGGCAGCTACGAGGCCTGGACCGCCAAGCTCTTCGAGCAACCTGTTCAATGGAAACTCAATGGCGGCGTGCTCACGTTGAGCAACCCGCATGCCACGATCGAATTGAAGGAAAGCTAACGCCATGGGCGCACCGGAATTTATCCTCAAGCTTCGGGAGAAGATCGGGAATGACCCCCTGTGGTTACCGGCGGTCAGGGGAGTGGTTTTCGACGACGATGGCCGGGTGCTGCTCTGCCAAAGGGCGGACAATCACCACTGGACGGTGATCACCGGCATCCTTGAGCCAGGCGAGCATCCTGCACCCGGCTTGGTTAGGGAAATCTTCGAGGAAACTGCGGTTGTGGCAGAAACTGAGCGGATCATCGCCGTCGGGGTTGTAGGTCCGGTGACCTTTCCGAACGGCGACATCTGCGACTTCCTGGACATCACTTTCCGCTGCAGATATGTTTCCGGCGAAGCCCAGGTAAACGATGATGAATCGATCGCCGTTGGCTGGTTTGGCCTGGATGAACTGCCTGACATGAGCGAGGGAAACCTTCAAGCCATCAGGCTTGCCACGGAGCCCGAAGGCCCCGTGGCGTACCAGATGGAGGACTAAGCTATTTGGCGCCGGCGTCAGCCGGTGCCCGCCTGCGCTCCTGCCCATGGCCCGGGAACGCCAACGGCCGGCACCCTTTTCGAAGAAAGGTGCCGGCCGCCGTCGTGCTTTGGGTTTTAGGCCAAACGTCAGGCCTTGTGCGCCGGGGACGTCATGGTGGTGACGTCCAGGGCCTTGTCGAGTTCTGCCTCGGAGACCTTGCCTTCGCCTTCACCCACGAAGCCGAGCTTCTCGGTTGCCTGGCGGATGGTGAGGCCCTCCTTGACAGCGATCTTGGCAATCTTGGCGGCGTTCTCGTAGCCAATGAACTTGTTCAGCGGCGTCACGATGGACGGGGATGCCTCAGCCAGGAAGCGGGCGCGCTCCACGTTGGCGGTGATGCCGTCGATCATCTTGTCGGCCATCACGCGGCTGGTGTTGGCCAGCAGGCGGATGGACTCCAGGAGGTTGGCGGCCATGACGGGGATGCCTACGTTGAGTTCGAAGGCGCCGTTGGTGCCGGACCATGCGATCGCGGTGTCGTTGCCGATAACCTGGGCGCACACCATGATGGAGGCTTCGCAGATAACGGGGTTGACCTTGCCCGGCATGATCGAGGAGCCCGGCTGAAGGTCCGGGATGGCGATCTCGCCGAGGCCCGTGTTGGGGCCCGAACCCATCCAGCGGAGGTCGTTGTTGATCTTCATGAAGGAGATCGCGATGTTGCGCAGCTGGCTGGAGCCCTCGATGAGGCCGTCGCGGTTTGCCTGTGCTTCGAAGTGGTCGCGGGCCTCGGTCAGCGGCAGGCCGGTGTCGGCTGCGAGCAATTCGATGACGCGCTCCGGGAAACCGGCAGGAGTGTTGATGCCGGTGCCAACAGCGGTGCCTCCAAGGGGGACCTCGGCGACGCGGGGGAGTGCTGCGTTGATGCGCTCGATGCCGTAACGGACCTGGGCGGCGTAGCCACCGAACTCCTGGCCGAGCATCACCGGCGTGGCATCCATGAGGTGCGTGCGGCCGGACTTGACGACGTCCTTGAACTCCACGGCCTTACGGTCCAGGGAATCGGCAAGGTATTCCAGGGCCGGGATCAGGTCATTGATCAGGGCCGAGGTGGCGGCAACGTGCACGGACGTCGGGAACACATCGTTGGAGGACTGCGAAGCGTTCACGTGGTCGTTGGGGTGGACCACTTTGTCGCTGCCCGCAGCTGCGAGGGCACGCGAAGCGAGCTCTGCGATGACCTCGTTGGTGTTCATGTTGGAGGAAGTGCCCGAGCCGGTCTGGAAGACGTCAATCGGGAAGTCGCCGTCGTACTTTCCGGTCGCTACCTCATCGGCAGCTGCGGCGATGGCCTCGGCGAGCTCACCATCGAGCACCCCCAGTTCGGCGTTCGCCAGTGCAGCGGCCTTCTTGACGCGTGCAAGGGCTTCGATGTGAGTGCGCTCAAGCGTCTTGCCGGAGATGGGGAAGTTCTCCACAGCACGCTGCGTCTGGGCGCGGTACAGGGCGTTCACGGGGACGCGAACTTCGCCCATCGTGTCATGTTCAATACGGAACTCAGTGGTGGAAGTCATGGGGCTAGCTTAGGGCGACTTAATGGTTCACAGAAAACCAGGAATGGAGTGCTACGTGCTCCGGCCTGACGACCGGAGCACGGCCGGCTAGAGCTTGCCGATCCCGGAAACGAGGGCCGCGCGGCCCTCATCGAGCTTGTAGGACAGACCCACGACGGCGACGCGGCCGTCGTCGATGGCGTCGGAAATCACACGCGAACTGTCGGCCAGCCGGGCCGCCGTTTGCTTGACGTGCTCCACCACCATGTCGTTGACGTCTTCCTGGTCATTGCGCTTGGCAGTCAATACCGACGGCGTGATGCGTTCCACCAGGTCACGAATGAACCCAATTGGCATCTCACCCGTTTCCACCGCGGCCTTGGTGGCCTTCACGGCTCCACAGCTGTCGTGGCCGAGAATGACGATCAGTGGAACACGGAGTTCGGCAATGCTGTATTCAAGCGAACCAAGGACGGCGTCATCAATCACCTGCCCCGCCGTGCGAACCACGAAGGCGTCGCCCAAGCCGAGATCGAAGATGATCTCTGCGGCAAGCCTGGAATCCGAGCAACCGAAGATGACGGCAAAGGGATTCTGGTTCTCCACCAGGGAGGAGCGTCGCGATGCATCCTGGTTGGGGTGCAGGGATTCACCGGAAACAAAACGTTCATTGCCCTCTTGGAGGCGGCGCCAAGCAAGGGCGGGAGTCAGATAGGTAGGCACCTGATTACTTTACGGCCCGGAGGCGGCGGCTCGTAAAACTGTTGCGCTGCGTGTGCTTATGAGGTCGGCGCTGCAGAGGCCGAAGCTGCAGCGGCCTGGTCCGCGGACTTAACCACGGCGGCAGCGAGGGAAGCGAACTCTTCAAGGTTCGCCGTGCCGCTGAGAATGATGGTGGTTCCGCGGTAGTCGAGCACCATGCTGCGCTTGTCCTTGCCGGAATCGTGGAGCTCCCAGTCCTGGCCACCGGCGTTACGGGTGCCGGTCAGGGGCAGGTTACCTGTCTGCTGCAGAACCCACGTGGGATTCGCCTTGTTGGTCTGGGTGAGGCCGATGAAGGACTCCTTGGGAGTCAGGTAACCAACTTCCCAAGTGGGCACGCCCGTCCCGGTGCCGGATTCCCAACGGGCGTAGTTCGGCTTGAATGTGTCGCCGGTTTCCGGCGTGACAGGTGTGAATCCCGCCACATCGGCAGCGTTGCGGGCTATGGAAGCAACGTCAACGGCGGGCCGAAAGCCCTCACCCTTGGGTGCAGGGTTCATCAACACAATAGGAAGGAATGCGAGGACACACAGCACCAGCGCAATGATCATGCCAATGACGGAGGCATTGGCCCGCTTGGCGGCTTTTGCCGGAATGACGGGTTTATAGGGGGCATCCATAGCGTCCGGGACGCTGCCGGGGTTTGCCTCTGCAGCCTGGGGCTGGTTGCCGGCGGCGGGCTTGTCCTGCGTTTCACTCACACCTCCATAGTCCCTCATCCCGGCTATGAACACACAACCGGGAACCTCACCACAGGAACTGCCCGCCGTGGTCATCCAGCGACTCCAAACGCATGCGGCGACTATGATCGTTCATAGAGGGACCCCAGGTTGCCTCGTGCAACCGTGTCCGGTCCCGTGAATCGTCACTCGAAGAAGAGGTTCAAGTGTCTCCTGCACCAATGACCCAGCAGTATTCCACGATTTCGCCGTCGCTCGCCGTCGGCACCGACGAACCCGACCGCAACCTGGCGCTGGAACTCGTCCGTGTCACCGAGGCCGCGGCAATTGCCGGTGGCCACTGGGTAGGTTTCGGCGACAAGAACAAGGCAGACGGCGCCGCCGTCGACGCCATGCGTTCGTTCCTTCACACCGTCCACTTCAATGGAGTCGTGGTCATCGGTGAAGGCGAAAAAGACGAAGCCCCCATGTTGTTCAACGGCGAGCAGGTTGGTGACGGCACCGGCCCCGAGTGCGACGTCGCGGTGGACCCGATCGACGGAACCCGCCTGACCGCCCTCGGCATCAACAACGCCCTGGCCGTCCTGGCAGTAGCCGAGCGCGGCTCCATGTTCGATCCGTCCGCGGTCTTCTACATGGAAAAGCTGGTCACAGGTCCCGAAGCTGCCGACATGGTGGACCTGCGCCTGCCCGTGAAGCAGAACCTGCACCTGATCGCCAAGGCCAAGGGCGTCAAGGTCAACCAGCTCAACGTCATGATCCTGGACCGCGACCGGCACCGCCCGCTCGTGGAGGAAATCCGCGAAGCCGGTGCACGCACCAAGTTCATCATGGACGGCGACGTCGCAGGTGCCATCGCCGCAGCCCGGTCCGGAACCGGCGTGGACGCACTGATGGGCATCGGCGGAACCCCCGAAGGCATCGTTGCCGCCTGCGCCATCAAGTCCCTCGGCGGTGTTATCCAAGGCCGCCTGTGGCCCACGTCGGACGACGAAAAGCAGAAAGCCATCGACGCCGGACACGACCTCGACCGCGTCCTTTCCACCAACGACCTCGTCACCTCGGACAACTGCTACTTCGCAGCCACCGGTATCACCGACGGCGACCTCCTCCGCGGCGTTCGCTACCAGAAGGACCGCGTCCTGACGCAGTCCATCGTGATGCGCTCGAAGTCCGGAACGGTGCGCTTCGTTGATGCCGAGCACCACGCATCCAAGTGGGAGACGTACGCGCGCAAGCCGTAACCTTCCCATGCTGTCGCGTCTTTGACGCGAAAAGCGCCCCATCGCTCTGCGGCTATCTCCTCGTACCTCGTCGATTTGATGCCGCTCCCGCGATGGGGCGCTTTTCGCTGTCCTGGCGACTGGGTGCCGCGGTTCTGCCTTCCGTGCGGGTGTTCCTGCCGGCGAGGTGGGGGATCAGCGGAGTTTGTCGCGGAGCTTTCGGGCCAGTTGGTAGGCGCCGTAGCGGAGTTTGTTCACTGGGAGGTCCCAGGTGCCGGGGTAGGCTACTTCGCGGCCTCCGAAGGACTTCTTGAAGGACGTGAAGCCTGCCCACTTATGGTCCGGCTGGTCTTCAGGGGCCACACCCCAGAGGTCCACGTGTTTCAGGCCCTTCTCCTTGGCATCTGCCATGAGGTTGACCAGGAGCGGAATGCCGGCGCTGAGCTTGCGGTGCGTGTCGTCCAGTGCGGCATGGGCATAGGTGCGCGTGTCCGAGGAATCGTAGGTGAACGCGGCAGCGATCGGCTCGCCCTCCAGCTCAGCTATGAACAGCGTTCCGGCGCCGGAGGGTAGTAAGCATTCAGCCACCTGGGTAAGGTACTCATCGCTTTGCGGCTTGAAGCCGTTGCGTGCTGCCGTCAGGTGGAGGAAATGCAGAAGAACCTTGATGTCTGCAGGATCCTGGGATGCCCGGAACGTCACGCCCTTCTTGTGGATGTTGCGGTAGAGGTTCCGGTTGGTCGGCTTCATTCCGCCAAGAACGTCCTTGAAATCGCCCTCAAGGTCCACGATCCAGCTCAACTCCGGCTGCAGGTTCACGGGCGCCGGCTGGAGGCCACGGGCACGGAGGAGTGCGTCGGCCTCGGACGCTGTGAAGCCTGCTGACACAGGTTCCATGCGCACGAAGACAGCACGTTCCTTCTTCGCCAATTCCACCAAGGCAGCCGTCGCGGCGTCGAAGGCGTCCACCGACTTTGCCACGGGCCCATAAGGGGCGTAGATAACCTTGCCGGCCGGGTTCTTTTCCTCAATGGCGAGGAAGCTCCAGCCGGGGCCGGACTGCTCATGGACCCGGCGGCCGAGCGAACGCTGGACGTCAGCCCAAGCGGGCGACTGCAGAAAAAAGTCCACGGCTCAGTTACCCAGTCCTGTGGTCACGGCGAAGGCAATACTTGTTTCGGTGGCGCCTTGCACAGGATGAACATTCACCGGGTTCTCCACCTCAGGGATGAACGCAGCGCCGCCGCGCTGCAGCGGGAGGTCGCTCTTGGGCGAATCGAGCACCACGGAACCGGCAACAACCACGACGACGGCGGGTCCGGACTGTGCCAGCGGCACCGGTTCGGCGCCCGGGCCGAGTTCGATCCGCTGGAGTTGGAACTCCTTGAAGGGCGGGCGGTACAGTTCCTGGCCAAACTCTGTTCCACTGGCCTCAACGCGGGGTACGCCCATCGATTCGAAGCGGATGGTCTTGATCAGTTCCGGGACATCCACATGCTTGGGCGTGAGTCCGCCGCGCAGCACATTGTCCGAGGAAGCCATGACTTCCACGCCCAGGCCGTGCAGGTAGGCGTGAACGTTGCCGGCCGGCAGGTACACGGCCTCGCCCGGCTGAAGGGAAAGGTGGTTGAGGAGCAAGGAAATGAGCACACCAGGATCGCCTGGGAAAGCTTCATTGATTCCCAGCATTGCGGCCAGCGCATCTTCGTGGGGCTCTTGGGGTGCGCCTGCACGCAGGACGGCTTCTACCTCATGAATGGCATCCGAGACGTCGCTGCCGCCCTCAATCAGGCGGTTGAAGGCAGCTTTGAGGGCATCGGATTCGTTGGGAACGCTGAGGTCGGAGATGACGTCGCTGATGATTGCGGGGACCTCCACTGCGGCGGAATCCAACACCGAGGCAAGGTGCTCAAAAACGCTTTTGGCTGCTGCAGGGGAGCGGAACCCGCACAATGCCCGGAACGGCGTGAGGGCAAAAATCATCTCCGGTTTGTGGTTATCGTCCCGATAGTTGCGTTCGGGGGAATCCGCGGGGATCCCTGCGGCGTTCTCGCGGGCGAAGCCTTCGCGAGCTTGCTCCAGGCTCGGGTGCACTTGCAAGGAAAGTGGCTGTTCTGCGGCCAGGATCTTGGTGAGGAACGGTAGCCGGGGGCCGAACTCGGCCAGGCTGTCGGTTCCCAGGAAGTGGGTTGGATTCGAGGCGATCAGGGCATCGAGCGGTTGCGTAACCCCATTCGGATGAATGGCTGTGGACGGCGAATCGGGGTGGGCACCGATCCACATTTCTGCCTCCGGACCACCTGACGCCGGCCGCCCCAGCAAGCCGGCAATCGCCGTCGTCGAACCCCACGCGTAGGGCCGCAAAACATTCTCAATCTGATACACGAAGGAAAGTCCTTATCGTCGCGCTGAACGTAGGTGGTGGTGCTGCTGGGGCTACAGCGGGGCGCATTGCCCATTGGTTGCCACGAGGTCCCGGATGCCTTGCTCGTCGCCCTGGGCCTTGAGGCCGTTGAGCAGTTCTTCGGTGATGGGCGTACCGTCCGGCGTGGTGGTCACCGGCGTGAAATCAGAGGACGACGGCGACGGCTGCTGGCCCGCCGGCAGTCCGGCGGGGAGGCTGCCCTGGACCGGACCCGCTGCCACGACATGAGAGCCCGCCTTGGCGTCGTTGGACACCATGGAGTCATTGGCCTTGGGACTGTCCTTGGACGTCAACAGCTCCTGGACTTTGGAGTGGATCAGATCGAAGTCCGGCACCGTGGAGAAGGAGGCATCGAAATCGGGAGGACCAATAGTGAGGCGCTTGACCGGTTGGCTCTTGGACTTCAAGGCAAGGTCCACAAAGCTTCCGAGCTGCGCGGAGGAGATGTTGGATTCCACCACCTTGGTGCCTGCGTTGGCGATGTCCTCGAACTTGGTCAGCAGCGTGCCGGGGTCCAGCTGCTTGAGCATGGCCTGCTGTACGCATTGCTGGCGTGCAATGCGGGCGTAGTCGTCAACGAACTCGCGGGAACGGCCGTACCAAAGGGCGTGGAAGCCATCCAGGTGCTGGTCGCCAGCCGGGATCCAGCCATCGGGCATGCCGTGGATCCCGTTGGCCTCGTCAGTGACGGGACCACTGATGGGTACCCAGCCGCCAGCCTTGATCCGGATGCCGCCCATGGCATCGATGAGCTTTGCGAACCCGTCCATGTCCACCAGCACATACGCCTGCACGGTGATACCCAAGGTCCCGGAGACAGCTTCCAGGGTGGCCTGTGCGCCAGGATCGGCAACCCCCGGGTACAGGTCCTTGTGATTGTTGGTGACCTCGGTGTTGACGGCGTTGATGAGGCATTCATCGCCGCAGTTATAGCCGTCGGGGTAGATCTTCCGCATAGGGGAGTCCTCGCTGAACTGGGCGTTCTGCAGGTTCCTGGGCACGGAAATTATGGCACTTTCACCGGTTTTGGCGTCGACGCTGATGACCGAAAGGCTGTCCGGACGCCTACCCGTACGGTCATCACCGGCGTCGCCTCCCATCATCAGGAAGTTATAGCGACCATCCACGGGATCGATGGCTGGGCCGGCGTTGAAGATGCTGCCGATCGCGTTGCGGCTGACATTCAGGACATACGCGAGGTACCCCAATGACCCGCTGGCCAGGACTGTTGTCACGGCAAGGACGACGGCAATGATGGGCCGCATCCCGGGTGCCAGCAGGTTGGGCCTGATGATCCGCAGGGTGTTCAGGAACAGGTAGGCCCAGCCCAATGCAAGGGCCACGAGGACAACGATGATGAACAGCGATCCCACCGGATGGGTGACGATGCTGAGCAGCATGCTCCGGTTCACCAAAGCGATCAAGAGCGTCAGCAAAGCCAGCGCCCACACAGTGAGGGTGATGCGCAGGGCGAGGCGGCCCAGCTTGCGGTCACCTGCCACGATCTGGGCGCTGCCGGGGATGAAGAGCGTGAGGAGGACCAGCACGAAGGCGCGTTTGGTCCGCACCGGGGCGCTGGCCCCGGCTGGATAGCGGACTGGATCAGTCAGCGCGGCGCCGGACTGATTCGAATTCTTGTGCATGGTGGTCATCCGCTGCCTTCCTAGCGGCTGCTCCGGGCGGAAGCGTTGGCAGGGGAAAAGACCTCTTCCACCTTGTGGCGCAGGTTTTCGCCCTTCTTGGTGGCGACGTCGTTCAGCTCCTGCGCGAAGCGGAGCAGGTCCTCACGAAGACGGACGGCAAGGTCATCCGTGCCGGAGGCGAGCATCCGTACAGCCAGGAGTCCTGCGTTGCGGGCCCCCGCGATGGAGACCGTGGCAACGGGGACCCCGGCAGGCATTTGCACGATGGACAAAAGTGAGTCCATGCCGTCCAAGGTCTTCAAGGGGACGGGGACGCCGATCACAGGCAGGGGAGTGACCGAAGCCAACATTCCAGGCAAGTGCGCTGCGCCGCCTGCTCCTGCGATGATGACGCGCAGGCCGCGCTCGTGGGCAGTCTGGCCATAGCGGATCATCTCGGTGGGCATGCGGTGCGCCGAGACGACGTCCGCCTCAAAGGGGATGCCGAACTCAGCCAGGGCGTCCGCGGCGGCTTCCATGACGGGCCAGTCGGAGTCCGAGCCCATGACGAGACCTACGAGTGGGGCTGTTGATGCTGATGTCATTCGGTCTCCTCGGGGGTGGTCTGTGCGGGCATCCGGCCGTCACGGATGATGTTGGCTACTGCCGTGGCGCGTTGGCGGACGGAATCTACCTCCGAGGCAGACGTGCCGGCCAGGTTGACATGGCCGATCTTCCGCCCTGGCCGCACGGACTTGCCGTAGCAGTGCACCTTCGCTGCCGGCTCATAAGCCAACGCCATGGGGAAGGCCTCGAAGAGGTTCTGGTTGTCCCCGCCCAGGAAATTCTTCATGACGAATACCGGCGCCACAGCATCCGTGGCGCCCAGGGGCAGGTCCAGAACCGCACGCAGATGCTGTTCGAACTGGCTGGTGATCGATCCGTCCTGCGTCCAATGCCCCGTATTGTGGGGGCGCATTGCGAGTTCGTTGATGAGGAACCCGGCACCAACCCCAGGGGTCTCGAAGAGCTCAGCAGCCATGACGCCCGTAACACCGAGTTCGTTGGCGATCCGTAGTGCAGCCCCCTCGGCAGCCGCGGCAACCTCGAGTGGAATGTTCTGGGCGGGGGCGATAACTTCATCGCACACACCGTCAACCTGGATGGTGTGAACTACGGGCCAGGCACGCGATTCGCCGCTCGGCGTGCGGGCTACAAGGGCGGAAAGTTCGCGGCTGAAGTCCACCTTTGCTTCTGCAAGCAGGGGACTCATGGCCTGGAACCAATCCGCAGTACCAGCGGCATCATCGGCGGAGTCAACAATGCGGACGCCCTTGCCGTCGTAGCCGCCACGCGGTGTCTTCAGTACTACGGGCCAGCCGATCTTGTCGCCGAATGCCACCAGTTCTTCTACTGAGTCAACGGCCGCCCACTCCGGGTTGGGCAGTCCGAGGCGATCGATGGCCGCGCGCATCACGAGTTTGTCCTGCGCATTCACCAGGGCGTCGGGTCCGGGCTGCACATTGACGCCGGCGTCGATCAAGGCACGCAGATGTTCCGTGGGAACGTGTTCGTGATCGAAGGTCAGGACGTCCACGCCCTTGGAGAACTCAAGGAGGGCGTCCAGGTCTTTATAGTCGCCAATGGGGGCGTTGGCCACAGCGGGGACAGCCGAAACGTCCTCGCCCTCAGCCAAAACCCGTAGTTCGAAGCCTAAAGCGGTAGCAGGCGGGGCCATCATGCGTGCGAGCTGGCCGCCGCCAACAACACCAATTACTGGAAAAGTCACAAGGTTCAGCCTACCGAACCAGTGGCCCGAACACTGATTCAGCCGCTGTAACGTCCCCTGGGTAGATTAGGGAGATCTGGTTTCCGCCGTTGGTTTGGTCCGGTTTTCGCAGTGGCGCAGGCCCCGGTATCGGCGTTCTCACAAGGGACTCAAAGGGAACGGTTGGAAATGGGCGCTAAAATGGATGTGGCCCATCGGCCCACTTTTCAACGGCCATGGAGGGTCATGATCACCACACTTGCAGATCGCATCCGCGGACTTGCCTCGCTTTTTTGGCGCGAGGTAGCAAAGTTCGGCGCCGTAGGCGGTGTTGCTTTTGTCATTGACTCGGCAGTTTACATCTGGCTGTTTTCGGGCCCGATGCACGGAAGCGAAGTCTGGGCCAAGGCCATTGCGACGATCGTTGCAAGCGTGTTCTCCTGGGTAGCCAACCGCTTCTGGACCTTCCGCCACCGCAAGCAGGCGAACGTGGTCCGTGAGGCCGTTCTGTTCGCCGTCATGAACTTCGTCGGGCTGCTGATTGCTTCCGGTTGTGTGTGGTTCGCCAAGTACGTGCTGGACTTGAATGACAAGCCGTCGCTGTTTATCGCAGGGAGCGTCGTCGGACTCGTGCTGGGCACCATTTTCCGGTTCTTCGCATACCGCTTCTGGGTCTTCAACGAAGAGCTGGATGCCGAGCCGGCTTACTCCCACGACCACGAGATCCTGGAGCTCCATCACAAGGAGAAGTCAGTTGCCGAGGCGGGCACCGGAGGCCCTGCAACCGGCGAATTGCCCTCCATCAAGAACTGATCTCAGGATCGGCTGACGCGCTCATTCTCAAGCAGGTGCCCGGTCACTTCCAGGTCGGGATGCACCAGTACCACTGAGCCGTCTTCTTTCCACGCGCCCAACGCTGCTGCCAGGCCCGGCTCCAAACCATCGGCCGCCCGAACCAGTAGCCGGACGCCCGGTTCCTGGGGAGCGGCGAATCCGTCCAGAAGGCTGTCATGGGTGTGGCCCGCGCTGCCGCGGACGGCCGGAAGGCCGGCTTCCGGTTCGTTGTGTGCCATGAAGACGTCACCGTGGGACCGGACTTCCGCAGCAAAATCCACGACGCCGGGCGGCAACTCGCCGGGCCAGCGCATCGCAAGTGCCGCGAGGGGTACGGCGACGACCGCGTCAAAGCCGGCCGCGGCGCCGTCGTCGGGAGTATCTGTCACCAGCAGGTCCGCTGCCGTGCCGTCGAAGACTACCTCCATGCCCAACTGCCACGCGGCAAGCGCCCACACGAACGATTTCCAGTGTGCCGGGAGGTCCAGCCTGATAGCCTTGCCCGGCTCGGCGTCCAGTTCGTCCTGCAGCAGGTTGCTGGTTTTTGCAACCCAGTTGTCCAAAACCCGCCCGGAGAGCTCTACGCGCTCGGAATCAGGGCCGTACCAGGTCAGCCTCGGGGATGTGGAATGGCCGGATCGCAGGGTGGTCATCAGGTTCGCTGCCGGGATGCTCATGCATCAATCCTGCCACGGTGGGAGCGTCGAGCCGCAGGAGAATGTGAAATGCAACACACCTCCGTTAAGTCCAGTCGATGGACATCCTGTGTGGGTCTTGGGAATTCCGCGGAATGTCAGGAGTTGTTCATCCAAAGTGATGCGGGGCTTCCGTTTTAGCCTCAGCCGGCCCGCGCCACGGCGGAAAACGTTGGGCGTGGCGCATCCCACGTTTCTACAGATTCTTGATTATTATCCCGGCGCGGCTTGACTGGTGGGTAGTTACACGCGTGTAATTAGTAATCAACGCCGCTGCACAGATTCCCGGAACACCGCCGGAAATCGGAAACACATCCAAGCAGCAGCTGCAAAATCAGGAGGGACGCCATGGGGCAAGCGTTGCGTATCCAGGAAGATGCAGTCGTCGCAGAACATGCGTCGGTGAAATACCGTTCGCGGGAAGTGCCAGGGGACTGGTACGTGGACCCGGCGGACCCGGAAGCGGCAGACCGATACAACCAGAACGTGCAGCAGTCGTTGGAGGATCAAGCAACTGCCCTCCTCGCTGCGCACGAAGCGTTGATCGGGGACCTGCCTGCCGGGCCGGACGAAGACTTGGACGACCCTCCCATGGAGTTGCGTCGTCCCCAGGAAATTCCAGGACAGCCGGTGTGGATCGGACTGCCGGGCCAAAGTGACTTCGATGACGAGGGCGAACTCGGTTGGCAGACTGACGCCCTGTGCGCCCAGACAGATCCGGAAGCATTCTTTCCGGAAAAGGGCGGATCAACCAGGGACGCAAAAAAGGTCTGCGGAGCGTGCAACGTCCGGTCGCAGTGCCTTGAGTACGCCCTCGCGAACGACGAACGATTCGGCATCTGGGGCGGGCTCTCCGAGCGCGAACGTCGCCGGTTAAGGAAGCGGGCAGTCTAATTCTTAAGGAAGTACACGTTACCGCCGTCGTGGTTGCCCACGACGGCGGGAGCTATCTCCCCAGGACCTTGGCGGCACTGTCGAACCAGACGCGTTCGGCAGATGCCGCCATTGGCATTGATACAGGATCCACGGACAACTCCCTCGACTTGCTTCGTGAGGCCTTGGGTCAAGCAAACGTCACCACATTCGTCCAGCCCAAGTCCGGCTTTGGCGCCGCTGTCCAGGCCGGCCTGGACGAGCTTGCTCCCAGGGATGCCGCCAGGAATGAGGACGTTGCCAAAAGCGCAGAATCGGCCGGTGCTGTCCCATGGATCTGGCTCCTTCACGACGACGCCGCTCCTGCTCCTGATGCCTTGGCCGAGCTTCTCCACGCAGTGGAACGGACCACTTCGGTAACAGTTGCCGGCTGCAAGCAGCTTGGGTGGCAGGACGACCGTCATCTGGTGGACGTTGGATTATCCACCAGCCGCTGGGCCGAACGCCTCACACTTATCGACGCAGACGAAGTAGATCAAGGGCAATATGATGCCCGCTCTGACACTTTTGCCGTGAACTCTGCCGGAATGTTGATCCGCAGGGACGTCTGGGAGCAGTTGCAGGGCTTTGACCCTGCCTTGCCCGGCAGCGGCGACGACGTCGATTTCTGCTGGCGCAACTGGCTTGCGGGAAACCGTGTGGTGGTGGTGCCAAGCGCGCGCATGTTCCACGTGGAGCACCGCCCGCACGGTCTTGGTACGTCCTCCGCGGCGCGCAAAGCGCAAATTCACATGCGCCTCAAACACACGCCGTGGTGGAACCTGCCGTTCCAGGCAGTGGGGGCGCTCCTGGGCGCACTTGTCCGTTTGGTGCTGAGCATTCTGGTCAAGGAACCGGGCTACGGATTCTCCCAGTTCACGGCCACTATCGCCGGCTTGGTGCGGCCCTTGGCTATCGCAAGAGGCCGCCGGATTGCGGCGAGGACCCGCCGCGTTCACCGTTCGGTGGTCCGGGGCCTCCAAACGTCCTCGCGTGAAGTCCGCGCCAACCGGCGTTCCCTGCTGGAGGCCATCCGCCCAAGCGAGGAAACTACCGTAGCCTCCGATCTTCTCGCCCCCGAACCCAGCGGCGATGCCTCTGACGATTTCGAGGCGCTGGCCACCAACGAACGCGGGTGGGTTGGCACTGGTGCAGTTGCTGCTGCCCTCATCACGTTCGCCGCTTCTTTCGTTGGACTCTTCGGCCTCCTTCGCACAGGAACCGTGGCCGGAGGAGGACTCCTCCCGTTGTCCGGGTCACCCTCCGATATCTGGGCCAACGCCTCTACATGGTGGATTTCCCTCGGTGCGGGACTGCCTGGGCACGCCGATCCCTTCGCTTACGTGTTGTGGCTTCTTTCCTTGTTTGGGGGTGGCGATGGCAACTCGGCAACCGTGTGGTTGCTGATACTGGCCATGCCACTCTCTGCGATAGGTGCCTGGTTCGCTGCCGGGGCCTTGACCGCCCGGCGCCGGTTCCGGGTTGTTGCCGCTCTTGCCTGGTCCGGGGCACCTGCCCTGCTGGTAGCCATCAACCAAGGCAGGCCGGGAGCCTTGGTGGCCCACGTGCTGATGCCTTTGCTGCTGCTGGCGCTGATACGCGCGTCCGGTTCTGCGATAGGCCGGGCCAATGCCGCAAGGGCGCCTTTCACGCGTCGCCCCTCGCCCGTGCTCGGTAAACCGGGAATTAACGGCACGCCGTCCTGGACCGCAGCGGCGGCTGCCGGCTTGGCGATGGCTGCAATCACTGCATCCGCGCCGTCGCTCCTGGGGCCACTGACGGTGGTCGTCGTCCTGGCGGCCGTGGTGCTCGGAACGCGGGGAAAGACACTCTGGTGGTCGCTTTTGCCCAGCGCCGCGCTGTTCATTCCCTACGGCATTTCGGTTCTTGACCGCCCCCGCTCCTTGCTTGCCGATCCGGGCCTGCCGCTCAGTTTCGACGCTGCACCACTGTGGCAGCAGTTCCTGGGCCAGCCCCTGGCTTTCGACATCGACGGCGGCCTTACGGGTCTTGGGATGTTCGGACCGGGCGCTGTGCCTTGGGCTCTGGTGCTTGCTCTGCTGGTGAGCGTCCCTGTCCTTCTCTTGGCCGTAGCGGCACTGTTCCTTCCCGGCAAGCGCACCGCCCTTGTCCGCGTCTTCTGGTTGGCCGCGCTGGCTACGTTGGCCAGCAGTTGGCTGATGGGCCATGTGGCCACCGGAGTCAACAACAACGTGATTGTTGGTCCGTTCACCGGCCCGGCGGTTTCTGCAGCCGGAATCCTGCTGCTCGGTGCGGCGTTGCTCGGTGCCGATAAGCTCTTTGCAGTTCCCACCAGGACTTCTGATGCTGCCCGCTGGAAGTCGCCCTTGCGGCGCGTGGCGTCGGGTGTTGCCCTTGCGCTGCTGCTGGGCGGACCCTTGGCCGGGATTGCGGCATGGGCGGGACAAAACGTCCTGCGGCCCGTCTCTGAGGCCCCGGTCGCTGCCGATACAGCTGACGCCCCTGGATCAGAGGCGGGTAAGAAGCTCTCCTTGGGCGCTGCACGCCAGGTGCGGCCGGTGGACAACGGCACCTTGCCGGCCACCGCCGTCGACCGCGGTGAGGGACCGGAACGTACGCGGACGTTGGTCATCACCAGCGGCGAGCAGGGCGCCTTTACGTCCTCTCTGATGCGTGGTGCCGGGACTACGTTGGACAGCCTGTCTACCATCGCCTCGGCCAGGACCATTATTGGGGCGCCCGGCCGTGAAGAGATTGCTACCGACGACGCCGCTACCGCGTCCCTCCGCAGGGCAGTGGCCACCATTGTGGCGAGCACAGGTGTGGACCCCCGCAACGATCTGGAGCAGCTCGGTGCCGGTTTTGTGGTGCTCAAGGCCGCTGATGACGCCGCCCAGCTGACCGCCAGCAGGATCGACGCCGTTCCGGGCCTCGTTGCTGTTGGACAAACCGACGCCGGGTGGTTGTGGCGCGTAACCCCGAGGAATTCCTCTGCCGCCACCGCTGCAGACACGGCCCACAGGGTTCGCATTCTCAACGCCCAGGGTGAGGCCATCGGCTCCCTGCCCTCAGCAGAGGTGTCCGTGGACGCAGCTGTGCCGGCGGGCGACGAAGGCCGCCGGGTGGTCCTGGCTGAACGGTCCGATCCTGGCTGGAGTGCTTGGATGGATGGGCGCCAGCTGAAGTCGACCACCTCCGGGTGGGCGCAGGCTTTCGAACTTCCGGCCACTGGTGGCGACCTGGAAATCCGGTACACCAACCCTTGGGGGCTTTGGTTTGGCATCCTGCAGGCCGTGGTGTTCGGCCTAACCGTGCTGTTGGCCGTTCCGATGCCCGCACGCCGCTCGCGAACCGGCATGTCGAGGGACGAAGTCTCCCTCCGTAAGGAGTACAGCAGTGTCTGAGGACCCAAAGAAGCAGGTGGACGATAACGCGACGCGCGGTTCCACGAAGAATGCCCGCAGTTCCACCAAAGATGCACCCAACTCCACCAAAGATGCCCGTTCCGGCAAGGGTGCCCGCAGTTCCAACAAGGGCATCATCACAGGGGTTTTGTCCGCAGCGGTGATCCTTGCCGCGGGAGGCGGAGCGGTTGCGGCCACCTCGATGGTTCCAGGGCCCTCAGGCGGATCTGCAGCGGACATCCGGCAAGCCGACGTTCCGGCCGGCCGCTCCCTGGGCGTCTGCCCGGAACCAGCGCGCCTTGTCACCGGAACCGATGTGGACACCGATGCTGAATTCAGCCCGGTTTCCACCACCGCCACCAGTGCGCTCAACGCACTGGTCCTGAGCAATCCCGCAGGTACCATTCCGGGCAGTAAAGTGACGTCGTTGGCAGGCGGCGCAGTTGCTGAAATTGCAAAGACGCCCACGAGTACCCCATCGCCCACTTCCGGTCCACCGGTTCTGACGGCAGGGGCTGCGACCATCAGCCCGGTGACAGCTCCTACCGTGGTGGGTGCTGACCCGCTCGGGAACGAACAAGCCTCCTTGGCCGCGAACCTGAGCTATTCAGCCAACGACGGCGACCTCCGTGGCCTTGCGGCGGCTCCGTGCCAGCAGCCCGGAAATGATGCTTGGCTGTTGGGCGCGGACACCGCGCTTGGCCGGACCGCGGTCCTGAACCTCAGCAATGCATCCGAGACGCCTGCCACCGTCAACCTGGACCTCTTCGGCGCCCAGGGGCAGATCCAGGCGCCGGGCGCACGGGGTCTTCTTGTGGCTCCCGGGACAACGCGTTCGGTAAACCTTGCCGGCCTTGCCCCGGGCGAATCCCAACTGGCAGTGCACGTACGCAGCTCGGGCGGACCCGTTGCAGGGACCATTCAGCAGAGCGTGCTGCGCGGACTGGTGCCGGGCGGGGTGGAGTTCCTCGCCCCGGGTTCCGGGCCGTCCAACCTCCAAGTGATGGCCGGCGTCGACATCCAGGATGCAGCGGCGATCAAGGCACTTGGCAGTAAATCCGGCTTTGCCGACGCCGTTCCGGCGCTTCAAATAGCCGTACCCGGGTCCACGGACGCCGTGGTTCAGGTCCGGCTGTACGGCGCGAACGGTGAGCGCCAGCTCCCCAATGGGGGAGTAGTCACGGTCAAGGGCGGCACGGTAGCTACGTTGGACCTGGACGGCGTTCCGGCCGGCAGCTACACCGTGAGTGCGAGTTCCGATGTCGCGTTCGTCGCTTCAACCCGGATCACACGGGGGGC
The DNA here is from genome assembly GCF_031455315.1 of Arthrobacter sp. 1088. Taxonomy (NCBI): domain Bacteria; kingdom Bacillati; phylum Actinomycetota; class Actinomycetes; order Micrococcales; family Micrococcaceae; genus Arthrobacter; species Arthrobacter sp. 1088. The sequence goes on from NZ_JAVDSM010000004.1 coordinate 28,694, forward strand.
CAAAGCGGAGGATCCAACGGATTTCGCGTGGTCGCCGTCTTCGGCCAGGCTGGGAAGCCAGCATGTGGTGGCCGTGCCCCGTGATGGGCAGAACTCCTTCAGCTTTGGCGTTCCTGAGGGACGCGCAACTGTTAGCTACGCACCGGTGACAGCCGATGGGAAGGTGGGCAAGTCGGTGGACGTGGACATGTCCGGTGGCACAACATCGCTGATCGAGCTTCCAGCAAAATCCGGACAAGCAGTGGTTGCCGGGTACGTGGTTTCAGCATCCGGGGAACCTGCGTACGGGGCACTTATCCTGGGTAGGCAGGACCGCGCCGACGTCTCAGTGCTGGGCATCCAGGATGCTGCTGCGGGGCTCGAGAAAGTTCCTGTGACGGTGGGCTACTAGGCGGGTTGGGACCCGCGGGCGCTACTGGTAGCGACGCCGGTACACCGGATCCAGCGTCTCCGGCGGTACCCCGAGCATTTCCGCGGTGTACTCCACCACGACGTCGTGAACGAGGTCCTGGAGCTCTTCCCGTGTTCCGGCTGTCTGTTCGACGACACGGCGGTACACAGCGATCATGGGTGCTTCGCCGCGGCTGCCCGGAGTGTAGGAGCCCATCGGGGCTGCCGTACCTTCGGCGACCAATTGCTCCAGATTCGGCGGGATTTCGTCGACGGCGAAGAGCACGCCATCCAACTGCTTGCCCCACATATCCTGGAGGCGTTCGGCTGAGTCCAGCACCATGTCATCGAAACGTTCGGCGCGGGTCCGGAAGCCGGGAAGACTTGGGAGCATGAGTTCCCCACGCAGTCCTCTGCCGTGACGGTTTCTCCGGCGCCGCCGGAAACCGCGGACATCCGTGCCGGTGTGTTCCTTTGCCTGATCGCCTTCGGCGTCAGTCCACCGGATTGTGAAGCCAGGAACATGTGGCTGTGACTGCATATATCGACTTTAGTCCCGAGGAACCGCCAACGCGACATCATGGCGAACAGCGCGCCGTGACCGGCGCTGACTGCACCTTCCGGGTGGGCACGGCCAGCCAATGCGCAGGTTATGGGCCAAGGGGCGCTAATCTGGGATGTTGTGGGTGCTATTCGTCAGTGTTCAAGGTCCGCCTGCCGCCAATCCGCGGTGGCTACTTTGACGTACGTGTATGCCGAGTCCACAGCGGTCCTCGGCCCGCTGGCCATGTACGCCGAACCGCATGCGTACGATCTTTGCGCCCAGCATGCGGAATCCCTGACGGTCCCGCGGGGCTGGGAAGTGCTGCGCCTGGCTATGCCAACGACACCTCCGGAGCCTGGCCCCGATGACTTGCTGGCTCTTGCCAACGCGGTGCGGGAAGCAGCTTCAGCGGCAACGGACACCCCGCCGCGTTCCAGTCGGCCGCATGTGGAGCCTCCCGCCATGGTTGAAGGTGCGCGCCGCGGCCACTTGCGGATACTGCGCGAACCGTCCTAGGTCCGTCCTGGCACTGCCGTACGACCACCCCGGACACGCACCGCAACCCGGACTCAAATCTTCGTCGGCTCCATGGTGGATGGTCCTGCGCTGTAGGCTGGAATCTGCAGATAAATCCGCCAGCGGCGCCATGCCCGCGCCATCCAGGGAGCATTATCCATGCCAAAGGTCAGTCCTGAACTGTTGTCCATCCTGCGCTGCCCAGTGACGGGTTCATCGCTGGTCCAGGAGGGGGAGGACCTTGTGTCAACGGCTACCGCCGAGAACGGTGAAAAGGTCCGTTACGCGATTGAGGACGGCATTCCCCTGCTTCTGCCGCCGGAACTGCTGGCTGCTTCCAACGCCGCAAGCTCCAGCCAGCACAACGCCAAGGCCTGAGTACTTCCAGAACAGCAATCCCGCACGGTACGCCTAAACATCCATAAGGACTTCCATGACTTTCGACTACAAAGTGGCTGACATTTCCCTTGCCGAGGCAGGCCGCCACCAGATCCGTCTCGCTGAGCACGAAATGCCGGGCCTCATGTCCCTTCGTGCTGAGTTCGGCCCGTCGCAGCCGCTCAAGGGCGCCCGCATCGCCGGTTCGCTGCACATGACGGTCCAGACAGCCGTCCTCATCGAAACCCTCACCGCCCTGGGCGCCGAAGTTCGTTGGGCCTCGTGCAACATTTTCTCCACCCAGGACGAAGCCGCCGCCGCCGTCGTCGTCGGTAAGGGCACGCCGGAAGATCCGCAGGGTGTTCCCGTGTTCGCGTGGAAGGGCGAGACCCTCGAGGAATACTGGTGGACCGCAGAGCAGATCCTTACCTGGCCCGGAGCGGACGCCAACCCGGAGCTGGGTCCCAACATGATCCTGGACGACGGCGGCGACGCCACCCTGCTGCTGCACAAGGGCGTCGATTTCGAGGCTGCAGGCGCCGTTCCCGCAGCCACCGAGGAAGATCCTGAAGAGTACGTCCTCATTCTGGACCTCCTGCGCCGGACCCTGGCCGCGGACCCGCAGAAGTGGACACGCGTGGCCGCCCGGATCCAGGGTGTCACTGAAGAAACCACCACGGGCGTGCACCGTCTGTACCAACTCGCCGAACAGGGCAAACTGCTGTTCCCGGCCATCAACGTCAACGACTCCGTCACCAAGAGCAAGTTCGACAACAAATACGGCATCCGCCACTCGCTGCCGGACGGAATCAACCGTGCAACGGACGTCCTCATGGGCGGCAAGGTTGCCGTGGTTTGTGGCTACGGCGACGTCGGCAAGGGTGCGGCAGAAGCACTACGCGGCCAGGGTTCGCGCGTTGTAGTTACCGAGATAGACCCCATTTGTGCCCTGCAGGCCGCCATGGATGGCTACCAAGTGGCCAAGCTGGAGTCTGTCCTTGCCCAGGGTGACATCTTCATCACCACCACCGGCAACAAGGACGTCATCATGGCCGAGCACATGCTGGGCATGAAGAACAAGGCGATCGTGGGCAACATCGGCCACTTCGACAACGAGATCGACATCGCAGGTCTTGCCAAGGTTCCCGGCGTCAAGAAGGTGGAGATCAAACCCCAGGTTCACGAGTGGGTCTTCGACGCCGGCTCCGACTCCGAACGGTCGATCATCGTGCTGTCGGAAGGCAGGCTCCTGAACCTGGGCAACGCAACTGGCCACCCGTCCTTCGTGATGAGCAATTCATTCACAAACCAGACGATCGCGCAGATTGAACTCTGGACCAAGAAGGACCAGCCGGCCGGGGAACGCGAATACCAGAAGCAGGTTTACGTCCTGCCCAAGATCCTGGACGAAAAGGTAGCCCGCCTGCACCTGGATGCGCTTGGCGTGGAGTTGACGGAACTGAGCAAGGATCAGGCGGATTACCTGGACCTGGATGTTGCAGGCCCGTACAAGCCGGAGCACTACCGCTACTAGGCCAAGTTCAGTTTTGCGGTGCCAGTAACCTCCAAGCGGTAGCCCCAAGCCGCAGTGAAAGGCCGGACACGTGACCAGCGTGGCCGGCCTTTCGGCTAGAATTGGGTGTTCAGTATTGCTTGCCGGGGGACAGGAAGACGGGAACCATGACGGAAGTCGCCAAACGGAAAACGGGCAAGATCCTTGCCATTGCAGGGGTCTTTGCGGCCATCGTCGTGGGCGGTATTGGCGTTGCCACTGTTCCTGGATTGCTGTCCGGTTCCACCCCCAACGGCGTGGCCACAACCCAGTCCACTCCGACGCCGGAGGCCAAACCCGTCGAACTGGGCATCACACCGCTGGATGGCGCTGTGGAGTGGAATCCAGTGGTTGGCCCGCAGATCAAGGCCGTCAACGGCAAGGTCAAGGATGTTGTGCTGGCGCCGGTTGAAGGCGGTACACCTGTGCAGGGGAAGACCAGCGCGGATGGCAGCACATGGACAACCCTTGAGGTCCTGAAGTTCAAGACCCAGTACAGCTATTCCTTCACCATTGTGGACACCGCAGGTAAGGAAACGAAGAAGACGCAGACGTTCACCACGGTTTCTGCCGCCTACGAGGCCGATGCTTCCATTTATCCGCGTAACGGCACAGTTGCCGGCTCGGGCCAGCCGATTGAAATCAACTTCAGTGAACCTGTGGTTGACAAGGCCGCGATGGAAAAGCGCGTTGCCATCACCGTTTCATCGGGCCAGCCAGTGGCGTGGCATTGGTACTCGGACAAGAAGGTCCGCATTCGTCCGGAGGCCTTCTGGGCGTCGGGAACCACGGTCACAGTGGATATGAAGCTCCTGGGCGTCGATTTCGGTAACAAGATGATCGGCAACGGCGATGTCGTTTCCACTTTCACTACGGGACCGCAACGCGTGGCTGTGGTGGATGACAACACCAAGACCATGAACGTGTACTTCGATGGCCAACTGATGCACACCGCACCCGTATCGCTGGGCGGCGAAGACTGGCTATCGCCCACCGGCTATGCCGTGATCCTTGAACAAGAACGCAAATCCAACTTCAACGCTGGAAGCATCGGCCTCAAACCCGGGGACAAGGGCTATTACGCTCCAATGGTGGTGGACTATGCCAACCGCCTCACGTGGTCCGGCGTCTATGTCCATCAAGCCCTGGAGTCCGCTTGGGGCGCCATTGGACGCGTGAACGTCTCCCACGGCTGCGTTGGCTTGCTGCCCGAGGATGCTGCCTGGTTTTTCAACAACATGAAAACCGGTGATGTGGTGCAGATCCTGAATACTGGTGCGCCGGCTGTGGAGCCCTTGGAGGGGTTCGGCGACTGGAACATCCCCTGGGCCAGCTACGCCCAGCGGTAGCCTCCATCTCCAGCCGGGGACAGAATTGCTGTTAATATCGAGGCAGTGATTATTTCTTGCGGTCTTTGATTCTCCTTTCCGGTTCCGGCACCTGGCCGGACCTGTTATTTGTGCTGCCCTCCGTGGTGATTACGAGTCTTCCCTAGGGGAACCCGCGCAGGGTTCCCGGCTCCTTCCACCGGATTCCATTTCATCGCTTGGAGCACTAATGACTATTTCGCCAACCCTTCGCCCGGACTGCAGTAATTGCTTCGCCCTTTGCTGCACCGCCCTTGGCTTTGCCCGCTCAGCCGATTTCGCCATCGATAAACCGGCTGCTTCAGCCTGCCCGAACATGGCCAGCGACTTTTCCTGCACCATCCATCAACGTTTGCGGCCCCGCGGATTCAGCGGATGTACTGTCTTTGACTGCTTCGGCGCAGGCCAAGTGGTTTCCCAACGCACGTTTGGGGGTACGAGCTGGGTCCAGGATCCGGAGTCCAAGGCCTCGATGTTCGCTGTCTTCAAGATCGTCAAGCAACTGCACGAAATGTTGTGGTACTTGGCCGAAGCTGAACAACGCGCTTTCGATCCCGAGCTGGCGGCCACCGCCCACGGGCTTTCCACAGATATCGAAAGCACATCCCAAGGCGAGGTGTCCGCAGTCCTGACTGCCGACGTCGGACATTTACACGCCCGGGTGCGTGCCCTTCTGATGGAGGTCAGCGAGGAGGTGCGCGCTTCATATGCGGCTGAGGGCCGTGAAATGCCCGACGGCGGAATCCACCCGGGTGCCGACCTCATGGGTGCCAATTTGGCAAAGCGGCAACTATGCGGCTCGGACCTCCGCGGTGCCTACCTGATAGGGGCAAACCTGGAGCGCAGTGACTTAACCGCCGTTGACCTCCTCGGCGCCGATCTGCGCGATACCCGTCTCCACGGCGCCAACCTCGCAAGGTCCCTCTACCTCACCCAACCGCAAATCAACGCCGCCCAAGGAAACCGGGAAACGCGCCTGCCTGAAAGGCTCGCCACGCCTGCCCATTGGCACTAGGAACATCGGCGGAGGGCTGCGGCGTTGTCTCAGCCCTGGGTAAACGGCAGCTTGCGGAGCCTTTCGCCGATGGCGGCGTTGCGCTGTTCCGCCGTGCGGAGGCGGGCAAATTCGCGGTTGCGTCGCTCACAGAGGACTGCCCCTATGTAGTCCTCGGGAATCGTTCCCGCTGGCGGTGGCGGCGCGACGTAGTTGGCCAGCTCGGAGGCCAGAGCTGCGGCCATCCTGGCGCGTGAGGATGGTGCCATGAGGTACGCCTGCTGAACGAAGGTTCCGGCCCGGCGGGCTGTGGCGTCGGGGATCCGGCCTATGTCCGCTAAGGCCACCCATGGTTGGAGGTATGGCGGAGCGCCGGGAAAGATCCTCGGCTCGGAGGGCACGCGCTGCCGCAGGGAGTAAGTGCCGGCTACGACGTCGCCGAGGCGCTTGGACTTGTCGTTGAAGAGCGCCACTCCGATAGCGAGGCCACCGAAAGTCATGTAAATCTCGAGGAACCCGAGCAGCCCACGGATGACCGCGTGCCGAAACCGGATGGAGCCGCCGTCGTCCCTGACCACACGCAGGCCCGCGGCCAGCTTCCCCAGGGAGCGGCCGCGGGTGAGCGTCTCCACACCGACGGGAACGATGACGAAGGAGAAAACGACACAGGCCAGGACCATGGCCCGGACCGCGGCTTCATCGAGATCCCGGGCGGCAGAAAGGACCAGGATGATGAGGAGGATCAGGAGCAGGACGTTGGCAATGACGTCCAGAATGAGCCCCAGCGCGCGGGCGGCGAAGGACGCCGGGCGCAACTCCAGGACCACTGCCTCGCCTGTGATGATTGAACTCAAGTCCGCCCCCGGTGGCCAGCAATCGCGGCGGGCGCATCATGTACCCGCATCAACGAGTCTAGCCGCGACCATCAGGGCAGACAGGAATAGAGCAGACAGGAATAGGGCAGGCAGGGATAGGGTGGTGCCGTGGACATCGATGCCTTTTCGGCCGTGCATGGGGACAAATGGTCGCGGCTGACGTTTTTGGCACATAAGCGGCGGCTCACTGGGTCCGAGGCCGACGAACTATTGCGCCTGTACCAGACCGTCTCCGCACATTTGTCCCTCATCCGCTCGGTGGCTCCCGAGACGGCGCTGTCCTCATCCCTGTCTGCCGCGCTTGCCCAGGCTCGAACCAGGTTCACCGGGGCACGCTCGAACTTCATGGAAGACCTCGCCCGTTTCTTCGTTATCGCATTGCCGGCGGCGTTCTACAGACTCCGATGGCTAACAGTGTGGTGTGGGATATTCTTCGTGCTGGTGAGTGGGGCGTACGCCCTGTGGATCGGGACGTCGCCCGAGGCGCTGCGGGCCGCGTTTGGCAGCGATGACAGGGTGCGTCAGTACATTGAAGATGACTTCATCGACTACTACTCGGAGAACCCGGCGGCGTCCTTTGCCGGCGCGGTCTGGACTAATAACGCCTGGATTTCAGCCCAAGCCGTTGCGTTCGGAATTACGGGGTTTTGGGTGCCCATGATTCTCTTCCTCAACGCCCAGGGCGTGGGTGCGGCAGCCGGCGTGTTTGCCTCCGCGGGAAAGTTGGATGTCTTCTTCAGCTACATCCTTCCGCATGGGCTCATGGAATTGACCGCGGTGTTCATCGCCTGCGCAGCCGGGCTGAAGATTTTTTGGTCGATGGTCCGGCCCGGACCCCGGACCCGGATGCAGGCCGTGGCGGACGAAGGACGTTCGCTCATCACGGTTGCCCTCGGGTTGGTCCTCGTTCTTCTCATCTCGGGCCTCGTGGAAGCATTCGTGACACCAAGCCCCTTGCCTGTCTGGATGAAGATCGCGATCGGGGCGCTGGTCCTGGTGGCCTATTGGACGTACACCCTGGTTGTGGGTGGACGTTCATTCCGCTCGGGCGCTACCGGCGATCTTGACAGCCATGACGCCGGCTACCGGGGGGTTGCTGTCTAGGCGGACACGCCCGCACCTTACAGTTGCGTTTCGATCTTGCCCAACGCGGGGTGGCTCCTCGTCTCCGCCCAAAGCCGGACTGTAGGCTCGAATGCAGACAAGAGTGCCGGCAGCATGGTCAGGCCGGTGGGATGCCTACGGAAGTGAAACCGCTGTGAGTGACAAGAGCCCAAAACCACAAGATCCGGGGACGGACGTCCACGAGGACCCCGACGAGCCGGCCTTTGACTGGATGAAGCCCAAGGCGCCTGGTGGTTCTTCTGCGGCTCCCTCAGGTCCGGTCCCGGTTCAGCCAGAGAGCCGCGCTGACCGGAAGGCTGCCGAGGCTGCGGATGTTGAGCCGGAGCCACCGCTTTTCGCGGAGACGGTGGCAGATGCGCCCGCAAGTCGCCAACCGGCACACTATTCGGAACCGTTGCCGACGTCGGCACTCCAGGTTCGTCCGCCGGAGGACGAAGTTGCCAGGCGTAATGCGGAACGCGAACAGGCTGCAAAGGTCAAACCGATCGGCCCCCGGATTTTCCAGGTATTGCTCGCCGTCTTCTTCCCCGTGATCCTCTTGGTGCTGGCCGTCCGGGCTGTGACCAGCCCCTTGTTCCTCTGGGTTGAATACAACCGGCCGGGTTTCCCCGGAGACGGTTACGGGTTCAGCACGGACGATCGCATGACCTACGGCTCCTATGCTGTGGACTACCTGAGCAATTGGTCCGGGCCCAGATATTTGGGCGGCTTGGTAAACCAGGACGGCGCCAAGCTTTTCAAGGACAGCGAAGTCGCGCACATGGCGGACGTGAAGATGGTCATTCTGTCCTCGTTCGGTGCCGGCCTGCTGCTCATTCTTTTGAGCATCATCGCCATTGCCTACTTGCGTAAGCGCAGTACAGGCGGCGTTCGGCGCGGGCTCTTCGCCGGCTCCATCGTCACCTTGGTCATCATCATCGGCCTTGCAGTGCTGGCAGCCCTGAGCTGGCAGCAGTTCTTCACGGAGTTCCACCGGATCTTCTTCGCCAATGGAACCTGGACATTCTCGCTGGAAGACACGCTCATTCGTCTCTTCCCGGGACAGTTCTGGGTGGATGCCGGAATCGTCATTGGAGCGCTCGTGTTCCTGGCCGCAACGATCACCTTCATCCTCACCTGGCCAACGCGTCGTCGTCGTGGTTTGGACGCAAAGTCAGCGGCCGAAGAAGAAGCATCCTCAACGGAGATCGACGACGAAAGCGATACCCCTGGTGTCCGCAAGGACACCGGCGAAACCGTCGCATAAACGAGCGGGGCGCTACTTTTCGTAAAGCTTCTCCACCAACGAGGAGAAGTCCTTAACCACCGCGGCCCGCTTCAGCTTGAGCGACGGCGTCAGGTGCCCGGACTCGACGCTGAGATCCGCAGTGATAAAGCCAAACTTACGGATGGATTCGGCCGAGGACACCAGAGTGTTCGCTTCGTCCACCGCAGACTGAACTGCTGCACGAACGCGCTCGTCCCCGGCGGCTTCACTGGGGGACATGGCGTCGCGCTTGTTCTCGGCGCACCAGTCTTCAAGCCCTTCAGGATCCAGGGCCACCAGTGCTGCGACGAACGGCTTGCCGTCGCCCACCACCACGGCCTGTCCCACAAGCGGGTGCTCCCGCAGTTTCTCTTCAAGGGGACCGGGTGCGACGTTCTTGCCCCCTGCGGTGACCAACAGGTCTTTCTTCCTGCCTGTGATGGTCAGGAACCCGTCCGGGTCAAGCTCGCCAAGGTCTCCTGTGCGGAAGAAGCCGTCGACGAAGGCCTCAGCGGTGGCGGCCTCATTGCGGTGGTAGCCCTTGAACACGCCGATCCCCTTGACCAGTACCTCGCCATCCGGGGCCACCCGGATGGTGGTGCCGGGCAGCGGTATGCCAACGGTCCCTATGCGGGACATGCTTGGCGTGTTCACGGTGCAGGGCGCAGTGGTTTCGGTCAGGCCATAGCCCTCAAGGACAGGGATCCCCGCACCGTGGAAGAAATGGTTTTCCCTGAGGCTGAGGGGGCTGGCCCCGGACACGGTGTAGCCGATGGCGCCGCCAAAGACCTCCCGCACCTTGGGGTAGAGGAGCTTGTTGAATGCCGAATGCTTGAGGTTCAGGAACCAACCCGGACCGGGCCCCTGCCCGCGGGCGGCGAGGTCTACCGCCGTCGAATATTCGACGGCGGCCGCGGACGCAGCGGCGAACAGCCCGGACTTGCCTGACATTGCCGCTTTGTGTCCGGCGCCGGCATAGACCTTTTCGAAGATGCGGGGAACTGCGAGCAGGAAGGTCGGTTTGAAGGCGCCCAGGTCCGCCATGAGGCCGCTGGCACCCGGGCTGTGCCCCAACGTGACGCCTGCGGTGAGGCAGACCACCTGGACTGCCCTTGCCAGGACATGTGCCAGCGGCAGGAACATCAACGTTCGCGCGCCGTGCTGCATCAACAGTTCGGGGAGGAACGGGATGACGTTCCTGGCAACGAGCACGAAGTTGCCATGCGTGATTTCGCAGCCCTTGGGTTTGCCGGTTGTGCCGGAGGTGTAGACGATCGAGGCTACATCGGACAAGTTGGCGGCGCTGCGCTGGCGCTCAAGTTCGGCATCCATAATGCCAATTCCGACGGCGGCAAGGCTGGTCAGGTTCGGGGCCTCACCGTCGTGCTCCATGCGGATGATCGTCACCGGGTCCTCACCCAAAGCTGTGGACTTCTCAACGAGGGTGTGAAGCAGGTCTGCTTTGGAGGTGTCTTCCACAAAGATGCGTCGGGCACCGGAATCTGCAAGGATCCACTCGATCTGGCTTGCCGAAGACGTTTCATAAATGGGTACAGTAACTCCGCCAGCCATCCAGATGGCGAAGTCCACCAAGGTCCATTCGAAACTTGAGCGGGAGAGCACAGCTACAGGATCGCCGGGGTTGACGCCCCCTGCAATGAGGCCCTTGGCCAGTGCCTGAACGTCCGCGAGGAAGCGTGCAGCAGGCACGTTGAGCCACCCATTGGCTGTCTTGTGGGCGTAAAGGTTGCCGAACGGGTCCTTGGCGCATCGTTCCAGGAGGAGGTCGGTCACGTTGGTATTCTCGTCGGCCTCGACCAGAAGCTCCGTGCTTGCCTCCCTCACGATCCTCCTCCTAGATCCACGATGGCATCCACATCCTCATCCGCCACTCCTGGTAGCTGATGACTTCGGCGGTCAGCACGGGGTAGAAAAACGCTGTTGCCAGCACGGCCAGCACCACAACCGAGCCCACTATGTAGAGTCCGTATCTCCGCCTCCAAGGAGGATCGGTGGTGCGGCCCAGCACCAACCCCAGGACATACGTCAGGGCCAGCACCAGGAACGGTTCAAAGGAAACTGCGTAGAAGATGAACATCGTGCGTTCGGGATACATGAACCACGGCAGGTATCCAGCCCCGACTCCAACGAGGATGGCCCCGGCGCGCCAATCCCGCCGGCCTGCCCACCAGAAGAGCAGGATCACCAGGGCAATGGTGCCGCCCCACCAGACAATGGGGTTGCCGACGGGCAGGATGGCCGAGGAACACGTCTCGGCAATGCAGCCGGCAGTGCCCTGCTTGGGCGATTGGTAATAGAACGAGGTGGGCCTGCCCATGACCAGCCAGGTCCAGGGGCTGGATTCGTACGGGTGGTCGGCACTGAGGCCCTGATGGAACTTGTATGCCTCAAGGTGGTAGTGCGCCAGGGAACGCACGGAATTGGGCAGCCAATCCCACCCGGGCGCCGGATTGGTGGCCGCCCACTGGCGGTAGTAGGCATCCTTGGAGAGGAACCAGCCGGTCCACGTGGCGACGTACGTGGCCGCCGCGATCGGGACAATGGTCAGGAAAGCCGGAAGTCCATCCTTGATGACCGCTGCACTGGGCCAGCTGCGGATCCCGGCAATGCGGCGGGCGCTCATGTCCCAGAAGACGGTCAACAAGCCAAACGCCGCGACGAAAAACAGCGCAGACCATTTGGTGCCCACAGCCAGTCCGAGGCAAATCCCGGCAACCAGGCGCCACCAACGCATCCCCAACCAGGGGCCGGCCAACAGTTGCTTGGCCGGGGGCCGGCCGTCGGATGAAGCAGCCGCACGGGCGGCCAGCCTGGAAGCAAGGCGACGCCGGCCGTCGTCGCGGTCCAAAAGCAAAGCACCAAAGGCGGCAAGGATCCAGAACGCAAGGAAGATGTCCAACAGGGACGTTCGCGACAACACCAGGTGGTGGCCATCAACCGCGAGCAGTAAGCCGGCCACTGCGCCAAGCGTGTGGGAACGGAAGAGCTTCAGCGTGATGAGCGAGAGCAGGAAGACCGTGAGAGTCCCGGTCAGGGCGGCACCAAAACGCCAGCCGAACGGATTGTCAGCCCCAAACAACCATATGCCGAAGGCAATCATCCATTTCCCCACCGGAGGATGAACCACGTACTCCGGGGTATTGAGCAGGATCTCTGGATTGCCTGCGTTGAAGGAATCGTTGGCGTTGGCTGGCCAGCTGCGTTCGTATCCGCTGACGAGGTACGAATACGCGTCTTTGACGTAATACGTTTCGTCGAAGACCAGGCTGTGGGGGACCTCAAGACGGAAGAAGCGCAGGATTCCGCCGATGGCGGCGGTAATGGCGGGAATCAACCAGAACCATAAACGCAGCGACGGCGGGTAGTCCCGCCAGCTTTGGATCCCGCCGATCAAACGTGATGTCAGGGCGTCCACCGAGAAGGCCGCAGCAGGTCTGGCGATCCAGCGGTGGCCTTCGAGCCCGCGTCCGGGAGGCAGCTTGCTGTTGCTGCCAGCGGGGTCGTCCTGCCTGGACGGAGGCCGCCATGGGGTAGTTCCCCTGGCCGCTGTTTCCTGGGCCGGCTCTCCGGAGCCGTTGCTTGCCGCCACGTCCGTGGCTCCGGAAGGTAATGCCGACACTGCGGGGGTTCCGGAATCGGTGGTGGGAACGGGGGACTGGCTCACCCGCCCATGCTACCGTTCCATCCTTGCTGCGGCGTTGAAGTGCGCTCTTGCTGCGGCGTTGAAGTGCGCGCGGCATTAGGCTTGGCAGGTGGACGAACAACACAGCACCCCGGACGAAGCCCCCTTTGATGATGCATCGGCGGTTGATGAACCGGACGCGGCCCAGGAACCCGAAGCCGGTGCCGACACGGGCGCAACCACGGCAAGCGGCAGGATTGTGCTTGCCGCCACTCCCATCGGCAACGTGGGCGATGCATCCTCCCGCTTGATCGAACTCCTGGCGACCTCGGACATCGTCGCAGCCGAGGACACCCGTCGCCTGCATCGTCTGGTCCAGGCCTTGGGCGTGGAGGTGTCCGGGCGCGTCATCAGCTATCACGAACACAACGAGGTAGCCAAGACCGGTGAACTGCTTGAGTATGTGCGGGCCGGCAAGACCATCCTGATGGTCAGCGACGCCGGGATGCCGGCGGTTTCAGACCCTGGATTCCGTTTAGTGGAGGGAGCCGTTGCCGCGGGCCTGACCGTCACTGCCGTGCCGGGACCTTCCGCCGTGCTGACGGCCCTTGCGCTTTCCGGACTGCCCACAGACCGGTTTTGCTTCGAAGGCTTCCTGCCACGGAAGTCGGGGGAGCGGAATTCCCGCCTGGCGGACTTGGCTGACGAGCGCCGCACCATGGTTTTCTTTGAGGCTCCGCACCGGCTTGAAGTGATGCTTCGGGCGCTGCACGAGCGCTTCGGACCGGAACGCCGGGTGGCTGTTTGCCGGGAATTGACCAAGACCTACGAGGAAGTCATCCGCGGAACACTGCGCGAACTCCTGGAGTGGGCAGAAAACAATGAAGTCCGCGGCGAAATTGCCGTGGTTGTGGGTGGCGCTCCCGAGCAGGCTCCCGGCAAGCCGGAAGACCATGTAGCTGCCGTGAACGAGCTCATCTCCCAGGGAATCCGGTTGAAGGAAGCCGTCGCCGCCGTGGCGGATGACGCCCGTATCAGCAAGCGGGAGCTGTATTCGGCGGTGCTTGCAGCACGCTGATCATCCCTGTGCAGGTGCACAATTTGGCGGGCGCATGGCAGTGCGTGAAGGCGTAGACACTGCTTCTTGCATGGCAGTACCGTGGCAGTAATTCAAGCCAATTCTGGCAAGGAACCCTAGTGGTGCAACCCTCCAATGCACCCAAGACGAAGGAGTCGCCATGACTGTAACGGTTGAACGCGAAAGCGAACTGCTGGCTTCCGTCCCCACCGGCCTGCTGATCAACGGTCAGTGGCGTCCGGCGGGATCCGGAAAGACTTTTGATGTTGAGGACCCGGCTACGGGCAAGGTCCTGCTCAGCATCTCCGACGCCGGTGCTGAAGACGGTGCCGCGGCCCTGGACGCCGCTGCTGCCGCCCAGGCTGACTGGGCACGCACGGCACCGCGCGAACGCGGTGAGATCCTGCGCCGTGCCTTCGAACTGGTCACCGAGCGCGCCGAAGACTTCGCGCTGCTGATGACCCTCGAAATGGGCAAGCCCCTGGCCGAAGCCCGCGGCGAGGTCACCTATGGCGCCGAATTCCTGCGCTGGTTCTCCGAGGAAGCCGTCCGTGTTTCGGGCCGCTATTCCGCAGCACCGGACGGCAAGAACCGCCTGCTCGTTCAGAAGAAGCCGGTTGGACCCTGCCTGCTCATCACGCCGTGGAACTTCCCGCTGGCCATGGCCACCCGCAAGGTAGCCCCGGCCGTCGCCGCTGGCTGCACCATGGTGCTCAAGCCCGCCAACCTCACCCCGCTGACAAGCCTGCTCTTCGCGCAGGTGATGCAGGAAGCCGGCCTTCCCGCAGGTGTCCTGAACGTCATCCAGACCTCCACGGCCGGTGCTGTCACCGGACCGCTGATCAAGGATGACCGCCTCCGCAAGATCTCCTTCACCGGCTCCACCCCGGTTGGCCAGGCACTGATCCGTGAAGCCGCGGACAAGGTCCTGCGCACGTCCATGGAACTTGGCGGCAACGCACCGTTCGTCGTCTTCGAGGATGCTGACCTGGACAAGGCCGTTGAAGGTGCCATCGCGGCCAAGATGCGCAACATGGGCGAGGCCTGCACCGCAGCAAACCGCTTCATCGTGCACGAGTCCATCGCCGACTCCTTCGCCGAGAAGTTCGCCGCGAAGATTGGTTCCCTCACCACAGCCCGCGGTACCGAGCCGGAGTCCAAGGTTGGTCCGCTGATCGACGGCAAGGCCCGCGACGGCGTGCACGCCCTCGTCACTGAAGCCGTAGCAGGAGGTGCAACAGCAGTCACCGGTGGTGCCGCCGTCGACGGTCCCGGCTACTTCTACCAGCCCACTGTGCTGAAGAACGTCGCCGCCGACTCCCGCATTCTCCAGGAAGAAATCTTCGGACCCGTGGCCCCAATCGTCACGTTCTCCACCGAAGACGACGCCATCCGCCTGGCCAACAACACCGAATACGGCCTGGTTGCCTACGTCTTCACCAAGGACCTCAACCGGGGCCTGCGGGTCAGCGAGAAGCTTGAGACCGGCATGCTCGGCCTCAACGCCGGTGTCATCTCCAACGCCGCTGCACCGTTCGGTGGCGTCAAGCAGTCCGGCCTGGGCCGCGAAGGCGGCTCCGAAGGCATCGAAGAGTACCTCTACACCCAGTACGTAGGTATCGCCGACCCGTACGCCGACTAGGTCCTGTACCCCGACTGAGTCCCGTACCCTGGCTGAGTCCCGTACCCCGACCAGTCCAGGGGTTCCGTCCACCGCTCTCGCAACAAGAACGGTAGAGACAAGCAGAGGGCCCGACCCCGGAGCCATAAGTTCCGGAGTCGGGCCCTTTGCTGTTCCCACGTGGGATCGCGGTCTTAGCGGCGTTGCGGGAGAAGTCCCCTGAGCGCGCGCCATGATCTGGCAATCCCTTGCCCCGTTCGTCGGAACAAGGACCCCACAGCGCGGGAGGGGGCACCGAGTGCGTGGAACCAGCGGCGCATGAGCGACGGCGGCAGCCAGTTGGCACGGAAGCGAACCAGCCAGTTGGCATTGTTCCGTAACGAGTCACGAACAACAGCGATCCTGGCAGCAGCCGGCGAGGCTGCCTCCATCGGGCGACCATAACGTTGCCGTTCGAAGTCCGTGGTGAGTGAAGCGACGGCGGCATGTGCGGCGTCGTCGAGACCCCCGGCCTCACCCAGAATGGAACTTGAACGGAGCCGGGACGAAAAGTGCCTTGGCGTTTCACTGGGAGTGGACGGTACACCATAGTCAGTGGCGAGGTCCCGCAACTCTGCCCATGCGAGGGCTGCAGAGTCGTGGTAAGCGTCAGGCGATCCACGATCCGCTGGTTCCTTGGGATTGAGCCGGCGGCGTCGCACGACTACCCTGCTCAGCCTCGGCGAGCCAAGGAAAGCAGCGAGCAACAGCACTGCCGCAATCGTGGCAATAACCGTTGGCAGCGGGTCACGTGGCGCAGAGCCGGCAGTTTGCGCGTCGCCTCCCGGCAGCGGAACGGTGGTGGGCGGAGGCGTCACGGCGGTGCCTGGAACGTCCTTCTCGTCAGCATTGGTGCTCAGGCTGCCCGGGACTGAGGACTCGGTGGCATATTCCGGAACAACCCCACGGGAAGGAGTCGGCTCAAAGGGCACCCATCCCAGTCCTTCGAAGTAGAGCTCGGGCCACGCGTGCGCGTCACGGGCATCTACCTCATACTCAGGGAACGATCCCTGGCCAACCAAAGCCACGGTCTCGCCCGTCAGCCGCCCGGGTGCGTATCCCACCGCAATGCGGCTGGGGATGCCCTCCACGCGGGCCATCACCGCCATGGCGGAGGAGAAGTGGACGCAATAGCCGCTCTTGACCGCCAGGAAGTCCGCCAGCACCGACAACCCGTTGCCGTCATACCCGTTTTGCACCGGCGCTTGAAGGGAATACGTGAATTCACTGGAACGCAGGTATTTCTGGATCGCCAGCGCCTTGGCGTAGTTGTTGCCTGCCGAAGACGTGACCTGCTCCGCCGTCTGGCGAACAATGCTTGGCAGGTTCCCTGGAACGCGGAGGAAGTCCTCCGAAATGGACTTTGGCTTACCTGTTGCCTGCGACAGGGCCTGCGCACTGATCTTGGGTGCCGCCGAGAAGACCACATAGCGTTGGGCCAGCGTGCTCGTCTCCGTACTCATGATGCTGAGGGTGGCCGGATCCCAGGTCCAACGGCCGTTCAGCCCGTTAACGGACACGGGGGCGAACGGCGCCGGTAAGTACGGGCTGGTGAACAAGCCCGCGTTGATGGACGTCACCGCATTCACGACTTCTCCCTGGATGGAGTAACCCGGCTCTATCCGGTCCACCCCGGCCCGCCGTGTGGCGGAGCGGTCATCAGGTGCCCAGGTTTCGCCGTCGAAGTGGTCAATGGTGACGGACCTCAGGTAGGTGGCTGCGCTGGAACTGGTGGAGTACGTGATGCGTCCTGCCCCCGTGGGACTGCGAAGGCTGTTACCCAGCGTGATCATCGGATTGAGGCCGTTCGAGGTACCCCAGGGGCTCAACCGCGAGCCTTGCGGAAAGGTGCCTGTTTCAAACCCTGGAATGGCCAGCGGAACAACCAATGCCAAACCCAGTGCCAGCACCCCCGTCACCAGGGAGCGCCTGATCTGGCCGGAACTTCGTGGTGCTCCGGACTGCAGCCTGGCGTCAGGGGCGAACCAATGGCTGCAACCAAGAATGAGCAGATATCCCACCGTGGCCCCAACGAATCCAGCGACACCTACGCTTTGCGGCTTGATGGTTGCAGGAACCACCATGACCGCAAGGAGTCCGATTCCACTGGCCGCCGGCATCGATAGCGGGACGGCCAAAGCATCGATCAGGATCACCAGAAGTCCCAGGCACGCACACGTGACGAAGACAATCCCCGCGTTGGGGGCCACCGGAGCGCTCTCGGACACAACCGTCTCGGCGGCCCGCTTGATGAGCCGGCCTACCGCGGCAAACGTGCCGGTGGTAGGGATGAAGCCCAGGAAGCTGTCCTGCCGGCAGAACGTGAAACTGAGTATGCCGGCCAATGCTGCCAAGGCACCCAGCGTGGTAACCAAGGGCTGGATCCGGAGGGTCCGCAGGATGGCCAGTGTCAGGGCCACCACTACAACGGTGGTGATCAGCGGCATGAACCAGGCCCAGCCCCTGAACACTCCATTCAGGGATATGGCCGCACCAAGAACGGCCACGGCAACGGAACCAGCCATGATCCACGGGTAGAGGCCGGGAGCCTGCGGCCGTTGTTGAGGTGAAGCGGGGGCGGGCCCGTCTCCGCTGGCACCCTGATGGGGAACGCCCCGCTGGAATGTTGCAGGGGACCCACGATGGGACGTTGCGGTCATCGCGGCACCGCCGCTCCGCGCCGTACGTCCATTGCCGCGCTCGCAGCAACCAGCAGGCCGCCTTCGTCGAAGCCGGACCAGGCCGCTGTCAGTGGTGTCTTCGAGGTGACGGAGACAGCCTTCCAGCCGCCCTGCCTCAAGGTTTCCAGGACATCATCCTTGTTTCGGAAGTCCGGGTTCCGGGAGTCATGGTTGCGGGACTCGTTGCTGCTTTGAGGGTCCGTGACTACTATCGCGAAGGCGTTGGCACCGTAGCCGGCCGCCGGAGCAAGGGCTTTGGCCTCGGCAAGGGTCAGATTGCCAAGCAAGGCAAGAAGCGGCCCGCGCAAACGATGCGCAGCGAGCTTGTCCATGAGGCGGTCGTCGAAGACCGAATCAACGCTTTCCTGGCCCGGCACCTCCAAGGCCCCACTGCGGTTAGGCACGGAACCGGTGGTTTCGGGGGAGCGCCGGGCATGCCCCGGACTAGTTTCTCCGGCCCTGTGATGTTCAGCCCTGTGGTGGTCAACCCAGTGGTGCTTCGGTCCGCTCAACTCAATGGCGGCCAAACCTTCGGCAATGGCATGAAGGCCGGCAACGCCACTGAACTCTTCCACGCCCGGATCCGGTGCCGACGGCGAGCGAATGAAGGCCGGGCTACCGAAGGCGTCCAGGACGCGCAGCGAGTAGTTCCGTTCGGCCAAGTGCGCGCTGATGGACATTGCCGCTGTCACAACCCACTCAAAATTCGGGCTGGTCACCAGGTCCGAGTCGTCGTCGTGCGAGCTGAAAACCGAGGCGCTGCCGGAGGCGAAGGCCGCGAATCGTTGGTCAAGGATGATGGTGGCTTCCGGAGTGGTGACCGATTCCTCCTGGCGGACCATAAGCTGTCCGTGCCGCGCCGTGGCGGGCCAGTGGACGCGCCGCATCGGATCGCCGTGCCGGTATTCGCGCGTCATGATGTCGTCGTCGCTGGGGTTCGCCCTGATCCGGGTGGCCGTTACGCCATCGTTCCCACGCGCCCCGGCGAGTCCCGTTACGGGAAGTTCGACGGCGGCCGGCGTCACGGTGAGGAGGTCGCCGTCGTCGATGGCATGACGCCGCAACGACAAGCCGAACGGGTCGCTGAACTCGGCAGTAACAGGACCTATGCGGAACTGTCCCCGCTTGCCGGATCGCAGATGGTATTCGTAGCGGCTGGTGCCACCTGTTGCAGACCGGGCCGGGAAGCGGAAAGCCGGCGGATCACCGAACCGTGGAGGCAGTTGCTCCTCCATGATCACGTGGCCGGTGGAAAACGTGGATCGGGCGACCGCCAGGCGAACGGTGGTGGCGGTGGACGTCTCCACGGTGGAGGGATTGAATTCCCGGTACACCTGGAACTTGGGTTTCCAGACCCGGACACCAGCCAGGGCAACCAACGGAAGGATCAACAAAAAGACGGCCAGAGTCAGCAGATCACGTCTGCCCATAATGTAGGCGCAGACCAACGAGGCCACCCCGGCGGCGAGCAATCCCCATCCGCGGCTGGTGAACAAATGCTTTGGGAGCCTATCCACGAGTGCCATGCCCGCTGTCTCCTATGCGCTTTGTTTGTCCCTGCGCCACGCGCCAGGCGGTTCCTGGGCAACCGGGAGGGAAGCGAGGATGCCCCGCAGGACTGTTTGGGGCGTGTCGCCGGAACTCGCAGCCTTGCGGTCCAGGATGATGCGGTGCGCGAGTACTGATTCGGCCACGTCCACGACATCGTCGGGAAGGACAAAATCGCGTCCATCCAAAGCTGCCGTAGCCTTCGCGGCGCGCAGCAACTGCAGCAAGGACCGCGGGCTGGCACCGAGTCGAAGGCGGGCACTTTCACGCGTGGCACGGCCAATGGCAACGGTGTATTCCTTGATGGCCGTGGACACGTAGACCTGCTGGACGGCTGCAATCATGGCTGCCACATCGGCTGCCGTGACCACTGGGGTTACCCTGATCAGGGGAGAGGCCGCCTGATGCGTTTCCAACATCTCGATCTCGGCATCCCGATCCGGATAGCCCATGGAAATCCTGGCCATGAAGCGGTCGCGCTGGGCTTCGGGCAGCGGATAAGTGCCCTCCATTTCGATGGGATTCTGCGTTGCCACCACCATGAACGGCAATCCCAGCTGGTACGAATGCCCGTCCACCGTCACCTGGTGTTCTTCCATGCACTCCAGGAGCGCGGACTGGGTCTTGGCCGAGGCGCGGTTGATTTCGTCGCCGATCACGATGTTCGCGAACACCGCACCGGGCCGGAACTCGAACTGCCGCGAAGACTGGTTGTAGATGGACACGCCCGTCACGTCCGATGGCAACAGATCCGGAGTGAACTGGATACGGGACACCGTGCAGTCCACGGTTCGGGCCAATGTCTTCGCCAACAGGGTCTTGCCAACGCCGGGCACATCCTCCAGCAGGAGGTGGCCTTGGGCCAGGAGAACTGTCAGGGCCAGCTTCGCAGCGTCCGCCTTGCCGTCGATGACCTTGCCGATGGATGCCAGGATGCGCTCGCTGGCATCGTGGAAACGTTCAGCATCCATAACCTGCGGCTTGTGTCCATTGAGCAAGGCGGCATCCCGGGGCAGCGCGCTGTACGCCTCGCCCTGGAGTGGGGAAGGCTCAACGGTGACTTGTCGCTTGGACTCCATGGATTGCCCTTCAGCCGTGGCCAACGCCGGTGTCGGCCGTCTGTCCGTTCCAGACTACCCAGACTTTGGCCGTCCCTGACATAGTGCTCCGCGAATTTATGTGCCAACTGGAATTTGTCCCGCAGCACGGGGGACCGCGGTCCGATTAAGGTGGGAACATGTGCAATTCCCTCGCCCCCGCTCCCTACCGCGCGTCCTCCGGTGCAACAGAAGCCTCGGATTCCCGCAAAGAGTACCCTCCGGCCCCGGAACCGCTTCCCGTCCCGGTGATGGACAACCACACCCACTTGGACTTCCGGCACGGTTTGATCGAAGTCGGCGTTGCGGACGCCATGGATGCCGCCGAAGCTGTTGGTGTCCAAGGGGCGATCCAGGTTGGCTGCGACCTGGAATCGTCGCGCTTCACGGTACAAGCTGTCCAGGCCGATGCCCGCTTGCTGGGAGCGGTTGCCATCCACCCCAACGACGCACCCATCTACGCGGGGCGGGGTGAACTGGAATCGGCGCTGGCAGAGATCGAGGAACTGGCTGCCCACCCGCGGATCCGTGCCATCGGCGAAACAGGGTTGGACTTCTTCCGAACCCACGGTGAAGGGCTGGCCCATCAGCGGTACTCCTTCCGGAGGCACATCGACATCGCCAAGCGGCTAGGCCTCACTCTGCAGATCCACGACCGCGACGCCCACGATGACGTAGTGCAGGTATTGAAGGAGGAAGGGGCCCCGGAGCGGGTAGTTTTCCACTGCTTCTCCGGTGATGAGGAGCTGGCACGCATTTGCAATGAGAACGGCTGGTACATGTCCTTTGCGGGCACCATGACGTTCAAGAATGCCGGCAACCTGAGGGCAGCGTTGTCCATTGCGGAGCCCAGCCGGATCCTGGTGGAAACAGATTCGCCATTCCTCACGCCACACCCGTACCGTGGGCGGCCAAATGCGAGCTACATGGTGCCGTACACAGTTCGCTCGATGGCGGAAGTGACAGAAGATGACCTTTCGGAACTTTGCGCCAGGCTGGCTGAAAATACGGTAAATGCCTACGGATCGTGGGGCTGATCGGGGGCATTCGAACCTCTCTGGCACCGCCGGCGATGAATACCCGGTATGTAGAATTCTTGGTCCGTTTATAACAGATCGGTTACTGTGTACAACAAGTAGCCGGGGTCGGGGAAGGCCTTCGGAAAACTGGTCCGGATTCGTCCGGGCTCTTTAGTTGAATGTATTTGGCGGCGCAGATGCCGGCAGCAGAGGGTGGGACCAGGCTTTTTTTGCCTGGCCCCTCAGTTTTGCGGCTGGCATTATTTTTTGCGCTTTTCCCCGTGCCCGGATGGTCTGAGAGTTATGGGCAATCGTGATCAAGTTCTTCACAACGGATGGCAAGTTCAGCTTTCTCAAAGTCGGTGCCCAGTTGCTGGTTGTTGCAGCGCTGGTGGTCGGTGTAGTCGCCTTCGTCGGCAACAACAAGACAATCACCCTGAACGTAGACGGCAAGGTAAGCTCCATCCAGACCTTCGGCGGCACCGTTGACCAAGTGGTCAAGGCAGCCAAGGTCGAGCTGAAGGACGCAGACCGCGTTTCACCGGATCTTGATACCCAAGTGGAAAACGGCTCGGTGGTCAACATCAATCTCGCCAAAGCCGTCTCCATCGAATTGGACGGCGCCCGCAAGACCGTCAACACCAACGCACCGGACGTCGCCGGCCTCGTGAGTGAACTGGGAGTCGCGAGCTCCTCCGAAATCTCCCAGCCGAAGGACGCCTCGCTGGCTGTCACAGGCTCCTTCGTTTCCATCTCCACACCCAAGACGATCAGCCTGGTAGCTGACGGCAAGGACACCAGCACCACCACGACGGCGCCCGACGTCGCCAGCGTCCTGAAGGACGCCGGAGTCACCCTGAGCGCCAGCGATCGCGTCTCCCAGCCCGGAAATGCGCCGGTCATCCAGGACATGGTGATTAAGGTCTCCCGCGTGGACACCAGCAAGACCGCCGAAGCTACTGAGGAAGTACCGTTCGACAGCGTCAGCACCGATAGTGCCGAGCTCTACAAAGGCGACGAGAAAGTGACCCAAAAGGGCGTCGCAGGTTCCGTCGTGAAGACCTTCAAGCTGGTCTTGGTGGATGGCCGTGAAGCTTCCCGCACCCTTGTATCCAGCAATGTAACCACCCAGCCCGTCACTGAAAAGATCATGGTCGGAACGAAGGCCCGCCCCGTCGCTGCCAAGGCTGCCACTTCCAGTGGTCCCACCGGCGCCCCGAACGAAGCTATGTGGGACAGGATCGCCCAGTGTGAGTCCGGCGGAAACTGGTCCATCAACACCGGCAACGGCTATTACGGCGGGCTGCAGTTCTCCAGCCCCACCTGGTTGGCCAATGGCGGCGGCGCCTACGCCCCCACTGCAAACCTTGCCACCAAAGCACAGCAGATCGATATCGCCAACCGCCTCTACGCCAGGAACGGCCTCAGCGACTGGGGCTGCGCACACGCAGCGTGACCCCGCACAGGCGATACGATACCTAGGTGACTGAACCGAATTCCGAACCCGCCGCCGTCGTGCCTTTGATGGGCGCCACCGACATCCGACGGTTAGCCGAGGAAATCGGTGTCCGCCCCACCAAGACGTTGGGCCAGAACTTTGTCATTGACGGTAATACGATCCGCAGGATTGTATCAGCCGCCAACATCGACGCCGGCGAAACCGTGCTTGAGGTGGGCCCGGGCCTTGGCTCCCTGACGCTTGGGCTGCTGGATGCGGCCAAGACTGTTGTGGCCGTTGAGATTGATCCCGTGCTCGCCGGGAAGCTCCCCGAGACCGTTCGTGCATGGCGGCCCGAGGCTGAAGACAACTTCCACCTGGTCCTTTCGGACGCCATGAGGGTCACGGAACTGCCCGTGCAACCGACAGCACTGGTGGCCAACCTCCCGTATAACGTGGCCGTCCCCGTGGTGCTTCACCTGCTGCAACACTTCCCGAGCCTGCAGCACGGCCTGGTCATGGTCCAGGACGAGGTCGCGGACCGCCTGGCAGCAACTCCAGGCAGCAAGATCTACGGTGTGCCCTCGGTCAAAGCTGCCTGGTACGGGCACATGCGCAAGGCCGGCGTGATCGGCATGAACGTGTTTTGGCCAGCTCCGAAAATCCACTCCGGACTCGTTGCCTTTACGCGCCATGACCCACCCGCCACGCACGCCACCCGGGAACAGGTGTTTGCTGTCATCGACGCCGCTTTTGCCCAGCGTAGAAAGACCCTCCGCGCGGCGTTGGCCGGATGGGCAGGCAGTGCCGCAGAGGCCGAACGGTGCCTGGTCGCCGCAGGCGTTGATCCCACAGCCCGGGGCGAGGTCCTGGACATCTCTGCCTACGTCCGGATCGCCGAAGCCCGCCACCCAGCGGACGCATGAGTCCGAACACCCGCAAACCCAGCAGCCTGCCATACGTAGGCGATCGCTTCCATGCCAGGACGGTCCGGGTCAAAGCGCCGGGGAAGATCAACGTCTCGCTAAGTGTTGGTCCGCTGCGCCCCGACGGCTACCACTCCGTGGCAAGCGTCTACCTGGCCGTTTCCCTGTACGAGGAAGTGGCGGCCACCAGCACCGAGGCTGAAGGGATTACCGTCAGCATCAGCCCCAACAGCACCCTGGACCTGGACGGCGTCGATATTCCCCTGGACGAACGCAACCTGGCCTACAAGGCGGCAGCCATCATGGCTGAGCTATCCGAGAAACCAACCGGCGTCCACCTTGAAATCACCAAGCGTGTGCCTGTCGCCGGAGGTATGGGAGGGGGCTCCGCCGACGCCGCCGCTACCTTGCTCGCATGCGATGCCCTGTGGAACAGCGGCCTTTCCCGCGAGGAACTCGCACACCTGGCAGCCGAGTTGGGCGCAGACGTTCCGTTCTCGCTGCTGGGCGGGACCGCCGTCGGACTCGGTGTCGGCGACAAATTGTCGCCCGCACTGGCAAAGGCACAAATGGACTGGGTGCTGGTATTTGCCGACTACGGGCTCTCCACACCTGACGTGTTCCACACCCTGGACGGACTCCGCGACTCCGAAGGCGTGGAAATTCCGGAGCCCGTTGACGTTGACCCCACCATCCTCCAGGCCCTGCGGCACGGCGATCCCGAGGCGCTCAGCCGGGTGCTGATCAACGATCTCCAGCGGGCATCCATTGCGCTTGCCCCACAGTTGAGGGACACCATCGGGCTAGGCGAAGCCCGGGGCGCATTGGCAGGCATGGTGTCAGGCTCCGGGCCCACCATCGCACTGCTTGCCAGGGACTCGGTGTCCGCCAGCGTCCTCGCTGAAGAGCTGACCCATCGAGGCCACACTGCGGTTGCCGTCCACGGACCCGTGCCCGGCGCCCGGATCATCTCCGATACCCTCCTTTAGTAGCTCCCGCATTCCAGCAGTAGAAAGTAGTACCCATTGGCCCACCTGCTCGGCGGCGAAAACCTCACCGTTTCGTTCGCGACCCGCACTGTCCTCGACGGCGTCACCCTCGGCTTGGAGGATGGCGACCGCATCGGCATGGTCGGCCGCAACGGTGACGGAAAATCAACCCTCATGCGTTTGCTCGCCCTACGCTCCACGCCCGACTCCGGCCGCGTCACCAAACGTGGTGACGTCAACGTCGGCTACCTCGACCAAGGCGACGTGCTCGACGGCGACCTGACAGTCGGCGCAGCGATCGTCGGCGACCGCGCAGACCACGAATGGGCCGCCAACCCCAAGATCCGCGAAGTCATGGGCGGCCTGGTTGGTGACGTCGACTGGCACGCCAACGTGCACGCACTCTCCGGTGGGCAAAAGCGTCGTGTCGCGCTGGCCAAGCTCCTCATCGAAGACCACGACGTCATCATGCTGGACGAACCCACCAACCACCTCGACGTCGAAGGCGTGGCCTGGCTGGCCAAGCACCTCAAGACTCGCTGGCGCGCCAACCAAGGCGCATTCCTGGTGGTCACCCACGACCGCTGGTTCCTTGATGAAGTCTGCAACTACACCTGGGAAGTCCATGACGCGATGGTGGACATGTTCGACGGCGGATACGCTGCCTACGTTTTGGCTCGCGCCGAGCGGGACCGGATGGCCGCCGTCGTCGAAGGTAAACGCCAGCAGCTCGTCAAAAAGGAGCTGGCATGGCTCCGGCGTGGTGCGCCGGCACGAACTGCCAAGCCGAAGTTCCGGATCGAAGCTGCCAACGACCTCATTGCCGACGTGCCGGATCCCCGCGACTCCGTAGCCCTCAGCAAGATGGCCACCGCGCGGCTGGGCAAAGACGTGCTGGACCTCGAGAACGTGACCCTCGATTTTGTTGACGGAGCGGACGGGCAGAAACTCTTCGACAACATCACCCTGCGGCTCGCACCTGGCGAACGGCTGGGCTTGGTGGGCGTCAACGGGGCCGGCAAGTCCACGCTGCTCAAGCTCCTCAACGGCGAAATCCAGCCCACCTCCGGCAAGGTCAAGCGCGGCAAGACGGTGGTGACGGCTGTCCTCACCCAGGACGTGAAGGAGCTCGACGACGTCTCGGACCTTCGCGTCATTGAAGTCATTGAGCGGGAAAAGCGGTCCTTTAGCGTAGGCGGTAAGGAATTCACCGCCGGCCAGCTCGTAGAGCAGCTCGGATTCACCAAGGAAAAGCAGTGGACACCCGTCAGGGACCTCTCCGGTGGTGAGCGCCGCCGGCTCCAACTCCTGCGCCTGCTGGTAGGGGAGCCCAATGTACTGATGCTCGACGAGCCCACCAACGACCTCGATACCGACACCCTGGCCGCCGTCGAAGATGTCCTGGACGGTTGGCCCGGAACGCTGGTTGTCGTGAGCCACGACAGGTACCTGCTTGAGCGCGTCACGGACAACCAGATGGCACTCCTTGGCGATGGCAAACTCCGTGGCTTGCCCGGCGGTGTGGACCAATACCTGGAACTGCGTGAAGCGGCACTTGCTTCCGGCGCTGTTGGCGGCGGATCCGGTGCGCCGACTTCTGCGGGTGGCGGTACGTCGTCGAGTGCCGCTCCGTCCGGTGCCAGCGAAGCCGAAAAGCGTGAAGCCCGCAAGGACCTCAACAGGATCGACCGCCAGCTCGGCAAGATAGCCCAGCAGGAGGAAAAGCTTCACACCCAAATGGCCGCGAAGTCCGACTCCGGGGACTTCGACGCACTGGGCGAACTCAATGCCAAGTTGCAGGAACTCCTTGAGGAGAAAGAAGGCCTGGAGCTCGAGTGGCTCGAGGCCGCCGAAATCCTCGGCGAATAGGGCGCGGCCAGCGGTGTTGCCGTCGCGAGTGGCGGCTGGCGGCGCAGCGGCTGGCGAGTGGCGGCTGGCGGCTGGCGGCGCAGCGGCTGGCGAGTGGCAGCCGGCGGCGCAGCGGCGCGCATCCTCCGCGTGCTGGCTCGTTCCTCGCCTTTGACGCACGCTTCCGGATGCCCGCCGCTGCTGCAACGCTCTCTCACATCCAGCGGGTATCTGCGGGATGTTCTCTCAGGTCCAGCGGGCTTTTGCGGGACGTTCTCTCAGGTCCAGCGGGCTTTTGCGGGACGTTCTCTCAGGTCCAGCGGGCTTTTGCGGGACGTTCTCTCACGTTCAGCGGGTATTTGCGGATCGTTCTCTCAGGTCCAGAAGCGTTTTAGCCGTTGCTCTATCACTTCCGCAGGGCTTGCCCTCGCCCGGGCGGGAGTGTCTGGACAACGGTGGATCCGGGGTTGGCGTTGATTTTTTCCTTCGATGTTGAAGGAAACCCGGGCCGCTTGGTCGCTCGGGATGTGAAAGCACGTTGTGGCGGGCATCCGGCAGCCTCTTTTTAGTGTCCGCAGAAGTTTCGGTCAGGGGCTGATTTAAGGACCCGGATCGTTCGGATGTGAGAGCGCATCGCCCGGAAGGCGTTCGGATGTGAGCGCGCATCGCCCGGAAGGCGGTAGGGATGTGAGAGCGCATCGTCCGACAGGCGTTGGGATGTGAGCGCGCATCGCCCGAGAGGCGTTGGGATGTGAGCGCGCATCGCCTGGAAGGCGTTGGGATGTGAGAGCGCATCGCCTGGAAGGCGTTGGGATGTGAGCGCGCATCGCCTGGAAGGCGTTGGGATGTGAGAGCGGAACGCCCGAGAGGCGTTGGGATGTGAGCGCGTATCGCCTGGAAGCGGTGGGGATGTGAGCGCGCATCGCCTGGAAGCGGTGGGGATGTGAGAGCGCATCGCCCGGAAGCAGTGGGGATGTGAGCGCGCATCGCCCGGAAGGCGCCCGGAAGTGAGAGAAGATCAGGGGTCGGATCGGAGCCCCGGCTCCTTTTGCAGCCCGGTCAGTCCGTTCCAGGCCAGGTTCACCAGGTGGGCGGCTACCGCGCGTTTGTCCGGCTCACGACTGTCCAGCCACCATTGGCCTGTCATCGCGACCATTCCGACGAGCATCTGGGCGTACATGGCGCCATCTGCGGCGCTGAATCCGCGGCGGGCGAATTCGTCGGAGAGCAGGTGTTCCACACGCGCTGTGACGTGGGAGAGCAAGGTTGAGAAGGCGCCCTCGGGCTGGGACGGTGGTGCGTCGCGCATGAGGATCCGGAAGCCGTCTGTGCGCTCCTCGATGTAGCCGAGGAGTGCCAGCGCAGCGCGCTCCACCAGGACGCGGGGTTTGGCATCGGTGCTCAATGCCTCGGTGATGGAGTCCAGGAGTATCCGGAATTCGGTCTCGACAACCTGCCGGTAGAGGCCTTCCTTGGACCCAAAATGCTCGTAGATCACCGGCTTGGAGACGCCCGCGCTGGCGGCAATTTCTTCAATGGTCGTGCCGTCCAGGCCTTTGGCTGCGAAGAGCGACCGGCCAATGCCGATGAGCTGGGAGCGGCGCTGTTGTCCGGTCATCCTTGACCGTATCGGGCGGTCTCCCAGAGGCTCGACGGCGGCTGCGGGCCGGGAAAGTTCAGTGCGCTTGCTCACGTGTCCATCATGCCCTAACCCGCCGCGCGGCTGATCGGGGCGGGCCGTAACAGGGCATCCGGAGACCCGTCAGAGTGGGTCAAGTCGCGAACCATGCAAAGGTCATGGCAAACTAGATTCTTGTGTGTGCATCCCGGTGATCCGGGATACCGTCAGGCCCTGCCGCCTGGGGGTACAAGCATGCACGGTCCGCTCTGGTGTAATGGCAGCACCCCGGCCTTTGGAGCCGTGGAGTATAGGTTCGAATCCTATGGGCGGAACGGTCGGAAAATGCGCTCCACTCTGTACCTGGAACAGCTCGAACGGTGCCTGGGTCCACAGTTGGAATGGCAGCATTCCGAAGCCGGGTTACCCGGGACAAAACCGAGCAAGGAGAGCCAGTACGTGAGCCCCGAAACCACCGGTCCCGCAGCAGTCATCGTCTTGGCTGCAGGTGCCGGGACGCGAATGAAGTCGCGGACTCCCAAGATTCTCCACGAAATTGGCGGCCTCTCCATGGTGGGCCACGCCCTCCTCGCCGCCCGTTCCATCAACCCGCGGAAACTTGCCCTTGTTGTCCGGCACGAGCGCGATCGCGTGGCAGAACACGTCTCCGCGCTGGATCCGGAAGCCCTGATCGTTGACCAGGACGCGATCCCCGGCACGGGACGCGCTGTCCAGGTCGCCCTCAACGCCCTCGACGCCGAAGCGGAGCTCACCGGCACTGTGGTTGTCACTTATGGAGATGTGCCCCTGCTGACCGGCGAATTGCTGGGCGAACTCGTGGCCACCCATGAAGCCCAGGGCAACGCCGTAACGGTGCTCACAGCAATATTGGACGACGCCTCGGGCTACGGCCGCATCCTGCGTGCCGAAGACGGCACGGTCACCGGCATCCGCGAGCACAAAGATGCAAGCGAAGCCGAGCACACCATCCTGGAGGTCAACTCCGGCATTTACGCTTTCGACGCCGCTGTGCTGCGCGACGCGCTGACGCAGGTCACCACTGACAACGCGCAGGGTGAGATGTACCTCACCGATGTCCTCGGGCTGGCGCGCGACGCCGGTGGCCGGGTTGCCGCCGTCGTCACCCAGGACCGCTGGCAGGTTGAGGGCGCCAACGACCGCATCCAGCTGTCCGCGCTCGGTGCCGAACTTAACCGCCGCATCGTCGAGTCCTGGATGCGGGCGGGCGTGACGGTGGTGGATCCGTCCACTACCTGGATCGACTCCACGGTCAGGCTCGATGAAGACGTCCGGTTGCTGCCCAATACGCAACTGCACGGTTCCACCACTGTGGCGAGGGACGCCGTCGTGGGCCCCGATACGACGCTGACGGACGTCAACGTTGCCGAAGGTGCCAAGGTGACCCGCACCCATGGCTCGGGTTCCATCATTGGAGCCGGGGCAACCGTTGGACCGTTCACCTACCTCCGCCCTGGCACGGTACTGGGAGAGACCGGCAAGATCGGCGCCTTCTACGAAACCAAGAACGTGACCATCGGCCGCGGTTCCAAGCTGTCCCACCTCGGGTACGCAGGTGACGCTGAAATCGGCGAGGACACCAACATCGGCTGCGGCAACATCACGGCCAATTACGACGGCGAGAAGAAGCACCGCACGGTGATCGGCTCGGGCGTGCGGACTGGTTCAAACACCGTCTTTGTAGCTCCGGTGACCGTGGGTGATGGCGCTTACAGCGGCGCCGGTGCCGTCATCCGCAAGGATGTCCCGCCTGGAGCCCTCGCCATTAGCCTGGCCGCGCAGCGAAACGCCGAAGGCTGGGTACTGGCCAACCGCCCTGGTACCAACTCAGCGAAGCTGGCCCAGGCCGCGCAGGAGTCCATGCTGACCCCCGCCTCCACATCCTCACAATCTCCAGCAACCACAGAAGAGGGCAAATAGGCATGAGCGAAATTACCGCACACGGCGAGAAGAAATTGATTCTCGCCGCCGGAAGGGCACATCCGGAGCTGGCGCAGGAAATCGCGAAGGAGCTGGAGACTGAGCTCCTGCCCATCGACGCCTATGACTTCGCCAACGGGGAAATCTACGTCCGTTCCGCTGAGAGTGTCCGCGGCACCGACGCGTTCGTCATCCAGGCGCACCCGGCCCCGCTGAACAACTGGCTCATGGAGCAGTTGATCATGATCGACTCCCTCAAGCGCGCCTCTGCCAAGAGGATCACGGTTGTTTCACCGTTCTACCCGTACTCCCGCCAGGACAAGAAGGGCCGCGGCCGCGAGCCCATTTCCGCGCGTCTGGTAGCGGACCTGTACAAGACCGCCGGTGCGGACCGCATCATGTCCGTGGACCTGCACACCTCCCAGATCCAGGGCTTCTTCGATGGCCCGGTTGACCACCTGATGGCGATCCCGCTGCTGGCCGACTACATCCGCACCAAGGTGGAGGCGGACAACATCACCGTTGTTTCGCCGGACACCGGCCGCGTCCGTGTCGCCGAGCAGTGGGCGGAACGCCTTGGCGGTGCCCCGCTGGCGTTCGTTCACAAGAGCCGCGATCTTACCGTGCCCAACCAGGCTGTCTCCAAGACCGTTGTTGGCCAGGTTGAAGGCCGCACCTGCGTGCTTATTGACGACATGATCGACACCGGTGGAACCATCTCCGGGGCCGTCCAGGTCCTGAAGAACGCTGGCGCCAAGGATGTCATCATCGCTTGCACGCACGCCGTTTTCTCCGACCCGGCAGCGCAGCGTCTCGCTGATTCGGGCGCACGCGAAGTGGTTGTCACCAACACCCTGCCCATCCCGGCAGAGAAGCGTTTCCCGCAGCTCACGGTGCTGTCCATCGCACCGTTGATCGCGCGTGCCATTCGTGAAGTGTTCGACGACGGTTCGGTCACCAGCCTGTTCGACGGCAAAGCCTGACGCCGGACTACTGACATGACGGGCCATCCGCCGCCTCCGGGCGTGTGGATGGCCCGTTTCAGTAATGAAGGTATCCGCTGGTAAACTCTTGGGGATACCTTGGCGAGGGAGAGCACATCCGGTGCGCGTTTTGAACCGGAATTGCGGGTCTCCGTTATCGACTGGGTCTGCATCTCCTTCGACACAGGCGGGCTGCTGCTGGACAGCAACGGTCGCCGGGCGTAGAAGGTCCACAGACCTCCGCCCTTGCTGATCGACTTGTCCGGAGTTTCCGGACGCCACAGTAATCAAGGAGTACACATGTCTGAGCAGAAGCTCACCGCGGAACTGCGCACCGAATTCGGTAAGGGTTTTGCCCGCCGTGCACGCATGGCCGGCCAGATCCCGGCTGTCATCTACGGCCACGGCGCAGAGCCGATCCACATCAACCTGCCCGGCCGCGCCACCACGCTGGCCGTCCGCGTTTCCAACGCCCTGCTGGCAATCGACGTCGACGGCGAGAAGCACCTGACGCTCGTCAAGGACATCCAGCGCGACCCGGTTAAGCAGATCATCGAGCACGTTGACCTCCAGACCGTCCAGGCCGGCGAGAAGGTTACCGTCGACATCGCCATCCACGTTTCCGGTGAAGTTGCTCCGGGTGCTGTTGCCAGCCTCGAAGCCACCACGGTTTCCCTTGAGGCCGAGGCAACCCACGTGCCCACCGCCGTCGAGGTTGACATCGAAGGCCGCAAGGCCGGCGAGAACATCCACGCATCGGACCTCGTCCTGCCGAAGGGTTCCACCCTGCTCACCGAAGGCGACACCCTGGTGGTCCGCATCGCCGAGACCGCTTCTGAGGCTGAAGAAGAAACCACCGCAGCAGCGGCTGAGTAGTCTTTGACTGCATAGGCAAACGCCTTTTGAGTGGCCGGGTCCCATTGGGTCCCGGCCACTTTCTTCTTTCACTCCCGCGTAATCCCGCGCGCCCCCGCGATTCCGATACCGGTCAGGCAAGTTCGCCGAGCAGATTCGCTGACCGGATTTCCTGACCAGATTCCCTAGGATGAGACCATGACTGACACCTGGCTGATAGTTGGCCTTGGCAACCCCGGCAGCGAGTACAGCAACAACCGGCACAACGTGGGCCAGATGGTGCTTGACGAGCTGGCGTCGCGGATGGGCGGCAAGTTCAAGACCCACAAGGCCAGGGCGCAGGTGGTGGAGGGCCGGCTGGGGATTGGCGGGCCCCGCGTAGTGCTGGCCAAGCCGATGACTTATATGAACGTTTCCGGAGGTCCTGTCGCGGGGCTGGGCAAATTCTTCGACATTGCGCCTGACCACGTAATTGCCGTCCACGATGAGATCGACATCCCCTTCAACACGGTCAAGCTCAAGATAGGTGGCGGCGAGGGTGGCCATAACGGCCTCCGCGATATCTCCAAGGCGCTGGCAACAAAGGACTATCTGCGGGTGCGGGTAGGCGTGGGCAGGCCTCCGGGACGTATGGATACCGCAGACTTTGTCCTCCGGGATTTTGCAGCGCCCGAGAAGAAGGAATTGCCATTTCTGCTGGACGAAGCCGCTGACGCGGTGGAACTTCTGGTCAATGAGGGGCTCCTTGCGGCGCAGCAGAAGCATCATGCGGCAAGAACTTGAGCAAATCTTGAGGAAAGCCTGAGGAAAGCCTGATGATACGAGGCGCCCTTAGCCCTACAAACTGTCGGCGCCCGGAGGTAGTGTGCATGGTACGCAGGTAAGCGGTGGGGGACTGTCGCGGATGTTGTAGCGAAGGATGCGAATGTCGGCGGAGTTGCTAAACAAAGGCGGTGGAGGCGCAGCGAGGGCTGCGGCTCCGGACCTTGTGGGCGGTCCATCCGATCGGCAAACATGGTCATTGTTGGCCAGGAGCCAGGATCTGTCCCGGGCAACCAAGCATCTGGAGTCCCCGGAATCGTACGGTGTGGTGCTCACGGGCGAACGGGGAATTGGCAAGTCGGGCCTGGCCCGGGCAGTAGTTTCCTCGCTGGGCCCCAAAATTCACAGCCTGCAATTGCGCAACACGGTCGCCAACGGTCAGACTCCCTACGGGTGCCTCGGATTCCTCCTGGCGAGGCTGCCGTCCGAGGCCGTCAGTTCGCCCACGGGCATTCTGCACGCGATTACCTCCCTGATCCGTAAAGAAGCCGCGGGCCGCGGGACTGTCTTCATCGTGGACAATGCCGGCGGTATGGATCCCATGAGTACGGGCGTGCTGCTGAATCTGATGGCCACTGGAACGGCCAAGGTGATCGCCACTGTTCAACGCTCCAGTGATCTCCCCGCTGATTTTCATCGGCTGGTCCTTGAGGAGCAACTGGGCGAAGTCCATCTGAACACGCTGAGCGAAGAACAGACCAAGCAGGTTCTCGGCTCGGTGCTGGGCCACTACGTTTCTTCGACCCTGGTTGGCTCACTCCACTCCGCTGTCGGCGGGAACCCGATGCTGCTGCACGCGCTCCTGGACGAGCAACGCCATTCCGGCAACCTCGTCCTCAACGATTCCGTGTGGACGCTCAGGGACCGGATCAAGCTTGAAGGCGCCACAGTTGTTGAGGACTTTGTCCGTTCCAGGCTGGCGCGCGAACCGCAGGCCAACCGGACCGTCGTCGAGGTTCTGGCCTGTGCGCAGCGCGCCACCCTGGTGGATCTTGCAGCGATCTTTGGCACGGAAGTGCTTGTGGAGATGGAGGAATCCGGGCTCTTGAGCGTTGACCGCAGCGGCGAGCACTGGGTGTCCCTTCGGGATGCCTATGTGGGTGAGGTTGTTCGGGGCTGGCTGAGTACCCGGCGCCGTCGCGAGCTGAGGTTGATGCTTCTTGGACCCAAGGAGCCGGAGCTGGCTGGGTTGGCTCCACAGGATTTGCTGAGCTACGCCGCGTGGATGCATGCCTGTGAGGATGAGCCGTCACCGTCGCCCGCGCACGCCTTGGCAGCAGGCCGGGCGGCCCTGGACGATTACGACCCCAACTTTGCCATCCAATGCACACTCTCCCTGGATCCGAAGGATCCCGAATGGGTGCCGGGGCAGCGCCTGAAGTCAGCTGCCTACCTCATGCTGGACCTGCCCCTGCACGCGGCCCAGGCTTTGGATGAGGTTTCCGAGGCGCACATTGCGGCTTTGGACCCAATGGAGTTTGCAGAAGTAACAGCGGCCAAGTGCCAGGCCATGACATGGATTGACGGCCGATCGGCTATGGTGCCCGGAGTGATCGCGGCGGCAAATGAAACATTGGAGTCCATCGTTTCGAATCCGGAGAAGTACACGCCGGAGATGATCACGCGGGCCCGGAACCGGCTCCTGCTTTGCAACTACGAATACCAGACGTACATGGGCGAATACACAGCTGTGGCCGAGGACCTGGAAGAGGAACTGGCCAAGGACCCGGCCGTGGACCGGGAACACTGGCTCAAGTCCGCCTTTTGCCTCATTGAAGCCCGTTGCGTGATGGGCCGGGAACTGGAAGCGCAGCAACTGGCACGCACCGTGTCCCGGCAGCTGGGGAACAATGACAGGCCGGCGCAGTTGGAGGAGTCTTTCGCGCGGCAGGCTTTCGGAGTGCTGCTGCTGTCCGGACAATGGCGGAAATGCATCGAGCTCATGCGCCGGACGCCCTCCACGCCTTCCCGCCTGCAGTACCGGGGTGCGATCACCGAACTGGGCGTAGGCCTCGCCTACGCTTACGCAGGGAAACCCGCTAGCGCGATCGAACCGTTGCGTTCGGCCGCCGCGCAGCTGGAGCTCCGCCCCGCCATGAACATGGTCAAGGTTGCCTACGCAGCTACCGCCTTTGCCTATGCCCAGTTGGGGAATTCACTCGAAGCCGGACGCTACCTTGACCTGTACCGCACCTGCCGGGGTGTTGGAACATATTTCTCCGAATCCGTCGCTGAGTTCTGCGCTGAAATGGCAGGGCGATGGATGGGGGACCCGGACGTCAAACAGCGGCTGCTTGCCCGGGTCCATCAGGACATCGCCAAGAGGCGCTTTACAACAGCGGGCATCTGCCTTTTCGGCGCCACTGTGGAGGGCACGGACGCCGAGTACAAGCTGCTGGAAGAAGTTGCCACTAACCGTCAAGGCCCCTTGGCACAGATCGCCCGTGACCTCGCTCGCGGATCCCTGAACAAGAGTTCCCGTTCCCTTCTGGCGGCCGCCGATGCCGCAGCTGCACTGGATTTGTTGGTGGTCGAAGCCAGGTGCGTTGCCATGGCCTTGGACTTTGCCCGTAATGCCGGTGAAACCACGGCTGCCCGGACCGCGCAGCTTAGGCTTGAGCGTCTGGAACAATCAGTCGCGGCGTTGCCGATCCAACCACGAAGCGACGCACCGGTGTTGACCGAGCGTGAACGGCAAATTGCCAAACTGGCCGGAAAGGGTGTCAGCAATCGTGAAATCGCTATGGATATTGGGGTGTCTGTGCGGACCGTTGAGGGACACCTGTACCAAGTGTTTACCAAGCTCGGCGTTTCATCGCGAGGCGAGCTCAATGGTCTCCTGTGAGTTGAGGAGCGTCGTTTCCGTCAACCGGGTGCGTGCCCATGCAGGCTGAGTACCTTGTTGGCAGGGACGCGGAGTTGGACCTCGCGACCGAAATATTGAGGCAGGAGGGCGCGGGCGCCGTCCTGCTCCTTGCCGATCCCGGCATCGGCAAAACGGCCATGGCCGCCGAGATCGCTGCCCGTCTGGCCGGCGAAATGGTAGTGATGCGGATCCATGGAAGTCCGGCACTGTCCGCTGTTCCTTTCGGTGTCCTGGCGCCCTACCTCCTGGACCTGCCTGTGGAGCAGGCCACCTCGCCGGTGGCGATTCTTCGCGAGTTTTGGTCCCAGTTCGAGAAAAGGCGCGGAAGCGAAGGCGCACGGCTCCTTCTGGTTGTAGACGACGCCCATGACCTCGATGAGGCCAGCACACAGATTCTGGCCGAACTGGTGACGGCTGGCTGGGCGAGGCTAGTGGCGACCAGCAGGCCGCGGCCAGGACTTCCTCCTGCCCTTCTCCAGCTCTGGTACGACGGCCTGGCAGAGCGCTTCGAACTCCATCCCCTGGAAAAGGAAGAAGTGGCCGAGCTCGCCGGGAAAACCTTGGGCGGGTCGGTCATGGCAAGCACCACGGATGTTTTGCATGCTGTTTCGGAGGGTAACCCCCTGTTGCTCCGTTGCCTCCTGGAAGACTCAAAAGCTGACGGAAACCTGGTGCGTCGAAATGGCGTCTGGTTCCTCACCAGGGCCCTCTCCGGCACCGGCGAGGGCCTCTCTGAAGTGGTTCGGAACAAAGTCCTGCGAACCAGCGAGGCTGAACGGGAAGCGATGTACATCATCGCCTTGTCCGAACCCGTCCCCGCCGCCGTACTCGACGCGCTCGTGGGCAGGGATACGTTGCGGTCGCTGATGGACAACAGGCTCGTGATTTCCAGTAACGGCGCTGGTAGTCCGCTGAAAATGTGGCACCCGATGTATGGTGAGGCGCTTCGCCACATTGTTTCGCCCGCGCGTAGCCTCCAGATCCGCCAGCGTATGGTTCAGCACCTGCCCGCGGAACCATCAACGGCAGAGGGCCTGCTCCGAATGGTGAGTTGGGCGCTGGACTGTGGTGCCGACGTCGACGACGAACAGCTGCTGAGGGCAGCGTTCCTCGCCGCGAAACTCCTGCAGAATCCGCTCGCGCTGGAGGCCGCTGCCAAGGTTCGCTCCGAAGCGCTGCGCCCCCGTGCGCGTGCCGTGATGGCAATGGTCAAATACAACGACGGCGACTACCGCAGTGCCGTGGAGCTGCTCGAGGAAGATGCCGGGTTCCTGGACGCCGATCCGTCCGGGCCCCTGGGCGCCGGACTGCTGTGGGGAGCTGCGAGGTCCGCGATGGGGGACAGCTCCGGTGACATCCTGGCTGACGTCCACTCTGCCGCCGACGCACTGGTGGCGGGCCGCAACGCGCAGGACCCTGTGGTCGAACAGATCCGACGACACGCGGCGGCTTTGGAATTGGCGGCGCTGGCCCATGACGGCCGCTATGGAGAGCTTCGTGAGGGACTTGCCACGTTCCAGGCCGGTCTTGCCGCGGACGAGCCCGATTTCGTCATGAACCAGCTTTTCCTGTTGGCAATGCAGTGCGAGCTCCTGATGGTGGAGGGCCAGGCGGTGCAGGCATTGGAGATGGGCAGGGAAGCTCTGGTGTTGCTGGATGAACACCACGACGACCTCCTGTACTTCACCGACTTCATCCTGGTCCGCTATGCCTTGGCTGCGCTGGAGTCGGGGGATTGGGCGGCCGCCGAGACGGCCCTGAACCGCTACGCCGCCAGCTCCGCCATGGGGTTGATAACGTTCGGTGGCGACATCCAGGCGCTCAAAGGATTGTCCTTGCTCCGGCAGGGTCGGTTGGAACAAGCCAGCGCTGTGTTGATTCCCGCAGTGGAGGCACTCCGTGTGAAGGACCCGCAGAGGTTGCGCCGCCTGGGCAACGCGCTGGCGTTTTACGTTGCGGCCCGGTCAGGAAACCATGAACTGGCCCAACGCCTGTCCATGGACACGGTGGTGGTCCCGGCTGCCGGTGGCGCCTATGTTGAAGCCCTGGCCGAGATCTTCACCCTGGCCGCAAAGGAGCTTTTGAATAAAGGAACAGGGCTGGAGAAACTGCGGAGCCTCCCTGATTCCACGCATCTGCATCAACTTCCGGGCGTCCTGCTCCAGAACCTGGTCCTCAGGGCAGAGCTGGGGGACGGACAGGTCATGGAAGCCATCCAGGAAACTGCCTCGTCAATGGCTGGAGCATGGGCAGGCGGCTGGCACATGCTGGCCACCGCCCAAGTGGACGGCGCTGGCGATGCGTTCGTCAACGCAGGCAACCTGCTGGCCGCCGGAGGCATGCCCGGGCCAGCGGCGACAGCTTTCGACAAAGCCGCCGTTGCCTTTGACGCGGAGGGCAAACGGCCCGAGGCGCGGCAGGCGGCCGTGTTGCGCGACGTCAGCGAGGCCAGCCTGGGCGACGCACAGCTCCACGACCCCCACACCGAAGTGGACCGTTCCGTGCCCCTGACCCGGCGCGAGCAGGATATTGTGGCGCTGGCCGTTTCCGGACTCACTGACCGGCAGATCGCGGAGAAACTCATGGTCTCTGTCCGCACCGTGGAGGGCCACTTGTACCGCAGCTATGCCAAGCTGGGCATCCGCCGGCGCGAGGACCTTGGGGCTGCTGTCCGCAATTGATGCACGGCGTTTGAGTAGCTCCGGGAGCCTGTAAACACCACGTGGTTGCGGTATTGCACCAATTACCACCAATCAATGGACTAACCCGCGCCCTTTCCCTGCCTGGACCAAGTAGTGCCCCTCCAGGGGACTGAGTACAACAGAGTATCGGGGCCCGGAAACCGCCCTACTAATCGAGTACCGATTACTGGTGTTCTGATTTCCGGCACGCGGTTAACTGATCTTGGAAGGAAGGAAAGCCCCAAGCATCCCCCGAATTCCACATCGAAATACCGCATCGGTGGTCTCTTTGAGCCGATGCTCCGGCCACCGAAAGGCGGTCCGGCCCTGGACGAAGCCGGCGGCGACAGAGTCTTCTGAGACCGAGACTCTCCCCCCAGCCGTCGCCGGCTTCTAGGCCAGGGATCCCGCAAAATCGCGGAAGCCTAAATTCTCCCGGACCAAGGGACTGCTGCTATTGGAGTGTGCATGTTGCCGGACCCCTGGCTGGACGAAGACGCTGTCACAGTCAGGCTGAGGCCGTCAACATTCCCGGACCGGAAGCAGATCCTGGATCTGATCCTCGCGGCAGTACCCTCTCCTTCCACCAACGGCATTGTTGTGATCGGCGACAGCGGATCTGGAAAGAGCCATTTGTTGCTCTCCATCAAAGCAGGACTACCGGACACCATGGATGTCCGCACTTTCGCCGGCAAACCGGAACTCCAGACAACCGTCTATGGTGCGTTGAGCGCCGCAGTGGAGCCCCCAGGCGAACAAACGGCCCTCCCGGGACTTCATGTCCTGCGGGCGCTCACCCAAAGCCTCGGTCCAGCAGAATACCTGTACACGCCCCCGGTTGCCCGGCGTCGAAGCAAGCGCCACCCCGGGCCCAAACGGCCTCCACTGGTCCTCCTCGTGGACGACATCCACTTCGTCGATCCTGCGTCACTGGCGGTTTTGCTGCAGCTGATGCCGGGATTCGGAGCCACCTTGGTAGCTACGGCCGACAGCCGCCGCCCGCTACCGCCGGATCTGTACCAGTTGTGGGAGGAGGGCTTCCTGGAGCAGTATGTCCTGGCTCCCTTTACGTTCACTGAGGCACAGGCTCTCTGCGAGGACGTGCTGGGCGGAAAGGTTCAAAGGCGCGCCAGCAGTCTTCTGGCGGCGATGTGCGGATTTAACGTGGGACTCCTTTGCCTGGCGATCCAGGATGCACGCAACGCCCATCTCCTGGTTCAGCGCGACGGATACTGGACCCTCGACGTACGGGCTCATTGTCAATGGCCCGGGGTGGTTGAGCACGTCCGGGCCGATATCTCCCACCATGCTGCGGAAGAACTGAAGGCGTTGGAGGTCATTGCGCTCGCCGAGCCTCTGGCCCTGGATGTTGTTGAACACAGCTTCGGCCAGAAGGCCGTGGAACACCTTCTTGACGCCCACCACATCAGGGTCCTCCCAGGAAGGCCTCCGCTTGTCCGTACGAGTTCATGGCTGCGGGGCGAGGGCATCCGGCTGTCCGTTCCCCGCTCGCGCAGCACGGCGCTCCGGCTTGGCATCGAGGAGCCGGGACTCACAGCGGATTCTGCGCCCGCCATGCTGCGCTGGATGACGTGGACCCTCGATTGCGGGCTGAGCCTCTCCGATGAACTCATCCTGGCTGCAGCGCCTGCCGCTGACAAACCCTCCACCGCTGAGCTGGCCATCAGGGCTTCCATGGGTATTAACGGTCCAGGCCACCGGGATGACGCC
Source organism: Arthrobacter sp. 1088 (assembly GCF_031455315.1). Classification (NCBI taxonomy): domain Bacteria; kingdom Bacillati; phylum Actinomycetota; class Actinomycetes; order Micrococcales; family Micrococcaceae; genus Arthrobacter; species Arthrobacter sp. 1088. The sequence continues at coordinate 69,123 of NZ_JAVDSM010000004.1, forward strand.
AGGATGATCCGGGCCAGGGCGCTCATTGCCGAAGGCCAGCTCAAGGAAGCAGCACCGGAGTTGCGCCAGTTGGTGGGTGGATCGCAGGCGGAGGTGCAGGCGGAGGCTGCACGCCGGTTGATGGCATTGGGTCTTTTGGGGGCGGCCTCTCCCATGCCGCCCGACGGCGGGGCCCAGGAGCCGCAGGAACCGTCGGATCCAGCCGCCCGGGTCATGTGGAATGTCCACATGGCCGAACAGCTCCTGCTGTCCGGGGACGCTCCCCAGGCGTTGGAAAAGTCTTCCGCTGCCTTGGCTGCCACTGATGCCGACCCTGCGCTGGAGATGTTCCGGCCAGGGGTGCTCCTTCGCCACGTTTTCCATCTGCGGCACAACCTGTCATGGAGCAGGCTGGACTCCGTCCTGGATTGCCCGTGGACCTATGCAGTGCCAGCGCACCTGGCATGGTGCCTGGATGTAGCGCGGGGTTATGCGCAGCTCAGCCAAGGCCTGCCCCGGGCCGCATTGCGAACGCTGGAACCCGTTGTGGCTGAACTGCACGACGCCGGCCTGCCGCCGGTTCTGCAGCTGGCAACGGCGATGCTGGCGTACTCCGCGGCGCTGTGCGGTGATTCGGAGCTGGCAATGGCAAGGGTGCGGAAGAGCTTGATGGCAGTGAAGGAAGGGGCCGGCCGAACTGAAAATGGCCTGTTGTCCCAGTTCAGCTCCCTGTTCGTGGCGGCAGCCCAGGACAAGGTTTCGCGCAAGCCCGGCCACTTGTTTGCGGCAGCCGAGGCCTTCCATGACCAGCAAAGTCATTTGATGGAAGCCGAGGCGTTGACCCTCATGATGCTCAACGCAAGCGGGTCCGCCGTCGAGGACCTTGTGGTGCAGCGCCGCCTTAGCGAGCTTGCCGCCTCGTTGCGGGGCGCCGGCGCTGCGGCGACGGGAACTTTCGCAACGGCTTTGTCGGGTAATGACCCCAAGGTGCTTGAATCTGCCGGCAAGAGCCTTTCCGGGGACCGGCAGTTCGCGCAAGCGGCCCTGTGTTACGCCCGGGCGGCCAGTGGCTACGAAGCGAGGACCCGCAGCGCGGCGAGCCGCCGCGCCTGGACCTTGATGGAGCGGCTGCATGGGGCTTTCGACAGCGATGTTGCTCCGCCGCTGGGATGGCTGCCTGGTACAGCGGGACATTGAAGTACAGCGGGGCACTGAGATACTGCAGGACGCCGACGTGCTGTACGGCACATCTCCGGGGACGTCGCGCCGTGGGATAATTGAGTGTCCCTGAAGGATTTCCAAGGAGCGCCCCTTGACAGTCGTATCAACTCCCGCCTCACTGCAGCAGTCCGTGGTTCCTGCCATGGACAATGCGGAGGTGCTGCGGATCCGGAACGACTTCCCCGTCCTGGACCAACTGGTCAACGGCAAACCGTTGATCTATCTCGATTCCGGGGCCACCTCGCAGAACCCTTTGAGCGTCATAGAGGCCGAGCAGGAGTTCTACGAGCAGCGCAATGCCGCGGTTCACCGTGGCGCACACCAACTTGCGGTGAGCGCGACTGAGGTCTTTGAGGACGCCCGCCAAACTGTCGCGGATTTTGTTGGTGCCCAGTACGAGGAAACCGTGTGGACGTCCAACGCTACGGAGGGCCTGAACCTCATCAGCTATGCCTTGTCCAACGCCGCCTTGTGGGCTGCTCAGGGCCGCGGCAGTTCGGCGTTGAAGGAGCTGGCCATCGGTCCCGGGGACGAGATCGTGGTCACGGAAATGGAGCACCACGCCAACCTGATCCCCTGGCAGGAGCTCGCTTTCCGCACCGGCGCCACACTGAAGTACATTCCCATCACGGACGACGGCGCGCTCCGGCTCGATGCCGCGGCAGAAATTGTGCGGGAGCGGACCCGACTGCTGGCTTTCACGCACGCGTCCAACGTCCTGGGAACCATCAACCCGGTTGCCGAACTGGTGGCTCTCGCCCGACGCGTGGGTGCATTGGTGGTTCTTGATGCTTGCCAGTCGGTGCCTCACATGCCCATTGACGTCAAGGACCTGGATGTCGACTTCGCGGTGTTCTCGGGCCACAAGATGCTGGCTCCCACGGGCGTCGGTGTCCTGTACGGCAAGCAGGAACTCCTGGACGTCCTCCCGCCGTTCCTCACCGGTGGGTCCATGATCACCACGGTAACTATGGAGCGCGCCGAATACCTGCCTGCTCCGCAGCGCTTCGAGGCCGGGACACAACGCATCTCCCAGGCGGTTGCCCTTGCCACTGCCGTGAACTACTTGTCCGAAACCGGGATCGACCGCATCCATGCCTGGGAGGCTACGCTGGGTCAGCGCCTGGTCAAGGGACTTGAGGGCATCGACGGCATCCGCGTGGTGGGTCCTGCTTCCGGCGCGGAACGCATCGGGCTGGCTGCTTTCGACGTCGCCGGTGTCCATGCCCACGACGTCGGCCAGTTCCTTGACGATCGCGGCATCGCCGTCCGCGTCGGTCACCATTGCGCCCAGCCGCTGCACCGCCGCTTGGGGCTGACCGCTACTACCCGGGCCAGTACGTACCTTTACAACACCACAGACGACGTCGATGCCTTCCTTGACGCCGTGTCTGGCGTCCGGGCCTATTTCCAGGCCTGACCCAGGGCGTCTGCCTTCGGGCGCTCCCCACACACTTCCACGAACGGGTAACCAGCACCATGAGTCTTGACCAGCTGTACCAGCAGATCATCCTGGACCACTCCAAGCAGCGGCACGGAAGCGGGCTCGCGGACACAGAAGCTCCAACGGGCACGTCAACCGGCCAATCCCACCAGCTCAACCCGGTCTGTGGGGACGAGGTAACGCTCCGTCTGGCTGTTGCCGACGGAACTGTCAAGCAGATCAGCTGGGATGGTGCGGGCTGTTCCATCTCCATGGCGTCGGCCTCAGTGTTGACCGACCTTGGCGAGGGAATGTCCGTAGAGGAACTGCACGCCGTGATCGATAACTTCCGTGAAGTCCTTCGCTCGCGTGGAAAGGTGCAGGCGGATCCGGAGATTCTGGGGGACGCCGCCGCATTCGAAGGCGTGGCCCGCTACGCCGCCCGGGTCAAATGCGCCATGATTTCGTGGGTTGCCGCAGAGGACGCGCTGAACCAGGCGACGGCCTAACAGCCCGCAGAGCAGTGTGCCGCTAGGTGCGGCTGAAGACGTCAGGCACGCCGTCGCCGTCGTCGTCCCGTTGTTCTTCCACCTGAACCAGGCGGTAGTGCCGGTTCCTGGCCCTAAGTACGACGGCGGCCAGCAGCGCCGCGATCAGGGAACCGGCCAGGATGGCCACCTTGGCGTGGTCGTTGTGTGCGGATCCGGTGCCGAAACTTAGCTCGCCGATCAACAGTGAGACGGTGAATCCGATCCCGGCCAGCAAAGCCAGCCCAAAGAGGTCGATCCAGGCAATGCTGGAATCCAGGCTCGCTCGGGTGGTTTTGGTCACCAGGAACGTGGTGCCGAAGACGCCAATGGCCTTGCCCAGCACCAACGCCGCAACGATTCCCACGGCCACCGGATCACTGAGCGCCGCCCGCATGCCATCCAACCCGCCCAATGCCACGCCTGCGGAGAAAAAGGCGAAGACGGGTACTGCGAACCCGGCGGAGAAGGGGCGTAGCCGGTGTTCGAAGTGTTCGGCGAGTCCTTCGGCCGGCTCGCCCTTTTTTCCGCTGTTGAACACCGGAACCGCAAAGCCCAAGAGGACCCCGGCCACTGTGGCGTGGATACCGGACGCATGGACGAGACCCCACGTGGCCAGGGCAAGCGGGAGCAGGAAGTACCAACTGCGGATCCGTTTCTGGACCAGGAAGGTGAAGAGCGCCAGCGGTACCAGGGCGGCCAGGAGCATGAGGGGCTGAATCCCCGTGGAGTAGAAGAACGCGATGATGCCGATGGCGATGAGGTCGTCAACTACTGCGAGGGTCAGCAGGAAGGTCCGCAGGGCTGCGGGAAGGTGCGTGTTGATCACGGCAAGGACGGCCAGGGCAAAAGCGATGTCCGTAGCCGTGGGGATGGCCCAGCCCTTGAGTGTCTCCGAGGCGGAGCCGAGGTTGAAGAGGACGTAGATCAGGGCGGGGACCAAGACTCCACCGACGGCCGCGGCAACGGGTACAACAGCGCGGGCAGGTTTGCGGAGTTCCCCGGCGACGAACTCCCGTTTGAGTTCCAGGCCCGCGAGGAAGAAGAACACGGCCAGCAGGCCGTCGGAGGCCCAATGCCCCAGGCTCAGCTGCAGGTGCCAGGGTTCATAGCCTATTTTGAGATCGCGTAATGCGAAGTAACCCTCAGCGGCGGGGGAGTTGGCCCAAATCAGCGCAATCACAGTGGCGGCCAGAAGGAGGGCGCCGCCCACTGTCTCTGTTCGGAGGATGGAGAGGATCCGGCGGTACTCGGGGTAGCTGGAGCGGCTGAAAACGGTGGTGGTCAGGGGTTGTTTGGCCACGGAAGCTCCTGTGGGTCGAGTGGTCGAAAGGCGGGCATCGCAAAGACACCGCCGACCAGACTTCCCGGCACACCAAAGCCCAGTCTACCCAACTGGGTAGCAGTAGAGCGCGTTATGAGGGCTCAAAACGCGCTCTACTGCGACCCAGTTGGGTGGGACGAGCGCTAGGAAACGAGGCCCGCAACCCCTATGGCCGCCGTCGCGAGTCCCAGCACCATGGAAATGGAGACCAGGACGACGTGGACTGTGAGGAACCTGGTGGCCTTGCCGGCGGCGTCGCGGGCCCGGGGATCCTTCATGACGCGCTTCAGGAACTGCGGCCATACAACCAGGGACCACACGCCGGCAACGATCAGGACCCAGCCCAGAATGGCGGGGAGCTGCATACTAGTGGCTTTCGAGCCAGGCCTGCGCCTGCTGCGACTGGATGTTCAGGGCCTTGCCAACCATCGGCTCAGCAGCATCGGCGATCTTGCCGCCGAGGAACGGAACCGACGAGGAAACGTTGCCCTCAAGCTCGATCCGGGTGTTCCCGCCTTCAGCCACGAGGCGCTGGACTGCCGTGACGTCGAGTGGAGCGCCGGAGACCTTAAGGGCGATCTTGCTGGCGCGGGAGCCGTCGGCTGCCGGTGCCTCCCACTGCTCGGTCTGCGTGACAGTCAGGCTCTCGCCGACGAACTTGCGGGCGATATCCGGCAGGCGGGTAGTGGGGAGCGTACGAACCGTGGTGGTGCTGAAAGCGCCGGCGGGGTCGCCGTCGATCGTGAACGATTCCAGGGAGCCGCCCACCAGTTCACTCGTGTGGCGCAGGAAGTCTTCGTCGACAAATACGGCCGCAACGCGGTCAACGCTGTGGGGCAGGGTGGTGGATGCACTCAGGGCCATGGGTCCTCCGTGGATATGTTGGTGGTGAAGCTTTTTAGCTCCCAACATCCTACGGGGTGTCCGTGGCCACGCCGGAACCCTGCTCCTGTTCCTGCTCCTGTTCCTGCTCCTGTTCCTGATGTTGAAGCGCGGTTGCTGCCGCGGAAATGTTCCGTGCCATGGACGGGAAGATGATCCCGTGGAACGGGTACACGCCCAGCCAATAAAGTCTGCCCGCCAAACCGCGTGGGAAGAAGATGGCGCGTTGCTTGTAAAGGCTCCCGCCGCCGTCGGGCTCCACTGCCAACTCAAGCCATGCACGCCCGGGTGCCCGCATCTCGGCCCGGAGACGCAGCAAATGTCCGCGGTCTATGGCTTCGACCCGCCACCAGTCCACCACCTCGCCGCTGCCCAGCTTTTTCGGATGCCTGCGGCCCCTCAACAGGCCCGCCCCACCGGTGAGCTTGTCCAGCCATCCACGCACCCGCCATGCCAGCGGAAGTGAGTACCAGCCGTTCTTGCCACCGATGCCCTCAATGATGGTCCACACATGCTCAGGCTTCGCGTCGCTGTGGAAGGTCCGCTCATCCAGGAAGACCTTGTAACCGGCCCAATCTGGATCGCTGGGAAGAGGGTCGGCGTCGATTCCGGCATTTGCCCAGGTGGTCTCCACCTGCCCGTCCCGTTCCTTGCCCAAAGCCAAGCCGACGGCACGGCGGTACGGCGTCAGGCCGCCGTCGGGCTGGGGAATGTAATGATCGACGTCGTGCTCCCGCGACACGGCATCGTGCTGCAGTGACTGCACCAGCGGCAAGGACATGGACAGCGGAATGGGCGTGACCAGTGCAACCCAAAGCCCGGCGAGTTTGGGCGCCGGAACCGGAAGGGCGATCACCAGACGGCGGGGCAGGCCGCGCTCCAGGGCGTACTCGTTCATCATGTCCTTGTACTTCAGGACGTCCCGGGAGCCGATATCGAACGTCCGGTTCAGGCCGTCCGGGAGGGCGGCAGCAGCCACAAGGTAGTGGAGCACATCCCGCACTGCGATGGCTTCGATGCGGTTATTGACCCAGCTGGGCGCCGGCATGACGGGCAGGGTATCGGCCAAGTGGCGGATCATTTCGAACGACGCCGAACCCGAACCGATAACGACTCCGGCCTGGAACACGATGGAATCCACCGGGGAATCAAGGAAGACGCGTCCCACCGTCTCGCGGGAACGCATGTGCGTGGAGAGCTCTGCGTTCTCCGGGTGCAGGCCGCCGAGGTAGACGATCCTTGTGACGTGGGCCCGGGTCGCTGCGTCTGCCACGAGGCGTGCCATGGCATCTTCCTTCGCCTCGAATCCACTGCCCGAAGCCATGGAGTGAACCAGGTAATAGAGCACATCCACACCTTGGAGTGCGCTCTCCAGGCTTCCGGCGTCGGACAGGGAATCCGTGATGATTTCGACGTCGTCGTGCCATGGAACATCGGCGATTTTCTGCGGGGAGCGGACCACCACCTTCACGCGGTGGCCAGCCTCGAGAAGACGGGGGACCAGGCGGCCTCCAATGTAACCGGTGGCGCCCGTAACGAGGACTGTCTTGGATGGCTGGTTTGGTGATGGCTGCAAAGGAACTCCTGGGCTGGAGGGAGGGGTAGGCTGGAATGACCCGGCATTCATTTGAATTTCCGGGCATTTGTGTTGCCTGCCCTTGGACCCACCCTAGGAGTTTCAGCCATGAGCCTCAACGGTCTGCGCCGCGCACTGGCGGAGGACAAGACTTTTGCGCGCGTCCGAACGGAAGCTCAGCGGCCCTTTTCGGCCCGGAGCACGGACTACCAGATCAGCGCCCCTAACGGGATGCGGGCAGTGCTGCTTGCGGAAATGGCCGATGGCCTTGCTGCCCTGGAAACTGAAACCGGGAGCACGCCTGTTGTGCTGGCGGTCACCGCCACCGGGCGTGAGGCAGAAGACCTGACGGCGGCGCTCGCCTCGTACTTGCCCGCGGAGTCTGTGGCCACCTTCCCCAGTTGGGAAACCCTCCCGCATGAGCGGCTTTCGCCGCGCTCGGACACCGTGGGGCGCAGGCTCTCCGTCCTGCGCCGCCTGACCCACCCTGAAACCTCGACGGCGGCACCCCTGCGTGTGGTGGTTGCCCCGGTTCGCGCCGTGGTCCAGCCGATCGTGGCCGGTTTGGGTGACCTCGTCCCCGTCACGCTGCAGGTAGGGCAGGAACGTTCGTTCACCGATGTTGTCCGTGCCCTTTCCGACGCTGCCTATGCACGGGTTGACATGGTGACCCACCGAGGCGAATTCGCGGTTCGCGGCGGTATCCTGGACGTTTTCCCGCCCACCGAGGACCACCCCATCCGTGTGGAGTTCTTCGGCGATGAAGTTGACCAGATGCGCTGGTTTGCCGTGGCCGATCAGCGCTCTCTGTCTGCACCCGGGATACACCACCCGACGGAACTGCATGCACCGCCGTGCCGCGAAATCCTGATCACGCCCTCCGTCATGTCCCGTGCTGCCAAGCTCAAAGCAGATATGCCGGCGGCGGCTGACATGCTGGAGAAAATCGCGGGTGGGATCGCCGTTGAGGGCATGGAATCCCTGGCCCCGGTGCTGGTGGATGCCATGGTCCCGTTCGTGGACCAGCTTCCGGCCGGTTCCCTGAGCGTGGTCATCGAACCGGAAAAAGTGCGCACCCGTGCGCACGACCTCGCTGCTACCAACGAAGAGTTCCTGGAAGCTGCTTGGTCAACGGCGTCCGACGGCGGTTCCGCGCCACTGGATCTGTCCTCCCAGGCCTCCACCGACTTGCACGCCGCGAGCTTCCGTTCGCTGACTGACACCCGGTCTGCCGCTTTGGAACACGGGGTGTCCTGGTGGTCCATCACCTCGCTCGCAACTGACGAGGACCTGGTGCTGGACATCGACGTCCTCAACCTCCACGCCCGGGAACCCCGCGGTTACCAGGGCGACGTGGCGGAAATGCTGGACTTCATTGGCTCCCGTGTCCGGGAGCAGTGGCGCCTGGTGGTTGTTACTGACGGGCCAGGACCTGCCCAGCGCCTGGTTGAGCTGTTCCATGACGCCGATATTCCGTGTGCACGCGTGGACTCGCTGGATAAGGATCCGCAGCCGGGCATCATCGAGGTGACCACTGCCGCCGTCGGACGTGGTTTTGTCCTTGACGGCCTCAAACTGGGTCTTTTGACTGAAGCGGACCTGCTGGGGCGCGCCACCGCCAGTTCCACCAAGGACATGCGGCGCATGCCGTCCAAGCGACGGAATGCCGTGGACCCGTTGCAGTTGCACGCAGGCGACTTTGTGGTCCATGAGCAGCATGGAATCGGCCGGTTCGTGGAGCTCATCCAGCGCAAGGTGACAGGTACGTCGTCGTCCGATGCCGGGCTGCGTGAGTATCTGGTGTTGGAATATGCAGCCTCCAAGCGTGGCGCTCCGGGGGACCGTTTGTTTGTCCCTACGGACCAGCTGGACCAGGTCACGCGCTACGTGGGCGGGGATACCCCGGCGCTCAGCAAGATGGGCGGCGCAGACTGGGCGAGTACCAAGTCCAAGGCACGCAAAGCCGTCAAGGAGATCGCCGGAGAACTCATCCGGCTCTACTCGGCCCGGATGGCATCCCGCGGACACGCCTTCGCTCCGGATACTCCGTGGCAGCGCGAGCTCGAGGAAGCCTTCCCCTATGTGGAAACCCCGGACCAGCTGACCACTATCAACGAGGTCAAGGCGGACATGGAGCGGGAAATCCCCATGGACCGCCTGGTTTCCGGCGACGTCGGATACGGCAAAACCGAGATCGCCGTCCGGGCGGCCTTCAAAGCCGTCCAGGATGGAAAGCAGGTAGCTGTCCTGGTGCCCACCACGCTGTTGGCCCAGCAGCACTACGAGACGTTCACCGAGCGTTTCTCGGGATTCCCGCTGCGCGTAAAACCCCTTTCCCGGTTCCAGAGCGGCAAGGAAGCCAAGGAAACCGCCGAGGGCGTCAAGAGCGGTGCGGTGGATGTCGTGATCGGTACGCACCGGCTGCTGTCCAAGGACTTTGAGTTCAAGGACCTGGGTTTGGTGATCGTGGATGAAGAGCAGCGCTTTGGTGTGGAACACAAGGAAGCGCTGAAAAAGATGCGCACCAACGTGGACGTCCTGGCCATGAGTGCCACGCCGATTCCCCGAACCCTGGAAATGTCCTTGACGGGCATCCGGGAGACATCCACCCTGGCAACTCCGCCGGAGGAACGCCACCCTGTACTCACCTATGTGGGTCCCTTCACGAACAAGCAGACGTCAGCGGCCATCCGCCGTGAGCTCATGCGTGAAGGGCAGGTGTTCTTCGTGCATAACCGTGTGTCCTCGATCGAACGAATTGCAGCGCAGATCCGCGAGCTGGTCCCCGAGGCCAGGGTGGAAGTGGCGCACGGCCAGATGTCCGAGAGCCGACTCGAGAAGATCATTGTGGACTTCTGGGAGAAACGGTTCGACGTTTTGGTCTGTACAACCATTATTGAGACCGGACTGGACATCTCCAACGCCAACACACTGATTGTGGATGGTGCCGACAAGTACGGACTCTCGCAGCTGCACCAGCTCCGTGGCCGTGTTGGCCGTGGCCGTGAACGCGCCTACGCGTACTTCCTCTATCCCTCTGAAAAGCCATTGGGCGAGGTGGCGCTGGAAAGGCTCAAGGCTGTGGCCGCGCACAACGAACTCGGCGCCGGCATGCAGCTGGCCATGAAGGACCTCGAAATCCGTGGTGCAGGCAACCTGCTGGGCGGGGAGCAGTCCGGCCACATCCAGGGCGTGGGCTTCGACCTCTACATCCGGCTCGTCGGTGAAGCTGTTGCCGAGTACCGCGGTGAGGCCGAGGAGAAGGCCGCCGAGATGAAGATCGAACTGCCCGTCAACGCCCACCTGCCGCATGATTATGTGCCCGGTGAGAGGCTGCGCCTGGAGGCCTACCGGAAGTTGGCTGCCGCTGTCACCAACGAGGCCATCGATGAGGTCCTCGCGGAACTCGTGGACCGCTACGGTGAGCCGCCCTTGCCGGCGCAGAACCTCATCGCCGTGGCCCGCTTCAGGGTGGGGGCCCGCGAAGCCGGGCTGTCCGACGTCGCGCTCCAAGGCAACTTCATCCGCTTCTCGCCGGCGCAACTGCCTGAGTCCAAAACCATGCGGCTGAACCGCATGTACCCGGGTTCCCAGGTCAAGCCTGCCTTGGATGCTGTCCTGATCCCCAAGCCCAAGACAGCCAGGATCGGCGGCCGTGATCTCCAGGATGCCGAGATCCTCCAGTGGGCCAACAACGTGATCGAAGCGATCTTCTCAGATGTACCCGTAAAGGCAGGCTAAACGAATGATGGGAGGACACCACGCCGCGTCAGGAGCCGCGGCGTGGATTGCTATTGCCTCGACCGGACCCTACGCCTTGGGCTGGTACCCGCTGGACTCCACTGGCATCCTCATCGGAGCCATGGCGACGGCGGGCACCGCGTTGGTGTGCGACTGGGACCACCGGCACAGCACCATAGCGAATTCGCTGCCGCCGCTGTCCAATGTGATTGCGGTGGGAATCGAGAAAGCCAGTGGGGGCCACCGGCAAGGGACGCACTCACTCTTGGGAGCCTCGGCCTTCGTTGTGCTGGCGGCCATGGCAGCTCAATTCCAGATGGTCACACCGGTGGGGAAGCTCTCCGTCGGCGCGGGTTTGCTGTGCATGTTCATGATCAACCTTGCCGCCAAGGCTTTGAACCTGTTTCCCAAATCGGGGTGGATCACCAACTGGGTGTTCGCCGTGGTGATGGCTGGCCTGGTGACCTGGTTTGCGCCGGATCAGTGGGGATGGCTGCCGCTGTCAATGCTGACGGGAGTCGTGGTCCACATCGTGGGAGACATGATTACGGTGGGCGGTGTGCCGTTGCTGTGGCCTATCGTCATCAAGCCACCTAAATTCCTGCGGAAATCACTGATCAGTGGCATCTGGCGGGCCAACGGGGCCTTTTCGATTCCGCTGCTGGGCAGGGCCGGATCACGGCGCGAGTGGCTGGTTCTGATTCCTGTCAGCGGATACGCCATGGTGGGCATGGGCGTGGCTGCCTGGGCTCTGGCGGGGCAACACTGGCCGGGTATTTTCTCGGCGCTGGGCGGGATGTTGCAGCTGCCCTGACACGGTCGGCGCACGGTCCGCATGCACGTCGATTGAAGCTTCCATCAAACCAGCGTCACGACTTGCGGCCTCCCTCCACTTCCAGACGGGCACTTGTACCCAGTTTGGAAAAAATGGAGGGTTTTGATGGATTTGGTCCGTTCACACGGCATCCACACCGGCAGTAGGCAAAGTCTGCCCACACAGGGGCGCGCAGCATCGTTGCGGCGCTCGCACGTTGATCTTGAAGTCATCATTCCGGCGTATAACGAGGCCGCGAGGATTCCCCGCACACTGATCCAGACCACCGACTTCCTGTCCGCCCAGCCGTGGTCCTCGCGGATCGTCGTAGTGGACAACGCCAGCGTGGATGAAACGGGAGCCGTAATTCGTCGTCTCTTCCCTGATGGAGGAACCGCCGTGCCGATTTCGGTGATTGGCTGTTCGCGTCGTGGCAAGGGTGCCGCCGTCCGTCGGGGTCTCCTCAGCGGAACGTCGCGGTTCACGGGATTCTTTGATGCTGACATGGCTACTCCGTTGGAAACGCTGACATCGGCAATGTCGTATCTCCAGGAAGGTGCGGCCGCTGTGATTGCTTCCAGGCACGCGCCTGGATCCACCCTGGTACGGCCACAACAGCTTGGGAGACGGATGGGAGGGAAAGCGTTCCGCGCGCTCACCCGAACAAAAGTCAAGGGCATTTTCGATACCCAGTGCGGTTTCAAGTTCTTCGAACGGGACGCGCTCACCGCTGCCATGGTCCAGTGCCGGGCCTCCGGATTTGCCTTCGACGTCGAACTGCTTCTTCGACTTCAACACCAAAAGGCCAGGATCATCGAGTTGCCCGTGGCATGGACGGACGGGGCTGAGTCCACTTTCCGGCCCATGCACGACGGCATAGCGAGTTTTGCGTCAGTTCTCCAGCTACAGAAGACCATGCCATGACCGAGGTACTGGCAGCCGAAACCGCCATCACCGATCTCGCTGGGAAACATGTGCTTGTCCTGAACTGGCGGGACGTCAGGCATTCGCAAGCGGGCGGGGCCGAGCAATATATGCACCAGATTTCCCGGAGATGGGTTGAAAGCCGAGCCAAGGTCACGTGGTTTACAGGCCGGGAGCCTGGCCAGTCAGCCGAGGATGTCATCGACGGCATCCGCATCCTCCGGGCGGGAGGGCCTTTGGCTATCTACGCGCAAGCAGCCCGCAGGCTCCTGAAAACAGGCCAGAACTTCGACGCGATTGTGGATTGCCAGAACGGAATCCCCTTCTTTGCACCCTTGTTTGTGTCCGCTAAGACCCCAATAGTCCAACTGGTACACCATGTACACCAGGAGCAATTCAGCACCAGGTTCTCCCCGCCACTTGCGGCCTTGGGGCGCTTCCTGGAAAAAAGCGGTGCCAAGGCAGTGTATGGCCAGCGGGCCATTGTTGCCGTTTCGCCGTCCACGCGGCTGGAACTGCGAAAACTCGGATTTACGGGACCCATTCACGTGGTGCCCAACGGAACCATCGACGTTCCGGCGACCATTGGACCCAAGGATGCGGACCCCACCATTGCCGTGGTCAGCCGCCTCGTGCCGCACAAGCGGCTGGATGTGCTGCTGGGTCAGTTCGCCGCTGCTGCACGGAGCGTTCCCAAGCTGCGCTTGGAAATTGTGGGCGACGGTCCGGAGAGGCCCCGCTTGCAGCAGTTGGCCATGGATCTTGGCCTTGACCATGTGGTGACGTTTCACGGATATCAGCCCAACGCATTCCGCGACAGCCTGCTTAACCGTGCTTGGCTCACTGTGTCGACGTCGGCCTCTGAAGGGTGGGGCTGCTCGGTGATTGAAGCTGCGGCCTGGGGCGTTCCCTGTGTTGCACTGCGCGTTCCAGGTATCAGGGATTCGGTAGTGGACGGAAGGACAGGCTGGCTCGCGGAAACCCCGCAGGAATTTGGCACTGCCCTGGTGACGGCCCTTGAAGCCTTGCATGATCCCGATACCGCCCATGAGGTTTCTGCGCAGTGCCAGGAGTGGGCGCGCTGCTTCACCTGGGACCGCAGCTCCGAACTGCTGGCCGCTGTACTGCTGGAGGAGACGGAACGCCGGACGAGCACCGAACCAGGCGTCTTTAGCTCGGACATGTCAACGCTCGCACGCTTCGAGCTTCCCGCCGGCGCAGACCTCCGCAGCGTTCTTCGGCGGACAGATGAAATCCGGGAAGTCCGGGGCGGGGTAGAGATCCTGATTAAGGGGCGCGATGAATTTGAGGCCTCTGCCCTCTTGAATCGCATCGGTGTTGTCGCCGCGGAACTGCGCCCAGCAGGGCCGGGCACCCTGCTGGCAGGTCCGGGGAGCGGTTTCACGCCTTCTGAAGCGGTTGATGACCAGTAGGATCGGTGGCCGCAGGGGGCTTCGTGGCGTTGGCTACCATCGCCAAAGGTGCAGACTTCCTGCGTGTCGGAGAAAACAGGATGGCCCGGGCATTAGCCCGGGCCATCCCATGTTGCGTGAAAGTTTAGCTTTCGCCGGCTGAGTCCGAGCGGCCAAGGATGGTTTGCGGAATCCAGAATGCGAGGGCGAACAGGCCCAGGCACACGGCCATCGGCCACGGGTTGTCCAGGCTGAGGAAGGACAGGGAGTAGATGGCGCCCAGGAAGAGCACGATCATAATCACGAACAGGACAATGCTTACGCCGAGGTTGTTCTCTTTTTCAATGGGCGCGCTTGTTGCGTTCTTGGACATTCATTCCTCCTCGGCCCCGCAGGGCTCAAAATCTGTGGCTGTCGCGGACGCCTCAGTAATCCGATGAACCCTGTTCACCTTTGACAATGGCTATTCCGGAACTCGCTCCGATACGTGTTGCACCAGCAGCAATCATAGCCTGTGCGTCAGCCAGGGACCGCACTCCGCCTGACGCTTTGACCCCAACCTCGGGCCCTACCGTCTTGCGCATCAAGGCAACATCCTCAACTGTTGCTCCGCCGCCATTGAATCCGGTGGAGGTCTTCACGAAGTCGGCCCCTGCTTCCACGGCGGCTTCGCAGGCAATGACCTTCTGTTCATCGGTCAACATGGACGTCTCGATGATGACCTTCAGGATTGCCTCGCCGGCGTGGACAGCTTCGGCGACGGCGGTGATGTCATCCACCAGGGCGCCTTTGTCATTCGCACGGGCGGCCGCCATGTTGATCACCATGTCGATTTCGTCCGCGCCGTCCAAAACTGCGCCTCGGGCTTCGAATGCCTTGACGTCGCTGGGCGTAGCGCCGAGGGGGAACGCGATGACGGAGCAGGTCAGTACGCCCGAGCCTTTGAGGGCCTTGGTGACGGTCTTGACCCAGATCGGATTGACGCAGACGGACTTGAATTTGTACTCGACGGCCTCGGCGCACACCTTCAAAACCTCGGCCTCGCTGGCCTCGGGCTTCAACAATGTGTGGTCGATGTACGAGGCGATGCTTGCAGGCGCGACGGCTTCGTTGCTCATGGGATCCTTCCGTGCCGGGCGTGGCCGGCCCGATGGCCGCAGGGTTGTCACTGCCCGTCAAAGGACCATCTTGCCACGATCATGTTCCCTCGTGGCACTGCAGTGGTACCACCACGCTGGAGGCAACTGCTAGGCAGCCTTCGCGGCCTGCTGGTTGCTGCCCCATGCGCCCAAGAGCATCCCGGAAACGCACAGCATGGCGGAGGACTCGGCAGAGAGGAGAAGGCCCAGGCGAAGGCCGTCGCAGGAAGCGGCGTCGCCGATCGCCCAGATACCCGGAACTGAGGTAGCGAGGTCGCGACCTACTGCGATGCCGCCGTCGGAAGCTATCTGGAGACCCGCGCTTTCCGCGAGTTCGGCGCGCGCCGTACGTTCTTCGGCGAGGACCACGAGGTCGCCGTTCATGCTGCTGCCGTCTTCGAAGACGATCCCGGTGGCAGGCACGGCGGAATCGGATACGAGCGTATCGACGTTGGAAGAAACGACGGCGGCAGGGCGGAGGGTGGTGCGGACGGGACGGACTCCGCGGGCCCGGAGCACGGCCTCTGCCTGGCCCGCTGCGGGACCATTGCCCACGAGGATTCCCAACGGCCGCCGGCCAACGATTCTGGTGACGTCCTTGACCGCTTCGCCGATGTTCGCGGCGTCGTCGATAGTGGAGTAGCTGAGGCTGGCTTCGGCTCCCACGACCGGCGGGAGGCTGGGAGCCGACCCCGTGGCGATCACCAGTTGGTCGTAGGAGAACTCCATGCCATCCACGGTGGTGACGATCTTCGCTTCTGCGTCAATGAAACTTGCGGCCTGCCCGAACCGGACCGAGACCTGCGGCAGTTCTGCCAGCTCCAGGAGCGCGTCGGGGCATTCGTCGCGGTTGCTGAGCACGGTGATGGTGCCATCGAAGGGGCGTTGCCGGGAGCCTGATCCATCACCGGCCAGCCGCCGCACCAAAGCCTGGGCGGCCGGACCTGCGCCTGCAATGACAATGTGAACGGGGGTGGAGGACATGTTTGGCCCTTTCGCTGGCGTGACCTGTTGATCATCAGCCTAGAGTCCCGGTTTTTCGCGGGTGTTTCCCCGTTGTTGCCATCTTTTGCAGATCCGTAGTGCGCTGTTTACCCGCCGGTAATAACGTGGATCACAGTGGCGGTCAGTACCGTGCCAGCAACTCCCGTAAACCGTTGGCTGCGAAGCTGGCCACAGCCTCTGCCCGGTCAACGAAGCCGTGGGCACCCACGGGCTCTACCGAGGCCAGAAGCCCTGCGGCGTCGGCCAGGCTCATGGTTAGTCCGGCAGTCAGTTCGTCCACTTGCGGGCCGTGAACGTGCAATACTGCCTGGCGCGAGTCGGTCCAGGCATCCGGACCGGGATCGTCCCGCAAGGTGCGCGTCAGGGACACGTCCTGCCACCCGCCGTCGAGCCTGATCCGTGCATGGTAGGTGACGTCGTGGCCTTCCGTTTCAACGCGACCATCCGCGAAAAAGACGCGGCCTCCGAAGAGCGGGTGCTCCAGGTATCCCGTGAACTGCTCGGGCACACCGGACCCGGCCGTGGGCAGCATGACGGTGGCTTTGAACGTCAGGGGTGAGCCATCCAGTTCTCCGCGCAAGGTGTCGTTGAAACGGACGCCGGCCGCTGGTTCTGTCATGGCGGTGCAACTGGCATCTTTCGGTACGCCGGCTGGCGTCATGGTGTCCAGGTACGCCCGGGCGTCACGGTAACCCATGCCGATCAGGGTGTCGGCGTCGATCCTGCCCAGATAGAACTCGGGGTCAAGCGGGAGCGGATGTTCAGGACGCACCACATGCAGGACAAACTCGCGTCCAGCCGCGCTTGCAACCTCAAAATCCGCAAGGAGGGCTCCCATGGCGCTCATTTCGATCATGTGGACGTACTGCTCCAAGGGCCCGTCGCCCCAATATGGCGAGTTGCCGATGCACCAAATCAGCCACACTTCCGCCGCTCCCCGGCGCAGGGCTTCGGCTACATTGGCGTCACGCATCCAGACCGCATCCGTCCAGATCTTCCCGTCCCGCCGCAGCGGTGTCAGGAAGAGGGGAAGCGACATTCCTGCGGCCATGAGCTCCGCGTCAATCGCGGTGGCGTCGATGGCGTGGCATTGCTTCCCGGTGAACTCCACCACGTTGAAGGAACCTTCGACGGCGCCCTGTTCCGCCGCGCGGCCACGGATAGTCGCGTCGTTGATCCCCAGGGCGGGAAAGACCTTGTTCAGGATGCCGTCCGCGTCACCAATAGCGGGCAGCGCCCATGGGCCCTTGAGGTAGTCACCGATCGGCAGTGGCGAGCCGAAGTCCTTAACGTCCACGCCGGACCAGCGCGTGCACATTTCCTTGGGTGTCACCCCGGACAGCAGCATCCCCGCCGTCAGGATCCCTCCGGAACTGCCGTCAACATGCTGGAACTCCAGGCCTTCCTCGGCGAGCGCCCGCATGACGCCGGCCTGCCAGGCTACGCGCATTCCGCCACCGGCGAGCACCAAAGAACGCTTCACAGTTCGGTTCCTGCTGCCATGGCTCCACTGATCCTGCGCCAATAGAGGAACAGGAGCACCGCCGTCGCGAGGTCAAAGAAGGCCACCAGTAGCGCGATGGGTGAGAAGACGCCGTTCAGTACCCCGATGCCGACGGCTCCGAATGCCCCGGTTTTCTGCAACCCGGACCAGAGCACCACCTCGGGGGAGGGCACGGCGTTGAGCAGTGTGTGGAGGAGCAGTCCGCCCACCACCACCATGAACATGCCCACGGTTCCGAAGAGTTGCCGCATTCCGGGCGTGGAGTCGGCCCCGATCAGTTGCAGGACCGTGCCGCCAAAGGGAACCTGCACGGCACCGGTCAGGACCGTGATGACAGCAATCGCTGCCAGGACGGCGCGCAGTGGATCGGCGGTGGCCCAGGCGATCAGGCCGGGGCGCCGGGCCTGGTGGTGGGGCTGGTTTTGGGGCTCGTGATGGTGGGCCGGCTGTGCCGGCTGATGGGCGGTCATGCGAAGGACTCCAGCAGGCGACCGCGGTCAACGAGCAGCCACACCATCGCGGCCCATGTCAGTGTTGAGACGTAGAAGCGGATGTCGTTGAGCATCATCCAGCGTTTGAGCAGGGAGCGGAGTTCGGCGTCGTCTGCGAAGTCGCCGCCGCGGATGCGCTTGTTGATGGGGATGATGATGCCCTGGCCCACCCAGGTCAGGACGATGATGCCCACCAGGCAAATGATGGCTGGTATGACGCGGATGGTGCCCCACTCGGACCACACCAGGATGCCGCCGGAAATGAACATGATGGGCACAACGATGGTGAAGAACTTGGTGGCTGCGCGGGTGGGGATACCGAAGTGCATGTCTACGTTTTCGCGGGCCAGCGAGCGCCATGTTGGGTACAGGAAGAATTTGAGGACCCACATGGTGCCCACGTACATGGTTGCGCCGAACAGGAAGTAGAGCGCGTTAATGAGGAGTAGCCAGTTCATTGGATGCTTCCCGGAGTAGCGCGGGGGACGGCGCCGGAGCCTGGTGCCGTGCCTGCGATCCTGCTCCGGTCCGGCGGTGCCAGCCATTCCTGGCTCTGGCCCAGGTTCACGACGCTGTCCAGCATGTCGCCTCCCCGAAGGGCGGCTGCAGCGGATTCTGAGGGTGCCGTGAGGAACCAGGCTTCGTAGTGGTCGTCCAGGACACCGTGGGCCTGCGGCAGCCAGGCGGTGAAGACCGGCTTACTTTCAACCTGCAGGTTCTTCAAAGGCTCGACGCCGGGCGCGTCACCGAGGATGAGGCGCGCCTTGGCCTGGGCGCCCAGGGCGATGTCTCCGGTGGCTTCGAAGTAGATGTCGGATTTCCAGAGCATGTTCCGGAAGACGCAATAGTTTGAGGCTGCCAGTTTCAGCGGCAACGCCAGGGGTTCAGGACGTTCAATTTCGATGTAGCAACCCAGTTGGCCGTCCTTGTCATATTGTGCTGACACGGTGGAATCAGTGACCACGAAGTCCAGGTTGGCCTGATGCTTGGGCATGCCCCAGATTCCCTTGCCTCCCTTGACGGAAACCTCGGAACTGACGGGGAGGTCCACCACGAACTGGCCCAGCTTGAAGGTTTTTTGGAAGATCAGCGGGAGGATGGGTGGGGCCGGCCTGCTGCCGTGCGTGATGGCGATGGCCAGTGAGTATTCGATGTACTTGCCGATGTCCGTTGACTTGTAGTTGACCACCGTGACCACCAACAGCCCTTTGCCGCCCAGGCTGAAGGGCCGCATCTCCGTGCCCGGGAGTGCTGCCGCCGCGGCTTTCTTGTTGATGGGGAAAGCGGCCATGAGCACGGGGGAGTCGTCGGAATTGACCGGCATGACGTACTTGATGCCATCGGCCAGTGCGTGCTGGCCACGGAGCCGTTCCTGGCGGCGGGGAACCGGGGACGGCATGAGCTTGAGCAGGGGAGTAACGAGTTCGGTGAGTGTTTTCATGAGTTCGGTTCCTTGGTTCCGTTGAGCTCCTGGACGATGACCGGAAAGGTGTCCTGCCATGCGTGATCGCCGAAGAAGACGTCCAGATGGCCATAGCCGGGGATGAGGTGGAGGGAGTCCTTTCCAGGCCGGTGTTGCTGGAAGAATTCGAAGGTGCGTTGCTGGCTCTCGGGAAGGAAACAGAGGTTGTCCAGCCCGGCGATGAATGCGAATCGTGCATCGGTTTGGGGAGCCTCGGCCACGAAGTTATCCGGCAGTTCCGGATGGTCTCCGGCAGCCACCATGTGCCCGGCTTTGATACTGCGGCCCATCTCCTCGAAGAACGTCACCGGGACCTCGGCGAACTCACCGCTGAGCCATTGGTGGGTGGCGTCGTCGAGGTTTTCGTGCGCCCAAAGGGCCGGGCGGCCGCTGCCGTAGGTGAAGCTGACCATCTTGCAGACGATGTTGTCGCACTCGCGGTGCGTGGCTTTGACCAGGCCCCGGATGGCCCGCGTGAAGTAGCCCTGCGATTTATAGCCCCACGCCGGGGACAAGTAGGGGGTAAAGACCTTGACCACCGGCGTCAGGTAGTCGATCTTCAACCGCGAGAACGCCGGCACCACGGGATGAAGGGAGACCGCGTTAGAGACGATCGTGTCCACCTGGGGCAGGAGACCGGCCACCGCGGACATGGTGAACGACGTCGATCCCTGGCAGTGGATAACGGCCTTCATCGTTTCCGCGCCGGTGGCGTTCAACACGTGCTCGACGGCGGCCGGGTGGTCGTACACGGCGGCGTCGGCGAGCGTCCAGGACAGGGGATCGAGATCGATGGATGCCCGCCAGTTCAGCATCCACACGTCCCATCCGTCCTCCAGCAGGACGTCCACTATGGTGGTCCGGACCGGAGGCCTGAACAGCTCTGCCCGGACGCCGGAACCATGGACCAGCATGACCGGCCCTTTGGTCACCTCCACGGGCGATGTCACATGGACCAGGCTCAAAGGGGTGTTGTCCCGGGCCCGGAAAGGGATGACCTCGGTCCGGTGCTCGGCACGGGTGATGATCATGGTGCGGTTCCTTTCCGCGTGATGGTGATGGGTTCTTCAAGCAGCCGCACGGCGGGCAGGCCGGGCTCCGGAACCAGCCGCGCGCCGTCGTCGTTCCGGGCCAGCTGCCAATCGCGGCAGACTGTGTCCACCACCAGCGGGTAGACAGTTAGGGTGCCGTCGGCGGCGAGGTGGAGGCGCAGGAAGCCTTTATGGTCTTCGATGGATTGGCCGGACATTTTCCAGGTAGAGACCTCCCCGCTGGGCGTCGCCAGGATGAACAGTGCGAAGGCCTCACTGCCAACGGCCCAGCCGCCCAGGTACACCGCCGCAAGCGCCAGCAGCAGGATGACGACGTCGGGCCAGCCGTTCGGCCAGGGAAGCAGGATCACGACGGCGGCACCCACCGCGAGCGCGGACAGCTGGTAGAGCGCTCCGCGGGTGAAGACCACGATCCCTGCCTTGGCCAGCCCAAGTAGCCGTGCCACCAGTGAGAGGACTGCGAGCAGGAGCGGCACCGCAAGGATCAGGATCACGATGAGGAGCAGCGTGTTTCCACGGGTCAGGCTGCGGAGGCTGTCCACGAAGGATTCCCCGCGGAAAGCGCTGAAGACTGTCCAAAGCGTTAGTGCTGCGATCACGTGCACAATGCCCAGGGACAAACCGAAGCCAGGGTTGCGGATGGGAAGCCAATATTGCGAGAAGGGGTTAGCGAGCCGGGGGCCGAGCAACTGGGAATCTGCCTGGTCCGGGTAGAGGGTAGGCATGCGGGTGAAGTGGCGGGGTGGAGGTTCCTGGTCCTTGCCGCCGTGGGCGTTTCCGGTTTGGGTGACGCTGGAGGACAGGCCCGGGGCGTTGTCGTGGCAGGGAAGGACGAGGTGCTCCGGGAGCCAATGGGCGTCTGAAAGGTACGCGCCGCCCAGGCCGCAGGTGATCATTTGCGTTCCGTCAGGAGAGGTTTGCTCCTCGTAGCGGGAGTAGTGGTGCAGGTCGCCGGTGAGCCATAGCCGGACGTTTGCGCCGGTGGGCTCGAACAGGCCCGTCACGGGATTGAACCGACGGCGAAGGTAGTCCTGTTCGAAAAAGTTGACCTGCCTGAACTCATTGGGTCCCGGGTGCCCGGCGTCAACCCAAAAGGGAGCTGCCACGCACAGGATGATGGCGTCTCCGGGTTGGAGCTGCAGGGTGACGTTGCGGTAGAAGTAGTCCAGTTGTGGTTCGTCGATGTACTGTCCCAGCTGGCTGTCCAGGCCCAGGATCCACCAGCCGGGCGTGCCGTCCTGCCGTTCGCCGGAAGCCTCCGTGGGTGATTGACCCGTGAGCCGGACCGCGAAGTAGCTGCGGGTCTGGATGGTCCGCCAGCCCCCGATGCTCCGTTGCCGGGTGAACATCCGGATGAATGAAGTGAGGCCGTCGTACCAGTCGTGGTTGCCGGGGAGCGCGAGCATGATGGGTGTCTCGTTGTGGGGCCCACTCTGCGTGCTTGGCACGGATTTTAGGGCGCTCAGCGGGCCCTGCAACGCAGGACTGGGGAGCGCCATCCGGTACGGTCCGGCCATCCGGTTCTCGTAGGCGGCCGGTGAGGCAACGGGGTAAACCTCATCGCCGCCCAGGACCAGGACCCTCCCGCGGGGAAGATCATGGCCGTCAACCGTCAGCTTGTCCTCGGCAAGCAGCAGCGCGACGGAGTAGGTCGCGTCGAAGCCGTCTCCAAGATCGGCGGTGTAATCGAGCCACAGATCCGCGGGCGCCAAGGGCTCGCTGGGCTTTGCGGTGCGGGACGCCTCAAGATCCCCGGGCGACGGGAGCCCCCGGCTTGTGACCGGCGGCTGGGCCGGTTGGCCGGGGACGGGAAGTTTGTCCAAGCGCAAGGGATCCCCAGGGAAGCTCCCCTCGAGTTCCCTCTTGTCGCCGAAGTCCGCGAAAACAGTAGCTGCCATGACCTTCAATGCCGTCCGTGCCAGGGACATCGGCGAGAGCCAGCGAACCGCTGCCTGGGGAGTGAAGCCCAGGACAGCACGATGCCTCGCAAGCTCCCAGCTCTTCATCTACGTGGCCGTCGCAATGGGCTCCGGACCGGGAACGGGACCCGTTTGAGGCCCCGCCCGTAGACCTGCCACAACTCACCGGCGAACAATTTCATGAAGGACGCCAAACCCGCCGCCGGCGCCGGACCCTCGGCACGGAACGTGGTCAGCTGCTTGGCGAAGTCCAGCGGGCGGATGTACAGAATCCCGGCACCGAAGACGTCCTCCTCGCCGGGCTCTTGGACGTCAGAGGCTTCCGACGGCGGAACGTGGCCACGCAGGATTCTCGCGTACAGCGTTGTGGTGTCCTGCCAAATATCCAGCCCTGCCTCGTTATGGATCAACTTGTACCCGGTGAACGTGAACGGCGTCCCGCCCGGGTCCCGCAGCCACAACCGGTACAGCATGCGCCTGGCCGGCCTGCCGTCGTCGGAAACGTCCTCCACAAAGAGGTTGAACCAGCCGCGCTCCACCGGCATCCGGCCACCGAAATAGTCTGCGAGCACATACCCTTCCGCCTTCGCAGGGTGGCTCGGATCCTCCACAAACGCGTCCATGTCCTCTGCGGTAATCGTCAGCTCGAACATGATCCTGCGGCTCCGGTCCCTGCCCAGGCTTCGCCCCTTCTCCGGGTCAGTGATTCCCGGGCTGAACCAGCCGTGCATCTGCTCCGTGAACCGTACAGACGTCCGCGCGTCTCTTGCAGCCGGTTGCACGTCTTGGGGTTGCTGGTCTGGGAGTTTCTGGTCTGGGAGTTGCGGCAACCCCAAACCACGGCTCCTGGTTCCCGTCGTGGCAGCTGCGCCATCCTCAACTGCGCTCGCAGGCCGCTCCTCCCGCGCACCGTTGCCCTTGGTAGCGTCCGGCGCCAATTCGCGCGGAACCGAGGCGTCGACGTCGTTCGCAGTCTCGTCAGCGCCAGGCAGATCATCACTGGTCCAGTCGTCACTTCCGGCAGCATCGGCGGGGGAAATTCCCCTGTGTCCGGCACTTTGAGTGTGGTTAAGGACGTGGCCGTCCTCCAGGATGTGGTGGCATGCGCGTTCGGCGAAAGCGGAAATTGTCAGTGAAGGGTTGGCACCCACCGGGCCAGGCATGGCTGCCCCGTCCATGACGAACAGGCCGGGATAACCGAATACTTCGCCGTAGGAGTCACACACCGCCTCGCCGGGATGGCGGCCGGATGGTGCGCCGCCAATCGGGTGGACCGTGATGACGCGCTTGGCCCACCACAGGGGGTTGTCGATGAAGTCCCCGTCGAGGTCCTTGGCGATCTCGGACATCGTTCCGCGGACGCGTCCGAAGTAGTCCTTGGACGTGGCCATCGTCCATGCAATGGCGAGCCTTCCGTCGCGAAGGGTCATGACGCCGTCGGGGATATCCCGTCCCATCCCGAGCAGCGGCACGGAACTGGAGGATAGGCGACCGTCACCCAGTGCGGCGGCGAGGTCGGCCGAAACGTTGGACCGCCCGGCGTCGAACAATCTGTCCTTCAGCAGTTGACGGGCAACCTTGGCCGTCCGCTTAACGGTGGTGCTGAGCTGGGCTGTCTCCATGAGCCAGTTCATGAAGGCCGGATAGCCGGCGTCCTCCACGTAGTAGCCGCGGCCATCGCCGTCGTCGTCGTTGGAATCGGGAATCCGGATCGCGGTGGTGATGACTGGCCCGCGGCTGCCGGTGAGTGTTCGCACTCCCGGTGGCGAACCATTCGAGCCAGGAGTTTTGGCGCCCATGATGAACGTCAGCAGATCGCCGTTGCCGCTGAAACGGGTGCCCAGGGCGTCGCTCAGGGCGGGCAGTGAGCTTCGGTTACGCAGGAGCAGGAAGTTGGTGCCGAACGTGCCGGCGCCAAGGATGAGCCGGCGGCAGTGAATGATTCGTTCCTTGAGGAGTTCGCCTTGGCGCTCAGGATCGTGCACCACATAGCGGACCTCGTATCCTCCCCTGGCAAGTGGCCTGATCCCGCGGACATCGTGGAATGTGCGGACATCCGCCCCCTGATGAGCGGCTGCCGAGATGTAGTTGTGGTCCAGTGTGTTCTTGGCACCGGCGTTGCAGCCTATGTCGCATTCACCGCTGAGCGTGCACGTCGTCCGGACGGTGTTTGGACCGTGGATGCTGCCGTACTCCGGGAGGGGGAGTGGCCGGTTGGTTTGAGGTTCCTTGGTGGGCTCCGTGGAAAAAGTGACGGCGATGGGTGGCCTGCTGATTGGTAGGCCGAGGGTCGCGGCGGTCTTCTCCATGGCCAGTGTTTTGGGCGTGTCATGGTACGGATAACGGACCGGTTGGAGTATTTCTTCTGCGGCCTTATAGTACGGGTCAAGGTCCGCCCGCGTGAAAGGCCAATTCTCGTAACCGCCGCCAGGGATGGGGGACTCGTTGACGAACCATTTCTCGTCCTTGCGCAGGAGGACGTTGGCGTAGATTAGCGAACCGCCGCCCAGGCCGCTGGACACCAGGCCCTCCGTTCCCCGGAATGTCCAGGCATCAAAAAGCCCATACAGGCCGCGGTCCGGGTCCCAGAAATTCCGGCCCATCTCCGCGGGCGAACGCGCGAAACTACCGGGCGGATAGGGCTTGCCACGTTCCATAAGCACCACGGATTGTCCGGCCTCGGCCAGGCGAAGTGCAGCCACCGAACCACCGAACCCGGAACCGACCACCACGGCGTCAACTTTTTCGATGTGGTGTGTTTCGATGTCCTGTGCACTGCGGCGTGCCGGATCGGGTGCGGGATCCGCACCCGTATTCCCGCTGTTCCCGGTCCCCAGACGACCCATGGCCGTTCCTCTCAGAGGAAAGCTGACATGAAGGCAGCTCCGGCGTGACCGGGCGGTGCCTCCGGACTATCGCCCTTATGTTCCCACCGGGCCGGGGATCTGTCCATGAGGTGGAGTTATTCCCGTGATCCAGCGCGGCCGGCCGGATGTCACGCGATGATCCTGGTGAAGTTCAGGTCGAAGTCGTGCTCAAGCGGTGCACCGAGGTAGTTTCCCCGTTCCCAGCGGCCTGTGATGGTGTTCCCGTCCTCGCTGATGTGGCCAATGTAGCGTTGGGGCCAATCGGGGCCATCCCGGAAAAGGGTCCACACATTCCCTTCCAGGGTCATGTCCAGGACGCGGGCGACGCCTCGGGAATCAAAGTAGTGCTGCTGGAGTGCGCCGTCTGATCCTGTAGCGCCAATGGTGCAGATTGCATTCGGGAATTCCGGCCTCTCCACAGTGGAGCGTTGGATCAGGAATCCGCCACCCTGCAGCCATTCGAACGTTGTTCGGCCCACCGCGTCCATGACAGGGGCAGTAGTCTCCCATTCGCCGACCAGGATGTTGAGTCGCTCCAACAGCATGGATGTCATGTGGTCCTCCTGAGATGTGTAGCCCCAGTTCCCGCCGCGGGTAGGGATTTGGCGAGGGTGGCCGCCGGCTTCCTGACCCTCTTTGGCTATCACTGGCCCACAAATCACCCAAAGGAGGTTGATTATGGCGGTACTCGCCGCCAAGCAAGGTCAGGAAGCAACGCCTTATCGGGTTTCCCAGTGGCATGATGGGCAAATGAGTCGAGTGACGTGCGATCTGACCATCTCCCTGGACGGCTTCGTCGCCGGTCCCAACCAGCGAATGTCGGAGCCACTGGGCGACGGCGGAGAGCTGCTGCACCGATGGATGTTTGAAGAGGCCGAAGCCAACGCGGCCCAGGTTGAAGAAATCCTCGCTGCCGGTGCCTTCATCATGGGCCGGAACATGTTCGCGGGCCCCGGGCCGGACCTGTGGGACGAGGAATGGCGGGGCTGGTGGGGTGAGGAACCGCCGTATCACGCGCCGGTTTTCGTCCTGACCCACCATCAGCATGAGCCGTTGGAGATGCAGGGCGGCACCACCTTCCATTTCGTGACCGACGGGATCGAATCCGCCCTTGCCCAGGCACGGAAGGCCGCAGGAAGCAAAGACGTAGCCATCGCCGGCGGAGCCCGGACAGCCCGCCAATACCTTGACGCAGGGCTGATGGATGAGTTGCGGCTCCACATTTCGCCCATGATCCTGGGTGGAGGCGAGCGGTTGTTGGACGGCGTGGGCAATCTCAAGCTTGAACCCACGGAAGTGGCCGGCACCAAACTCGTCACCCATGTGCGGTATAGCGTGGGCCGTTAAGAGGCCGCGTCACGGCCGCTAAGACGTCCCGTCAGCGCTGGAGCTTGCACCCACATCCAGCCCATTCATCATTCACCTTGAGCCGAACGGCCTCACCACCTAATCTAATCTTTAAGCAACAAGTGCGCATGGGTGCACATGTGTACTTATAGATGAGGTCGGATTTCGATGTTGTCGGTTTTGCGGAACCCAACGTACCAGCGGCTGTTTTCTGCGCAGATCGTGGCTTTGGTGGGAACTGGCTTGTTGACTGTGGCTCTTGGGCTGCTGGCGTTTGACCTGGCTGGCAGCAATGCGGGTGCCGTGATGGGAACGGCGCTAACCATAAAGATGCTGGCTTATGTTGGTCTCGCCCCAGTGATCAACGCCTTGGTGGATCGCCTTCCGAAGAAGCCGGTGCTGGTCAGCGCGGACCTGGCCAGGGCTGCCATGGCTCTGTGCCTGCCGTTCATTACCGAAGCCTGGCAAATCTACGTCGTGATTTTCCTGTTGCAATCGGCATCCGCCACATTCACGCCGGCGTTCCAATCCCTGATTCCCACTGTGCTCAAGGATGCAAGAGACTACACGCGGGCCTTGTCTTTGTCGCGGCTGGCGTACGACATGGAAGCCCTCGTCAGCCCCGCAGCGGCGGCCATGCTGTTGAGTATCACCGGCTACAACAACCTGTTCCTGGGCACAGTCGCCGGGTTCCTGGTTTCCGCTGGCCTGGTGGCCATGACTGCCATTCCCCCCTCTCCGGTTGGCTCCACCACCCAGGGATCTCTCTGGCACCGCACCACCTTGGGTGCCAGGATATTTTGGCGGAACCGGAGACTCAGATCCCTGCTCGCCCTGAACGTAGTGGTGGCAGCACCCACAGCGCTAGTACTGGTCAACTCCGTTGTCTATGTGCGTGAAATCCTTCACCGGCCTGAGGCAGATTTGGCATTTGCCCTCGCCTGCTTCGGAGTGGGCTCAATGATTGTTGCTATCTCGGCACCCAGGATGCTGGAACGGTTCGGGGACCGGACGGTCATGCTCACGGGTGCCACGCTGATTCCGACGGCGATGATTGGGGCCACGACCGTCACCCTTACGGCGGAGCCTGAAGCGGGATGGTGGCTGTTGCTGGGATTGTGGTTCCTGCTGGGCGCAGGCAATTCGACCATCCTCACCCCGGCCTCGCGCCTGCTGCGCGAAGCATCCACGGAGCAGACCCGGCCCTACCTATTCACTGCCCAGTTCTCGCTCTCGCATGCTTGCTACATCCTCAGCTATCCCTTGGCTGGCTTGCTTGGTGCTGCCGCCGGTTTGGGTTGGGCTGCGGGGGCGCTGACAATTCTTGCGATACTAGGCAGTGCAGGAGCTTTCCTGTCCTGGCCACGGCATGACGCCGGGGGAGCAGGTGCACCCGATCTGAAGGAGCGCTACGTTGAGCAGCCAGCCGAGCAGCCCGTTCCCTGACCCTTCGGAGGCGCCCTCGCTGTTCCACCTGGTCACCCCCCACCCGGAACTGCTCGAGAGCGCTGCCGGTACCTTGCGGATGCTGGCCGAACCAACCCGCCTGCACCTGCTCTGGCAACTCGCCCAAGGCCCGAAGTCCGTTACAGAACTCGTCGACGAAGCACTTGTTCCCCGGACGGTGGTCAGCCAGCATCTGGCCAAGCTCCGTCTCAGCGGACTTGTCGATACCCGCAAAGACGGGCGGCACGTGATCTACTCCCTGCACGACGGCCACCTGCTGCGCCTGATCCAAGAGACCATCAATCACGCCGATCACCGGATAACCGGCGAACCCACCCACGACTAACCTCGACAGGAGTCGCGGGCCAGCTGGACACGACACAGATCCCGCCCGGACACGTGTCCGGGCCGGATTCGTCTTTGAGGCCTCTTAAGGTAACTCCGCTTCCTCAAGCTGGGCCCGACTTTCTGCGGGGAGCTGTGGTTGCTTTCGGCCCCGTGCTGTCATCTCGATGATTGCCAAGGCCGCCAGGGTGAGAATCGCACAGGCGGCAAAGACGCCCTGGTAACCAAGGGATGACACGGACCCGACGGCGATAATCGGACCGGATGCGATTGCGCCAAGGCGACGGGTGTTGGTAAACAAGCCCGATGCCAGTCCTGGTCGGGGGATGATTTGTTGGAACAGTGTCAGGCCCACGCCGGCCACCACCCCGAAGAACCACGCGTGGAGAACCTGAAGAGCGATGAGCGTGGCGGGGTCGGCCACAAAGGTCATTCCTGCGTAGTACCCCAGGCCGGCCAAACACCCTGAAGCGATGAGGGCTTTCCCTGAATACTTTCGGCTCAAACGCCCGACGAAGAGTAGCGCGGGGATCTCCAGGGCTGCTGAGGCTCCCAAAGCGACCCCGGCCCAGATGAGTCCTTGCCCCATGCGCTCATTCACGAACAGGGCCATGATGGTCACAGCCGCACTATCGGTGGCTTGGAGCACGATGAAGCCCACCACCACGCCTATCACGGCCAACTTCGCCGGGATAGGCCCATCATCTCCCGCCCTCTCATGAAGTAGCGTGCTCGCCGCCCGGGCTGCTTTACGGTGAAGGGCCGCGGCACCGGTTGCCGTGAGATTGAGGAGCGCAATTGCCGCCAGCGCCAGCAGAATCGCCCGGCTGCCGAAGACACCGACGATGTACGCGGCAAGCGGGGGTCCCCCTACCCACGCGAAGGACACTATTGCCCGGGTGTTGACGACATCGTTAGGGCTTGCCCCCGAGTGTTTCAGGTGTGCAAAGAGAAGCGACATGCCAACGCCCGAGGGGCCACCCAACGCAATCAGGGCGGTCACGGCAACGGGAAGGGTGGTGGTGAGAGCCAGTAGGGCCGGAAGGGCCAGTGCAAGAACACCACAAAACAGCATGGGCCGTATGTAGTCGTTTTTCCGGTCCGCGTAAGCCGGTATGAGCAGCGAGGCAACGAACCCTCCAGCGTTGTAGACAGCAAGAACCCAGCCAACATCCGCAGGCGTGGCGTCGAACAGATCCACCAGGATCAACGCGAGTGCCGGAGTGAGGAAAGCGAATTGCAAGCCCCACAACAAGGCCATTGAAGAAGTAAGAACGTGTTTAACGGGCAGCACTTTCCACGGCATCTTGTTTTAACCGGCCGATGCCGGCGGTGCTGTTTGTGTGCGGCCGTCTGCGGCAGTCACCGGATTGGCGGTGCTGCTCCAGCTGGCGAGGAAGGCCAGTTGTTCTTCAGCTTGGCTGGCAGGCTCAGCCGTGTAGGCGATCAGTGTCAGTCCATCGCCGGGCAGCTCCAGGGCGTCACCCGTCAGTTCGACTTCACCAACCAACGGGTTCCTCATCCTCTTGTGGGCTGACCTGTGGAAACGCACATTATGCCGGGCCCAGCGCGTGGAAAATTCAGTGCTCCCGGCTGCGAGATCGCCAATCAGGCCATTCAAGTAGCGGTCACGGGGACGACGACCGGACTCCACGCGGAGGGCGGCCGCAAAATCATCCGCGACAGTCTCCCATTCGACGAAGAACTCCTTGGAGCGGGAATCCAGGAACATGAACCGGGCAAGATTCAGCGGCAGGGTCGTCGGGGCAAGGATGCCGGTATAGAGGGCGAAGCAGAGGCTGTTGGCGGCGACAATATCCATCCTGGCGTTTCGGACGTAGGCCGGAGTGCCGGTCATTCCGGAGAGTATCCGTTCGATGCTGGGACGGATCTCGGTCCGTGGTGTGCGGTTGCCGGAATTCCGGGGCGGCGCCGCCGCCTTGGCCAGGTCCAGTAAATGCGAGCGTTCAGCCTCGTCCAGTTGAAGGGCACTGGCCAGGGAGTCAAGGACGGAATCGGAGACGCCCCTGAGGTTTCCGCGTTCCAGGCGGGCATAGTATTCGGTGCTGACGCCCGTCAGCATGGCTACTTCCTCGCGTTTTAGCCCCGCTACCCGGCGCGTCCCACTGTAGGCGGCCAAGCCCGCTTGGGCTGGTGTGATGCGGGCCCGCCGTGTCATGAGGAAGTCGCGGACTTCTTTGTTGTTGTCCATCGTCCAAGGCTACGTGCGGCCAAATGCCCGTAACAGGAACTGCCAGTACACCGCACAGCAGGTACTCCCTCCCTGGGAAAGGGCTGCTTTTCTTGAAGGAGTCCCATGCCGCGATCAAAGCCAGCGGGCCAACACACTCCTACAGGCAACGTCCAGGACGACAGCAAACGCGCCTTGGCAGGGCCCCCGCCCAGCACATGGCCAACTAACCCGAAATGTGATTGACCCGCGCCGTGGAGTTGCGCACCACCAACTGCGGCATGAGGCGTTCGTCGGCGATAGGGGCATCCGGATTATTGAGCCGCTCCAGGGCTACTGTGCCGGCGGTCCGGCCCAATTCAACGGCATGCAAATCCACGGATGTGAGGTCGATGCCGTGCAGGTGTGCTGTCCTGGAATTGTCGTAGCCCACAAGGGACAAATCTTCGGGAATCGAGAGTCCCCGTGCGTAGGCCGCTTCACGGACGCCGAGGGCCAGCTGGTCGTTGTGGGTGAAGATTGCCGTGGGCCGGTGGTGCTGGTTCAGTATTTGTGCGGCGGCCCGCTCTCCTGCGTCCGGCGTGAAGTCCTCTGCGGCAACCGTCTGCGGCGTGAGTCCGGCGTCGTGCATTGTCTGCTCGTAACTCTGGCGGCGGACGACGTGGCCGTCGTAGACCGGGCCAGAGAGATGGGCGATGCGCGTATGCCCGAGGCCAAGTAGATGTTCAGTTGCCGCCCGAGCCCCCGCAAGGTCATCCGAGTAGACACTGTCCACGCCGGGCACCGGCCGGGTCACACTCACCAGCGGGACGATCCGGGCCATCTCCTGCACGTGTTCGTCCGAGTCCAGCAGCGTCGCGGCGATGATAATTCCGACCCGGGCCTCAATCAGCGATTCCAGCGCGCCCGAATCAACGCCGTCCACGGACCGCGAAACGCTCAGGATGAGCCGGTTGTTGTCTTGGGGGAGCGCTGTGCGAACGCCGCTGAGGACATCAGCGTAAATCTCGTTGCGGATATCCAGCAGATAAAGCCCGACGGCGGAACGGTGCTTGCGTGCCAGATCGGCTGCTACCGCGTTGGGCCGGTACCCGAGACGCTTCGCGGCCTCGAAGATGGCCTGCTTCGTCTCGGGGCTGACACCTGGCGCGCCGCGAAAGGCGAAGGACACCAAGGTGCGGGACACGCCCACTTCGCGCGCGACGTCGCTTTGCGTGGCGGGGCGGTGCTGAGGGTCAGGAGCCATAGTTCATCCTCCCACGGGCAAAGCGCGTAAATTCGTCATTTGTTAGTTTGACCTTACATTTAAGCCTTTCGCGCGTTAGTCTGGATTCAGCGCGGGCGAGTATGGCCCGCAACACACTGACAAAGGAGTCCTGATGTCTGCTACGCAAACGCAGAGCAAAGGAACCGGCAATGCCGCCCTTCCCCCGCTAACCAATGGCCCACACCGTAAGCGGCTGGGCCTTGTTGCCTTGGTGGCAACGTTCGGCGGCCTGCTGTTCGGCTACGACACGGGTGTCATCAACGGCGCACTGAGGCCAATGACGGCCGACCTCGCCCTGACGCCGCTCACGGAAGGGATCGTCACCAGTTCGCTGTTGTTTGGCGCAGCTGCCGGAGCAGTCGGAGGTGGCCGCCTCTCCGATAGCTGGGGCCGCAGGAAGACGATCATCCTCCTGGCCGTGCTGTTCCTCATTGGCACCTTGGCCTGTGTCTCGGCGCCGAGCTTCGAGGTAATGGTCATTGGGCGCATCATCCTCGGCCTGGCCGTAGGCGGTGCTTCCACTGTGGTGCCCGTCTTCCTTGCCGAGCTGGCGCCCTACGAAATCCGTGGTTCCCTGGCCGGGCGGAACGAACTCATGATCGTCATCGGCCAGCTGGCTGCGTTCGTTGTCAACGCCATCATCGGCAATGTCTGGGGCGAAGTTGACGGGGTCTGGCGGATCATGCTCGCTGTTGCCGCCCTTCCCGCCATCGCACTGTTCTTTGGCATGCTGCGGATGCCGGAATCTCCTCGCTGGCTGATCTCAAAGGGCAGAAACCCGGAGGCCTTGGCGGTGCTGAAGACCATTCGTTCGGACGATCGCGCCGAGGCAGAAATGGCAGACGTAAAGCACCTCGCGGAGGAAGAAAGGGCATCGAGGGCTACCTCATGGGGTGCACTGAAGGACAAGTGGATCCTGCGCATCATTCTTGTAGGCATCGGGTTGGGGGTGGCCCAACAGCTGACGGGCATCAACTCGATCATGTACTACGGCCAATCCGTACTCGTTGATGCCGGATTCGACTCCAACGCCGCCCTCATCGCCAACATCGCGCCCGGTGTGATCGCCGTCGTCGGGGGTGTCATTGCACTGACGCTGATGCAGCGCGTTAACCGCCGCACCACGCTGCTCCTCGGTTTCACCTTGACCACGGTCTGCCACTTCCTCATCGGCATCGCGTCGATCGTCCTCCCCGTGGGCAATGCAGCCAGGCCGTTCGTGATCCTTTTCCTGGTTGTGGCGTTCGTGGGATCGATGCAGACGTTCCTGAACATTGCGGTCTGGGTGATGCTGTCCGAGATCTTCCCGTTGCACGTCCGCGGCTTCGCCATCGGCCTGTCCGTCTTCT
Source organism: Arthrobacter sp. 1088 (assembly GCF_031455315.1). Taxonomy (NCBI): domain Bacteria; kingdom Bacillati; phylum Actinomycetota; class Actinomycetes; order Micrococcales; family Micrococcaceae; genus Arthrobacter; species Arthrobacter sp. 1088. Next base: position 102,330 of record NZ_JAVDSM010000004.1, read on the forward strand.
GCCTCTGGATCGCAAACGCCCTGCTGGGTCTGTTCTTCCCCACACTCGTTGCCGGGATGGGGATCACGGGAACGTTCTTCCTGTTTGGTGTTGTGGGCATCCTCGCCCTGGTCTTCATCTACACCCAGGTTCCGGAAACCCGTGGACGTACGCTGGAGGCCCTCGAAGAGGATGTGACCACCGGCGCCATCTACCTGGTGCACAAGAACTAGCCGGTTTTCCAAGACCGCCGCAGGGGAGCGCCGCTCAACGCGGCGTTCCCCTCCGGCGGTTTTCTGCGAATATCTATAGACCGAGGTGCCTGTTGAGCTCGTCCAGGGACTTCACAGTGGCGATGTTGTACCCGTCGGCGAAGGGTTCAGCACCACGGTCCAGCATGACAAGGTCCCGGAAGCCCAGGTTGTACATGGGGATGTGGTCATACAGGGGGTGCGAGGACACGTGCAGGAAGTCCTCCGGCTTGGCATCCAGGGTATCGAGCATGTACTCGAACGCTTGAAGACGCGGTTTGTAGGCCCGGGCCTGCTCAGCGGTAAACACAGCGTGCCACTCTGCACCGAGCTTGGGAATGCTGATGTCCAGGAAACTGTCGTCGGCGTTGGACAGGGCCACCAGCTTGTAGTTGTCGCCTTGGAGCTTCAGCGCAGCCGGCACATCCTCGTGGGCGACGGAGCTGCGTACCGCTTCAGCAAGCTCTGCGCCGGCACCAGGGGTCGGTCCAATGCCAAACCGCTTGCACGCGCGGTCAAAGGCACTCTGAAGGATCTCGACGTAGGGCTTGTAGTCGCCATTGACCTCGTCGAACCGGTACGCGCGGAATACCTTCTTGAAGGCAAGCCACTGTTCTTCGGGGATGCGATCGGCGAGCAAGCGCTGGGTGGTGGGGTAAATGTTGAAATTGATCAGCGTTCCGTAGACATCGTAGGAGATGTACTTCGGCCGAAAGTTCGTGTCTGCCATGATTCGTCCGTTCTTAAGGATCTTGTATTTTTTTGGGGGTAGAGGAGGGGATGCTTAGGCTCAACCCAGAGCCAGTGAGGAGAGCCGTGCGTCTGGTCCGAGGAACCTCGCGGGGTTCATGAAACTGACGTCGGTGGCCGTTGTTCCGTCCAGCACGAGGTCTGCGGCAACGGCTCCCAGCGCGGAGGCCATCTTGAAGCCGTGGCCGGAGAAGCCTGCGGCGGCCACCACGCCTTCAATTCCGGGAACCAGCCCCAGCAGCCCGGTCGCGTCAGGTAAGTGACCATCCGCGCACACGGCAACCCGAAGGGGTTCCGGAACCAGTCCGGGAATGAACTCCCGGACCCACGCCCGGATGGTGTTCAAATGCCTGGGATCCCAGGTAGGAGGCTTCTCCATGGACTCAACCTCATCCAGGAATATGCTCGCGACGACTTTCACCGTCCAGCCGTCAGCACTCGGGAATCCGTAGAACTGGGCTTTGTCCGGCCTGCCGTCTTCCTCGGCCCTCCTGAGGAAGACCGGCATGTCTTCCCTGCAGAATGTTGCCGGGTCCGCAGCGGGGAACCAGGTAAGGATCTGCGGCAGGACGGAAAGGTGGACGCCGAGTTCTTTGCAGAGTGCTCCCGCACCGTTGCCTTGGGAGATGATCACCCGGGAGGCAATGATTTCTTCCTGGTCTGTCCGGACGAGGTATCGGTCACCATGCTTCTCAACGCTCTGTGCTTTCCGGTTTCCGAGGAACCGGGCGCCAAGGCGGGCGGCCTCTGCCAGGGCCACCGTCACGGCCTTCTCCGACTTCAGGTAACCGCCCTCCGGATCAAGAATCGTGACGTCAGTGTCCCTAATCACGTGTTCGGGATACTTTGCCCTTGCTTCTTCGCCCCGGAGAAGCTGGTAGTCAAGGCCGTTGTCTTTCCCCGCTGCAAGGAGGGAAGCCAGCCGCGGGTTGTTGTCGTCGTAAATCGTGACAGCGCCGGTGGTGGTGAGTAGCTCGGTACCGGTGGCTTTCTCCAGTTCACGCCAAAGGTCCTGTGACCTCTGCAGGAGAGGGGTATAGTGCCCGCCTTCTGCGTAAACCTTGCGGAAGATACGGGATTCCCCGGCATAGGCGGAGAAGGGGCCCGGGATTGAAAACCTGTCAATTCCGATGACCCGCTGACCGCGGGAGGCGAGCTGCCAACTTGCCATGCTTCCTACGGAGCCGACACCGACGATGACGACGTCCGTTTCGAGTGCAGTCATGCTTTACCTTGCTTTCCCTTATTGCGCGCCGTTGTTCCGGTTTCGGGTTCCGTTGAAGAGCTCCACCGTCGGCTGTGCTTCCAGTCACTCGAGCGTACGACACAAAAAGAAGCCGATTAAGGGGCTGTGAGACAATGCATTGTTTCCAAAAACGAAAGAAGCAGGAGATGGACCTTACATCGATCGATGATTTGGAGTTTTTTGAACAAATCTCCCGTTCCCAGAGCCTCACGGAAGCAGCCAGGAACTGGGGAAAGTCGGTGTCAGCCGTCAGCAAACGCCTTGCTGCGCTGGAGTCACGGCTTGGGGTAGCGCTGGTCCGGCGCAGCACCCGCCGACTGACCCTCACCGAAGAGGGACAACGTTATGCGACGGGTGCCGTGGCCATCCTGCAGCAGAAAACAGATCTCGAAGACGCGCTGTCCGTGCAGCATGGTGAGCTCAAGGGGCGCCTCCGTGTGCACTCGAGCCTGGGCATTGGACGCAAGCACATTGCGCCGCTGCTGGGGGAGTTCGTCCGGCAGCACCCCCTGATCCAGATAGACCTGGAGCTTTCGCCGCTGCCTTTGAACATAGCCGGCACGAATTTCGACATCGCGGTCCGCGTTGGAGGATTGTCGGACTCCAGGCTCAAGGGAAAACTCCTCGCGCCGAACCGGAGGATTGTGTGCGCCGCGCCGGGCTACATGAAAGGTGCCCCTCCGCTGCGGACCATCAGGGATCTGGAGCGCCACAACTGCATCGTCCTGCGGGAAAACAACGCCGACTATTCGCTGTGGCGCTTTGGCGGACAGGGGCAGGATTACGTCGATGTCAGAGGCAGCATGATCAGCGACGACGGAGACGTAGTGACCGACTGGTGCATCCAGGGCCTCGGCTTGATTATGCGCTCTACCTGGCACGTCAACCCGCTGATCCGTCAGGGAGTACTCCAGCAGGTCCTCCCGGACGTCCCGACCCCAAGCGCCGATATTTTTGCCCTTTACCCTGCCACGGCCAAAACACCCCGCCGGATCACCGCGGCCATTGACCATCTGCGCCAGGGGCTGGCCGCGAGGTTGGGGTCCTAGCTTTCCTCACTACAAGGGGAACACTTCTTTCGTTTTCAGAAAGAATGGGTTGTCTGATGCGCCCATAATCATTGGCTTTTTGTGCCATACGCTCATTTGCATGACTAACCCCCCGGTCCTTGCAATGTTGCACACCGTCCCCGGCTTGGTGAAGGACATGGAAACCCTGGCCTCCGAGGTAGTCCCGGGCCTTCGCGTCCTGCACTACGTGGACGAATCCCTGCTCCAGGACACCATTGCCATGACAACGCCAGGACATGTTCGACGACGGCTGGTCAACTATGCGCGCTACGCCGAGGAATCAGGTGCCCAGGCGTTGCTGGTGAGTTGCTCCTCCATCGGCGAAGCCGCAATCGCCGCCAAGGACTTTGTCTCCATCCCCGTCCTGCGTATCGACGCTCCCATGGCCGGGGTCGCCGTCGAATCGGGTGCCAGGATCGGAGTGCTCGCGACCCTGTCCGCAACCCTCGGACCAACCACCCGCCTTGTCCGGGACTCCGCCGAAAGGCGGAACAAAAAGCCCGCCATCACCGCCAGAATAGTCGACGGCGCTTTCCAGGCTCTGCGAGCAGGTGACCGTCAGCTGCATGACAGCTTGGTGCTCGCCGCGTTCTCGGAACTGGCAGCGGAGTGCGATGTGATCGTTCTCGCCCAAGCGTCGATGGCCCGCGTCGTTGACCACACCCAGGGAGAGCTGGGAGGACCTCTTGTGCTGGCTTCGCCGGATTCTGGAATGAGCCAGCTCAGCTCACTTTTCCTTCCCACGACTCATCAACAGCGCCGGTAACCGAGAAAGATCCGAACCATGTCTGACATACCAACGAAGGCCAATGCCCCTTGGCTGGGCGTTATCGCCGATGACTTCACAGGAGCCTCGGACGTGGCCGGCACCCTTGCCAGCGCCGGAATGCGGGTAGTGCAGACCTTCGGCACGCCTGACCCATCAACGAACCTGGACGATGTTGACTGCATCGTCATTTCACTGAAGACCCGCAGCGTGCCGGCCGCCGAGGCCGTAGAACAGTCTCTGGCCGCGGCGCGTGCCCTGAAATCCCTCGGCGTGCAGCAGCTCTATTTCAAGTACTGCTCCACGTTCGACTCAACTCCGGAAGGCAACATCGGCCCAGTGGCAGATGCCCTGCATGAAGAGTTCGTCCCGGCCGGCCTGGTCACCGTGGTTGCTCCAGGAACTCCCGCATTACGACGGACCGTATATAACGGCGTGTTGTTCGCCGGTACGCACCTCCTGGAGGAATCGTCCATGCGTCACCACCCGCTGACTCCGATGACCGATTCGAACGTGCCACGACTTCTCCAGGCCCAAACCAGCAACCCTGTGGGTCACATCGGCCATGGCGCAATAGAGGCAGGAGCATCCGCGGTTGGAGCGGAACTCGAAACCCTGGGCAGTCAAGGTTCCGGGTACGTGGTCGTGGACACACTCAGCGACCACCACCTCGCCGTGCTCGGGACTGCACTCCTGGATCACCCGCTCGTCACTGGCGGATCGGGACTGGTGGGAGGCTTGGCGGCGGCACGTGGGCACCGTGTCACACCGGACTTGGGGAATGCCAGCCGTCCGACCGGTCCGGCCGCAGTGGTCGCGGGCAGTTGCTCGGAGATGACGAACGCCCAAATCCAAGTGTTCCGCCAGGTGCACCCCTGCTTCCAGGTGGATCCTGTCGCCATCGCCGAAGGACGGGACGTAGTGGCCGAAGCGCTGATGTTCGCCCGGGAAAATCTGCCGAGCGGCCCCATCCTGATACATTCCACTACTTCTCCAGCGGAAGTCTTGAGTGCCCAAAGGCATCTTGGCAAGGCCAGGGCCGCCGAAATAGCTGAAGACGCCCTGTCCGCGATCGCCGAAGGACTCGTCGGCATGGGCTGCCGGCAACTCATCGTCGCCGGCGGAGAAACCTCCGGCGCCGTGGTCCGCAGGCTCGGCATCACGACAGCCCGCGTCGGCAAGGAATCTCACCCGGCGTGCCATGGCTGAAAACCGAGACCGAACCAGGGCTGTCCATCCTGCTCAAATCCGGAAACCTCGGAGACGCGCGGCTCTTCCTTGATGCATGGGACCATTTCCGATGACCGGCATGGACAGCCGCCAGGAGCTCGTCCGGTTGGCCAGGTCCCTCCACCAAAGGGGGCTGACCCGGGGAACATCCGGAAACCTTAGCCTACGGGTGGACGGCGGAATGCTGGTCACCCCCACAAACGCCTCCCTGGGCGAACTCAGGACCGAAGATCTGGCCATGGTCTCCGGCACCGGAGAACACCTGTCCGGGGGCCGCCCCTCCAAAGAGGCCTTTCTTCACTTGGCGATGTACAAGGCAAGGCCGCAGGACCATGCCGCCGTCCATCTGCATTCCACCTACGCCACCGCCCTTTCGTGCCTGGCGGACCTGGATGACGAAGACGTTCTGCCACCTTTGACGGCCTACTTTGTCATGAGGGTTGGACGGCTGGTCCGGTTGCCGTATTTCGCGCCGGGCGACGAGGGCTTGGGCGTGACGGCCCAAAAAGCTGCGGCATCGAGCCGTGCCCTGCTGCTGGCCAACCACGGACCGATCGTTTCCGCGCCCTCCCTGCCACAAGCGGTGGACGCTGTTGAGGAAGTAGAAGAAACAGCCCGACTGTTCTTCCTCCTTCAAGGCCACGCGACACGACCCCTCCAACCCGCCCAGGTGGCCCGGCTTTCCGCACCCCGCGTGTAGTTGGTGCTGCCGTTACTGCACGACGGCGAAGCTCACCAGGTTGGCCCCCTCACCTTCTGCAAGGAGGGCAAGGGCCGTACTGGAGTCCGCCGGAAAGATTTGGTCGGTGATGGTCGCCCTGCCGTCCTGGGCGAAGACCTCGACGGAACAGCGGTCCACAAAGATGCGAAGCCGTATCCGGCCATCTTCCAGAGGTACAGCAACGCGATCCACCGAAGGAAATGCCTCGTCGAATCCGACGTTGCCGGATTCGGTGCGGTCCAGGCTGAGTTCCCCCGTCGCCGGGTCGTAGGCCAGCACTGTGCACTCCATACCTGCGGAAAAGCCGCCCGGTGCGACCCCTTGCCGGGGGTCGGCCCGCAGCACGATGCCGACCCTTCCGGCCTGCCCGGGCTCGAACTCGGCATCGATCCTTAGCACGTCCCCGGATACCTCTTCGGGAAGCCACGTCAGGCCGGGTTCCAGCCGTTGCCGGCCCAGTGCCAAATTCTCCGTCGCATGGTCTTCGAAAGGGTCAATTGCCTCCTGTAACAACACGGGACGCCCGCCTCGGGAAACCAGCTTCACTTCGCGAACGAGCGACATGGCGCTGCGCCAGCCGTCTGAGGGTGTCTCAGCGGCGTACTGCCAATTGTTCATCCAGCCGATCATGAGCCGGCGTCCGCCGGGTACGTTGCTGAAGGACACGGCGGCGTAGTAGTCCCGGCCCCAGTCGAGCCAGCCGTACTCGGCCATCCGGGTGTCGTCAGCCTGGAGGCCTTCGGTGACGGTTGTTTCGGAATGGAACGTCACGCCGTCGAACGTTCCGAGGAAGTACTGGCCGCCGGAGCCGCCGGCGATACCGCCCGGGCTGAGGTTTACCACCAGAACCCACCGGGTGTTGGAGGCGTCGCCGTCCACTGGAAGTTCAAACAGGTCCGGACATTCCCACACGCCTTCTGTGGCGTTCGCCGGACCGAAGGTGCTGAGGTATTCCCAGGACAGCAGGTCCGGTGAGCTGTAGAGCACGACTTCACGACGGGCTGCTTCGACGGCGACCATGACCCAGTAACTGCCGGCGTCGCCGTCGTACCAAAAGACTTTCGGATCACGGAAGTCCGGGGAGGCCCTGTCCAGCACAGGGTTTCCCGAGTACTTCGTCCAGGTGGCGCCGTCGTCCGTGCTGTAGGCAAGGGACTGCGCCTGGAGGCCGGCCATGGGCGAGCCGGAGGTGTAGGCGCTCGTATAGATCGCCACGAGGGGCGGGTTGTCTGGGGTGCCGAGACCGCTCGTGTTATGGATATCCACCACAGCGGAGCCGGAGTAGATGGCTTCCTCGTCATCGCAGGGGATGGCAACTGGCTGCTCATCCCAGCGCAGCAGGTCCACCGAGGTGGCGTGGCCCCAGGACATGTTGCCCCACGTATCGCCGTCCGGGTTGTGCTGGTAGAAGAGGTGGTAGACGCCCTTGGAGTAGAGGAGTCCGTTGGGGTCGTTGAGCCAGTTGCGCTGCGCTGAGTAGTGCCACTGGGGCCGGTACCGGCAGTCGAGGTCGGCGGTTGTGTGCATGGGAGTATTTCCCTTTCGCATGAGGGACAAGGCGGGTCAGCCCTTGACGCCGCTGGAGGCGATGCTGTTGATGAAGGAGCGCTGGAACGCGATGAACAGCACCACCACCGGGACGGTGATGAGGGAGGCATAAGCCATGACCTCGCCCCAGGAGACGTTGAGTTGGAAGAAGTATTGGATGCCGATCATGACGGGCCGGAGCTCCTCGGACTGGACCACCATGAGCGGCCACAGGTAGGAGTTCCAGGCGGGCAGGAACGTCAGGATCGCCACCGTGGCTGTCGCTGGGCCTGCCAGGGGCATCACCACCAGGCGGTAGATCCTGAACCAGCCAGCGCCGTCAATCCTCGCGGCCTCATCCAGTTCCTTCGGGATCGACTCAAAGTACTGGTGGTACAGGTAGATGGAGAACGCATTGGCGATGAACGGGATGATCTGGACCTGGTAGGTGTCCAGCCAGCCCTTGGAGATCTCGAGGCTGAACCCGTTGAGCTCAAAGAACGGCAACTGGTTCACCCACCACACCAGCGGCAGCGCCAGCGTCTGGAAGGGGACGATCAGCGTGGCCAGGATCGCGGTGAACACTATGCGCTTGCCGCGGACCTGCATCCGGGACAAGGCGAAGGCGCAGAGGCTGTTGATGAAGATCCCCAACACCACTGTCACAGCAGAAACGCCGATGGAGTTGATCAGGAAGCGGGCGGCAGGCACACGGTCAAACACAGCAGCGTAGTTGTCGAACGAGATATTGCCGATGGGAAGGAAGGCTGCCACCGAGGACATGTCCCCGAAGATCTGCTGGTCCGGCTTGAGTGAAGACACCAGCATGAACACGAGAGGGAATGCGGCGACGACGGCGAACAGGATCCGCACCAGCATGGTCCCTGCACCGCTGAGACTCTTGGATGTGAGTGTCTCTTTCATGTCAGTCCTTCTCTCGGGTCAGGTAGCGCTGCACTGCGGAGATCAGCAGCACAAGGACGAAGAATACGAGGGAGATGGCCGATGCATAGGATGTTTCCTGCTGCTTGAAGCCGGAGCGCACCGCCTCGAAAATGATGGTGGTGGTGGAATCGAGCGGACCGCCCTGGGTCATGACGCTGACTTGGTCGAAGAGCCCGAGCGCCTGGATGGTGATGGTCACCAGGATCAGGGTGCGAGTGTGCGTGAGGCCCGGCCAGGTCACGTACCGGAACTGGTGCCAGCGGCTTGCCCCATCAAGCTGGGCTGCCTCGTACAGTTCCCCGGAGATGCTCTGCAGGCCGGCAAGCCAGATGATCATGTGGAAGCCGGCGGCCTGCCAGATGGACAGGATGATGATGGCCGGCATGGATGTGGCTGGATCGTTGAGCCAGTCCGGGCCGTCAATCAGGCCGAAGCTGGCCGCGGACAGGAACTCATTGATCAGCCCGTCCTTGCGGTACATGAACAGCCACAGCAGGGACACCACCACCATGGACGTCACCACCGGAAGGAAGTACAGGGTGCGGAAGAAGTTCACCCCACGGAACTTCTTGTTGATCAGGAGCGCCATCGCCAGGGCAAGGCCGGACTGGACGGGCACCACTACAACCGCGAAGTAGCTGACATTCAGCAGCGCGCGCCAGAACGTGGGATCCGTGAAGAGGCGGACGAAATTGTCCGCACCCACAAACTCAACGGGTCGCGGTGACACAAGGCGGGCATTGGTGAAGGCCAGTCCGAAGCCCAGGATCGCGGGGAGGAACACAAAGAGCAGAAGCAGGGCTGCGGCGGGGGCAATCATTGCCCATCCGCTCAGCTGCTCGCGCAGGTAGCGCGGCCGGCGGTGGGGTTTGCTGGGCGGTGCCGCCGGGGCGGGGGCCGCCACGCGGCGGCCAGGACTTGGGGGAATTTGGGTAGTTGTCATGGGGTTCTCCGTAGACAGTCGGGGGCCGGGAGGTCCGACGACGGCGGCAGGCTGAGTGCCGCCGTCGCCCGTCCGTCCGGCTGCCGCCGGCTAGTTCTTGTAGCCGCCGTTGGACTTGATGTTGGCGTCAATCGCCTTGACCGCCTTGTCCAGGGCCGCCTTGGGATCCGCGCCGGCAAGGATGTCCTGGACAGCCTTGCCATATTCGGTGGCGATGAACGGGTAAGCCGGGGTTTCGGGCCGCAGTACCGCGTAGTGACGCGAGAACTCCATGAAGATACGGTTGGCACCGCCCTCGGCGAATGCGGGAATCAGGGCCGCGGCTTCATTGGTGGCCGGGATGCCTCCAGTCGCCTTGATGACGGAAGCCACGTTTTCCGGCTTCAAGGAATAGGACAGATAGTCCATCGCGGCATCCATGTTGTTGCAGCCGCTGGTGACGCCCCACTGCCAGGAAGCTCCGCCGATCTTGGGACCGTTGCCCAGATCCACGCTGGGCATGACCACCAGTTCATCTCCCAGGGCAGCCCGGGCCTTGTCTCCGGCCCAGGAGCCGGTGTAGAGGAGGCCGCTCTTGTTGTTCAGGAAGTCCTGGGTGGAATCTTTCCCGCTCTTCGTCGCCATGAAGCCCTGATCCGCCAGCCCGCGGAACCACTTGGCCCATTCGACAGCCTTATCGCCATTCAGGGCTCCGTCGGCCGACTGGTAGTCCCCGCGGTTGATCAGGTCTCCGCCGAAGGACTGCAGGAACGGCGAGTACGCATAGGGCAGCCATTCGCCGGTTCCGGCAGTACCCATGTCCAGTGGGTAATCCCATTTACCCAGTGCCTTGAGTTTGGTCAACGCGTCCTGGAACTCGTCCTTCGTCCATGGCTTCTCAATGGTGGCGACGCGGACGCCCGCCGCTGCGAGATCGGATTTGCGGGCAAACATGGACAAAGCGACGTCGCCGTACCCAACCGCATAGGTCTCGCCCTGCCACTTGGCAACAGTGCTGGGGAGGTTCTTGGAAAGGTCCGCGGACAGCTTCAGCGGCGCCAGGTACTTGGCCCATGCCCAGTTGGGAACGTTGGGCCCGTCAATGTCCACGATGCAGGGAAGTTTCCCGGCTGACGCCGCCCCTACGACGGAGTCGTTGTAGGACTCCTGCGGGAAGGCCTGCACCTTGATCTGCGCCTTCGCGCCACTGCTTTTGTTATAGGAGTCAACGATCGCCTGGGTCGCCGCCAGTTCCTCCGGGTTTCCGGCGGCGTGGGTCCACATGGTGATCTCTTTGGGGCCGTCGCTTGAGGACGAGGAACTGCCCTTGCTGCAGGCGCCCAGGCTGCCGACGAGGGCCGCCGCAGCTATGCTGGTTGCCAGGATCCGCGTGAATCGTTTGTTCATGATTCTCAATCTTTCTGCTGATTTTGGGTGTGGATGATTGGCCCGGGTCCTTCGGGGCGCAGCCGCTGCAACGGCTGCGCCCCTCTTCTTGCGGACTTCCGGTGTTGTGACGTGGTGTTTCGTGTGGGTTGGTGGTTTATGTCAGCGTGGCGGTGCCACCGAACCCCGTTCGATGACGGGGCAGATGAGTTTTTTCTGCCCCGGCGGCGTGCCGGGTTTTTCAATGTCGTCCAGGAGCCGCGTAACGGCCCAGCACCCCATCTCGTAATGCGGAAGGGCAACAGTGGTCAGCCCTGGCCACAGCGCATCTGCGATGAGTTCGAGGTTGTCCATTCCCACCACTGAGAGGTCTTCCGGGATGCGAAGGCCTGCTGCCGAAGCTGATTGGTAGGCGCCCATGGCCATGCGGTCGTTGAAGCAGAACAGGGCAGTGGGCCGATCAGGTAAAGACAGCAGTTGTGCCGCTGCCTGCCTGCCGCCGACAGTGTCCGAGACCGCGGAGGCGACCAGCCGTGGATCTTCCGGCAGCCCGTTGCGAAGGAGGGCGTTTCGGTAGCCCTCCAGCCGTCCGTGCGTGGCCGGGATGTCGTCAATATTGTTGATCATCCCGATCCTTGTATGCCCTGCAGCAGCCAGGATTTCCACCGCGCTTTCCGCGGCGGCGATTTCATCCGGGACCACTGAGGAGATTGAACTGTCAGCGGAGGCCGCGTCCAGCAGGACCGTGGGGACTTCGTAAAGCTCCTCGGGAACCGTGACGCCCTGGTGGTACATCCGGGCGTAAACGATCCCGTCCACCTGATGTTGCTGGAGGGTTTGGATTTCGTGCTTCTCAAGATCGTTGTCAAGCCCCGAATTGAGCACCATCAGCAGGTAGCCCCGCTGATAAGCGGTTTCCTGGGCGCCACGGATCATGGCCCCGGCAAAGGGCGTGGTGGTGATTTGATCACTGACGAGGCCAATGATCTGCGAACGCTGGTTCCGCAGTCCGCTGGCCAGGCGATTGGGGGTGTAGCCCAGATCCTTGGCCACCGCCCGGACATGTTCTTGCGTTTTGCGGTTCACGCGATCGCTGGTGGCGTCGTTGAGCGCATGGGAAACAGTGGTGATTGAAACGCCGGCAGCCTTCGCCACTTCGCGGATTCCTACCTTCGTCGTCATCGACAGCCCTTTGCAAAACGTTTTGAATGTTGTTTGGATCACATTACCTAAAACGTTTTGCAACTGTCAAGGACAGGTGCACGCCCTTAAAGGCGAAAGGCACCGCAACGTCCTGGACGTTGCGGTGCCTTGTTGAGCAAAGGTCTGCGGGCGGGCTTGCCCCGGGCTAGGGAACCCAGGGAACCTAGGCCCGCAGCCGGTACCCCCGCTTCACGACCGTTTCTATGAGCTTGCCGTCCGGAAGCGAGGAGCGCAGCCGGCTGACTGTCATGTCCAGGGCGTGCACGGAACCGCGGAGGTCCAGGAGGTCCGAGAGCGATTCACGGGACAGCACCGCGCCACCGGCGCCCAGCAGGGCCCGGAGCAAGAGCAGGGGCGCCGGAGCGAGTTCCACTACTTCGCCGTTGATCCGCAGGCAGCGTCCGCGGAGTTCGATGGTGGCGCTCTTGGTTTCCAAGCGGCGCACGTGGTTCAAGGACAGGTGCTCCGTCACCAGGCGAATGAGTGCGCCCATGCGGTAACGGTCGGGAATGAGTGGCGTCAGGCCGGCGTCGACCAGTGGCTGTGCCGTGACGGGCCCGACGGCGGCAACCGTGACGGGCCCCTTGAGCGCCTCGATGAGCTGACGGTACAGGCCCATCTCATGCGCCGTGCTCCACATTGCGTCCACTGCTGGGGCGCTGGTGAAGGTCAGGACGTCAAGGTTGCCGTTGCACACGGCCTCGATCAGGCGCGGGAGTTTGTCCTCGCCGTCGGGCTTGACCCAGCGGTATGGCGTCACCGTGAGGACTGTGGCGCCGGACATTCGTAGGCGCTCCAGCTGGCGTACATCGGTGTACCCGTGCAGCTGCACAGCAACCGTCTTGCCCCGGACACCCTCCGCCAGGAGCATGTCCACAAGTGTCGCTGTGGTTTCGTCACTGCTGATTCCGACGTCGGCAAGGCCGGCCGCGCGGACGGCACCGCGCGCTTTGGGTCCCCGAACGAACATGCGGCAGGCCGAGAGTGTTTCCAGGAGTTGCTCGCCGATGCCGAAGGAGTCCGCCGCCTCGCACCAGCGGCGCATGCCATAGGCCGTGGTGGCGATGCAGATATCCGGCTTGGCGGCGATGATGGTGCGGGTGTCCTCGATGAGGACCATGTCCTCCTGCACGGGCGCGATCTTCAAGGCCGGGGCATGGAGCACGCTCGCACCGCGCCGTTCCAGGGCCTCGATGAGGTCCCTGGAACGGCGATGCGAGGTAACGCCGATGCGGAACCCGTCCAAGGGCGCTTCGGTAGCTTCTGAAACGTCCGTGGCGGTTGTGACGTCTTGGATTTCAAGGGCACGTGCAACAGTCATTGATTTACTTTCAGGCTTCAAGGAGCGAAGCCGCGAGTCGGCTCAGTTCAGCGGATGCTTCGGCATGATTACGGTTGGCTTCAGCCACCCGGACCACCTCGCCTATGACCAGCACGGCCGGGTTGCTGCAACCTGTGGCTGCCGTTTCGATCGTACCCAGATCGGCGATGGTGGTGCGTTGGCCCGGGCGGTAGCCGCGCTCCACAACGGCCATCGGCATGTCCGCCCCCATGCCCGCCCGGCGCAAACCGGCGGCAAGCTGCGGGAGGGTTCCGATGCCCATAAGGACCACGATCGTGCCGCCGAGTCCTGCCAGGTGCGTGTGTTCCTTCTCAGTCAGCGGGGCGTGTCCGGAAACCACGGTGAACATGTGGCTTACCTCGCGGTGCGTTACCGGAATTCCCGCTGCAGCCGGAACAGAGATAGCGCTCGTAACGCCGGAGACTACGCGGACGGGAACGCCAGCGGCAACGCAAGCTGCCACTTCTTCCCCGCCGCGGCCAAAGACGTACGGATCGCCGCCCTTGAGCCGGACCACGTTCTTGCCCAGGAGCGCAGCTTCCACCATGAGTTTCTCGATGTCACGCTGCGTAACCTTGTGGTGCCCGGGCTGCTTTCCAACGTCCACCAACTCGCCGGACGTCAGGTCGGCCAGCTCCTGGTACGGGGCCAGGCGATCGTAAAACACGACGTCGGCATCGCGGAGGGCGTCCACCGCACCAACCGTGAGAAGATCCAGGGCGCCCGGACCACCGCCCACCAGGGTCACGTGCCCCTCGATGCCTGGTGCCGGCTCGAAAGCTACCGGAATACCGGCACCGCCGCAGCGTTCAACCAAAGGCTCCCAACCGGCGTCGCCGTCGTCCACCACTGCTACCAGGAACGGACGCTCGGGCAGAGGTCCGTCGCCGGGTGCGCCGGCAGGGGTGCTGAGGCGGTAAACGTTGGCCCCGGCAGCCTCGTAGCGGCGGACGGCCTGGCGGGCGGCTTTTTCGGATCCCGTGACGAGGACGTCGCGGCCTGTGAGATCAATGGTGAGCTGCATGGGTTCCCCTACTTCTCTGCGCCGACGGGTTCTGCGCCGACAGCTTCGCGGCGGATCGGGATGGTGGAGGCGATGAGCACGCCGCCCTTTTCCTCGTTCGTCGCAGGGCGGATCTGGCCCCGCTCCGGAACGAAGGAGATGGACTCGTCCTTCTGGTTGGGGGCGTTGACGAAGGAACGGAAACGGCGGAGGCGCTCCGGGTCCTTCAAGGTCTCAGCCCACTCGTCCTCGTAGGTGTCGATGTGCTTGGCCATGGCCGCTTCAAGCTCCTCGGCGATGCCAAGCGAGTCGTGCACCACTACTTCCTCGACGTGCTTGATGCCGCCGTCGAGCTCTTCCTGCCAACGCGCGGTGCGCTGCAGGCGGTCGGCGGTACGGATGTAGTACATGAGGTAGCGGTCGATGTACTTCAGCAGTGTTTCGTCATCCAGGTCCTTGGCAAGCAACTGTGCGTGTGCCGGGGTAGCACCACCGTTGCCGCCGACGTACAGGTTCCAGCCGTCAGCCGTGGCGATGACGCCGACGTCCTTGCCGCGGGCCTCCGCGCATTCGCGGGCGCAACCGGACACGCCCATCTTCAGCTTGTGCGGGCTGCGCAGGCCCCGGTAGCGCAGTTCCAGGGCGATGGCCATGGCTACGGAATCCTGGACGCCGAAGCGGCACCACGTGGACCCAACGCAGGACTTCACCGTGCGCAGGCTCTTGCCATAGGCCTGGCCGGATTCGAAGCCGGCATCAACCAGTTCCTTCCAGATGTCCGGCAGCTGCTCCAGGCGCGCACCGAACATATCGATACGCTGGCCACCGGTGATCTTGGTGTACAGGTTGTACTTTTCCGCGACCGCTGCGATGACACCGAGACCCTTGGGAGTAATTTCACCACCGGCAATACGCGGTACCACCGAGTAGGTGCCGTCCTTCTGCATGTTCGCCAAGGCGCGGTCGTTGGTGTCCTGCAGGGAACCACGGCCGGCATCCAGGACGTAGGCGGAGTGCTGGCTGGCCAGGATGGAGGCGATGGTCGGCTTGCAGATATCGCAACCAGCACCCGTGCCGTACTTGGCCATGATGTCTTCGAAGGAGGTAAGTTCCAGGACACGGATGGCGTCGAACAGCTCCTGGCGGGACAGGCTGATGTGTTCGCACAGGGCCTTGGAAACCTCGATGCCGGACTTCTTCAGTTCGCCTTCGAGGAGCTTCTTCAGCATGGGGACGCAGGAACCACACTGGGTGCCGGCACGCGTGCAGGCTTTGACCTCACCGAGTTCCTGGACCGGGGCGTTGCCTTCGCAGGCACCGCACCCATTGATGGTGTCGCGAATGGTTCCGGCGGACACGTTGTTGCAGGAGCACAGGATTGCATCGTCAGGCAGCTCGGTTTCCGGAGCCTCTCCGCCACCGGCAGCGCTCAGGAAGGCGCCGGGCTCGGCAGGCAATTCACGTCCCAGCAGCGGACGCAGGCTCATGTAAGGCGAAGCATCGCCGACGAAGATGCCGCCCAGGAGGGTCTTGGCATCGTCAGTGGTGACGATCTTCTGGTAAACGCCACGGGCGGGGTCTGCGTAGACGATTTCGAGGGAGTGCTCAGTCCTGGCGAAGGCATCGCCGAAGCTCGCCACATCCACGCCGGACAACTTCAGCTTGGTGGCCGTGTCGAAGCCCGGGAACGTCGCCTCGCCGCCGTGCAGGCGGTCGGCAACGATCTCGGCCATGGTGTTTGCCGGAGCAACGAGGCCCAGGCACATGCCCTCGAAGTTGGCCACTTCACCGATAGCCCAAATACCGTCCACCTCGGTGGCACAGAAATCGTTGATCACCACGCCGCCGCGCTGGCCCAGGCTAAACAGCTGCTCTTCGCCCTCAGCTGCGCGGAAGAGATCATCGCGCGGCTTTACACCGATAGCCACGATCACGAGGTCCGCATCAATAGTGCGGCCATCTGCCATCAGGACGCCGGTGACCTGGCCGTCGTCGTCCGTCAGTACCTCGGACGGGAAGACACCACCGTGGACTTCGAAGCCCTTCGCCTCGATCAGGCGGCCAAGTGCCTGGCCGGCGCCTTCATCCAACTGCGTGTTCATGAGCCACGGCGCACCGTTGATGACGATCGGCGTGGCACCCAGCTGCTCGGTGCCTGCAGCGGATTCAAGGCCCAGCAAGCCACCGCCGATGGTGACCGCGTTAACCTTGCGGCCCAGTTTTTCGCGGAGCTCCGCAATGGCCTTGTTAATCGCCCAAACGTCCTCGAGCGTGCGGTAAACGTGGGTGTGCTCGGAGCCAGGGATGGGGAGCCGGGCTGCATCCGAACCAGAGGCAACCACCAGGTGGTCGTATTCGTACTTGTTGCCCGCCGCGGTGAGGACACTCTTGGCGACGGAATCAATCTTGACTGCGCGCTCGCCGGTCTTCAGCGTCAGGGCCTCGTGGTCCCACATGGCAGCATCGCCCAGGGTGAGGTCCACGTCGGTTTCCGTCAGCGCCTTGCTCAAGGCAACGCGGTCGTAGGGTAGGTGCGCCTCTTCGGTCAGAACCGTAACCTGCCAGCCTTCAAGACCGCGGTTGTACATTGCGTCGGCGAAACGGTGGGCCGCAGGGCCGCCTCCGACGACAACGATGCGGCGCGGGTTCTCTGTACTTGAAGTGTGTCCGGTCACTGGTGGGCCTTTCGCAGATGTTGCAGACGGATCTCCGCAACTTGTGCTTCCAGCCTAGGGACGGGCAGTTTCGCTTCAGTTTCCCCTTTGTTTCGTGATCTTAACTTCTGCATCACGAACGCATTTCGCAAGGTGTGAGGTCTCTTTTACGCACCGGACACAAATGCGGACCCCCGATGAAACACCCGCGCCCTAGCTTTGAAGAGTGGCCGCAAGCGTGGCCCGGTCCGGGGGAGTGAAGGTGGAAATTGCCAGCGCCCGGACACAGTGAGAGGGGCTGAAATGACCGTAATTCTGGACCGTGCCGACGAGCTGACTACTACCGCCGTTGGCGAATGGCACCGTGTGTGCGCAGTGGATGAACTCGAAGTGGCCTGGGGCGAAGCGGCATTGATCGAGGGCCGCCAGGTAGCGTTGTTCCGCATCGCACCCGGCGAAGTCTTCGCCGTCGCACAGCAGGACCCGGCCACCCTGGCCAACGTCATGGCCCGCGGCATTATCGGGTCCCGCGGCAGCCGGCCGACCATTGCGTCGCCGCTGCACAAGGAGGTTTACGACCTCGAAACCGGTGAGTGCTTCACCGACCCCAACCTTAAGCTCGCAACTTTTGCCACCCGCCTTGTGGATGGCTACATCGAGGTTGAACTCTAAAACGCCGGACTCCGGCGGCTACAAACCCAACGCTTCGCGGACATCCCCAAGGACATCGTCCAGGGATGTCCGCGCTGCTTGGCGTGCAGCAGGAAGCTCTGCCGCCGACTCCACAGCCTGGATCACCTCCAGGTAACACTTGAGCTTTGGTTCGGTGCCGCTGGGCCGGATGATCACGCGGCTCTGGTCCCGTGTGAGATACAAAAGCCCGTCCGTGGGCGGCAAGGATTCGCTGCCTTCGGCAAGATCGGTGAAAACCTCGACGGCGGAGCCTCCAAACGCTTCCGGCGGGTTGACCCGCAGGCGGTTCATCATGGCGTCCAGGAGCCCCAGGTCCGCCACGCGGATGCTCAGCTGGTCACTCGCATGAAGCCCGTGCACCAGGTACAGCTCATCCAGGGTGTCGAAGACCGTCTTGCCCTCGGCCTTTGCGGTTGCCGCCAATTCCGCGATCAACACCGCCGCCGAGATGCCGTCCTTGTCCCGGACCAGATCCGGGGCCACGCAATAACCCAGCGCTTCCTCGTACCCATAGGTGAGTCCCGGGACGCGCGAAATCCACTTGAAGCCCGTGAGCGTTTCCTCATGGGCATAGCCCGCCGCAGCCGCAATGCGTGACAACAGCCGCGAGGACACGATTGAGTTGGCGAAGACGCCTGCCCGGGGTTCTTCGCCGGCACCGGCGGCCATTCGCGCAACGATATGGGCGCCCAGGAGCGCACCCACTTCGTCCCCGCGCAGCATCCGCCAGGCTCCCGTTGCAGGGTCAACCGCAGCGACCGCCGCCCGATCGGCGTCGGGATCGTTGGCCAGGACGATGTCGGCACCCAGGTCCGCAGCAGCCGCAAGCGCCAGGTCCAGGGCGCCGGGCTCTTCCGGGTTGGGGAACGCGACCGTGGGGAAATCAGGATCCGGCTCGGCCTGTTCCGCCACGAGCGTGACATTTGCGAAGCCGGCTGCGTTCAGCACGGATACGGCTGTTTCACCACCCACGCCATGCATGGGGGTCAGGACGACCTTCAGGTCCCGGGCGGGGAAGTGCTCTGCATCAACCAAGCCTGCCATCGCGGCTTGGTAGTCAGCGGTGATGGAGGTGGGCAGGACAGTCCAGCCATCGTCTGCCAGCGTGATCGACTCCAACGCGCCCACGGCCTCAATCTTTTCGGCAATCTGAGCATCGTACGGCGCCACGATCTGGGAACCGCGCCCGCTTTCAGATACTGCATGGCGTCCCAGATAGACCTTGTAACCGTTGTCCTGCGGCGGGTTGTGGCTCGCTGTGACCATGACACCGCCGTCGCAATCCAGTGACCTGACCGCGTAGGCGAGCAACGGCGTCGGAAGCGCTGCCGGCATCAGGAAGGTTTCAATGCCTGCTGCCGTAAAGATTGCGGCCGTCTCTTGCGCGAAGATGTCCGAGTTGTAGCGGGCGTCAAAGCCGACGACGGCGCGTGGCCGGGTACCCGGCGCAGCTGCGGCTACCACTTCGGCCAGGAAAGCAGCCAAGCCGGCCGCTGCCCGGCGGACCACCACCCTGTTCATCCGGTTGGGGCCTGGTCCGAGGGCAGCTCGAAGGCCGGCGGTGCCAAACTGCAGGGTGCCATTAAAGCTGTCGCCCAGTTCCTGGACTGCTCCTGCGTCACCGCCGCTGGCGAGGTCGGTGAGCTCAAGGAGAGCTGCCGACGTCGTGGGGTCCGGATCGTGGGAAGCCCATTCGCGGGCGTCGGTGAGCAGCTGGTTAAGGGCGGCATCGCTTGATGTCATAGGGACAAAACTATCCTCATTGCCCACGTCAAGGGCAACGCGGGGTCAGATATGGCCCATAAATCTGGTCGCAATGGGCCGTATCTGACCCCGCGTTGCTTTAAAGGGCGCGGGATTGGATGGTGAAGTCCGTGTCCCCGTCCATGCTGAACACAGAAGTTCCCGTGTTGTCCCAATCCGGGAAGAAGATGTCCGAAATAACTGCCGCCCCATCCTGGGCGAAGACCTCCACGGACGAGGAATCAAGGAGGATACGCAGGTGGACCTTGCTGTCGCTGCCGGAGGAGGGTAGGGCAACCTCATGATAGGGGCTGAATTTCTCGGAGAAATTGCTGGTCCCTGCCTTGGAACGGTCAACCTTTACCGTGCGGTTTTCCTTGTTGTAGGAGATGCGCAGGCTAGCGCTCCCATCAGCCGATCGACGAAGAAGAATTCCTGCTTCCCGCGCCGAGGTAAGGTCCATTTCGAGGTCAATGAGCTGCGTACGGGCGGAGAAATCCGTGCCAAGATCCTGCGCCTCCCGCCCGACGGTGAGGTTTTTGCTCTTCACCTCACCACCGGAACTGTCAGCCATGGTGTTAAGGGCCTGGGTGGCGATGGCCGAGCGGAGCTCCAAGCGCTTTTCGCCCCGGACCAGGGTGAGTTCGCGGGGGATTGCCATGGACCCGCGCCACGGCGTGGTGGGAACGTGTTGGGCGTAATCCCAATTGCCCATCCAGCCAAGGAGCACGGGCTTGCCGCCAGGTGCTCCGGAGATGGAGTTTGCCGCGTAGTAGTCGGCGCCATGGTCCAGCCACTGGGATTCGGTGAGCGGAGCATCGGCGGGCGCGGCGTTTTCAGCCGTAAAACGGGTGCCGTCGAATTCGCCGACGAAGTACTGCATGCCTGAGCCGCCCGCGATGCCGCCGGGGTTGATGCTCAGCAGCATGACCCACTTCTTCGCAGTGGAGCCTTCTACGTCCATCTGGACGAGTTCCGGCACCTCCCAGAGTCCGCCCTGGGCGCCAACCCCGGAGAAATCACTGAGGAAGTCCCAGTGCAGAAGATCCGTGGATTTGAACATCTTCACTACCTGCGCGTCCGCCACGACTGTGGTCATCACCCAGTATCGGCCGGGCTCGTACCAGGTGATCTTGGGGTCGCGGAAGTTGTTGTTGGTAGGCGCCAGGTTCAGGACCGGGTTGCCCTTGTACTTCTGCCAGGTGCTTCCGTTGTCCAGGCTGAAGGCCACGGACTGTGCCTGGGCACCTTGGGGGAGTGCGCCGTTCTTTCCATATGCACTGGTGTAGAGGGCCACCATGGGTGGGTTCTGGGCGGACCCCAGCCCGGACGCGTTGTTCTTATCCATCACGATCGAACCGGAGAAGATTTCCTCCTGCGGGCTTGCCTCCATGGCAACAGCCTGCTGTTCCCAGTGCACCAGGTCCGTGCTGGTGGAGTGGCCCCAGGACATGTTGCCCCACGAGTTTCCCCGAGGGTTGTACTGGTAGAAGGCGTGGTAGGTCCCATTGTGGTAAACGAGGCCGTTGGGATCGTTGAGCCAGTTCTTTTCAGCAGTCAGGTGGGCTGCCGGCCGCCATGGATCCGAAGCGGATGGCCGGTGCCCGCCCGGGGCGGGCACCGACGTCGGGCTTTCAGGTGCTGGAGCAGTGCAGGCAGCGGCGGAAAAGGCGACCACGACGGCGGCACTTGCGGCCAGCAGATGACGGCGGGACAGGCGGGGATTGGGGTAAGTCATGGGGAGAGATCCTGGGGTTGGGGAGTTGCAGGGGTGCCGGCCCTTATGGAGCCCGCACCCCCGCCGTGGCCTAAAGGCCGGGGGTGTTGCGGCCTACTTGTAAAGGCCTTCGCCGCCAACGCGGAGGTTGGTGGGCAGGTAGCCGAACGGGCCGAGGCCGTTCTTGCCGAAGGTGCGGTCAACCTGCGTCACGCCACCCTGGAAGTTCATCTTCACGGTGGGGGACAGGGAGCCGCCGCGGACGCCGTCCACGTTGTCGATGAACGACTGCACGAGACCGCCAGGCTGTACGTAGTGCGAGTAAGCCTGGAACTGACGGCCGTTCTGGCGCGGGTCCGGACCCTCCGGCGCGTTGGCCGGCATGTTCAGGTCCGTGGGGGAGCCCAGGGCCAGGCCGCTGTTGTTCACCGGCTGGAAGTCGGAGCGAACGCCGTTGCCCACGAAGCCGTAGACGCCGTCCGGGCCACGCATGCCATCCGCGTAGGTGAACTGGTGGCTGATGGTGAACAGGTAGTACTTGTTCTTGCCGTTTTCGTTCTGGATGTAGATCTGCGGGCGCTCAGTCTGGTCGTTGACGCAGTTGGCGGACAGGATCGGGGGCAGGAAGCTCCACTTGGTGAGGTCCTTGTTGTCTGCAACTGCCAGGCCCACGTTGGCGGTCTGGTACCAGGCGCCGGTGGTGGTGTTGACCTGGTTCACGGTCTCGGCGTGAGGATCGCCCGGACGGTAGCCCAGGTCTTCCTGCTTGCACTTGTAGTCGCCGCGGTTGCCGCCGGTGTTGCCTTCGAAGACCATGAAGGTTTTGCCCGGGTGCGCCGGGTCCGCGAAGGTGTACGGGTCACGGAACGCGAAGCCCGGGTTCTGGGCCTTGTTCTGGTACATCTTTCCGTCCGGCTCCAGCAGCTTGGTGTGCTCGAAGCCGTCGAAGGTCACGCCGTCCTGGTTGGCGTGGATGTTGCCCAGGGCCTTGGCGATGACAGCATCCGGAGCGATGCCGCCGCCACCTGCGTTGCGCTCAGCGACGTCGTAAAACGTGGTTGCCGTGTAGAAGACGTTGATCTTGTTGCCCTGCATGAGGCGCGTCGAGCCGGACCACTCGGTGTTGCCGATGGACGTGTTGTCCAGGAACAGGTGTCCGCCGTAGTTCCACTTGTCCTTGGCCGGATCGGCGTTGGTCTTGCGGAAGAAGTACCCGATCCGGGCGTTCCAGTGGCGCTGGTCGAAGCCGTAGCCGGCGTGCCGGTCAGCTACCAGGGAGAAGATAACGTCCCAGCCCTTGTAGCTGATCTGGTTCGCGTTCTCGTCTGTCAGGGACCAAGTGTCCCAGACCCAGACGTCGTCGTTCATGGCGGGGAAGTCCTTGGGGATTTCCGGCATGGTGACGTCCGGGCTCATGGAGTTCTGGCCCGGAGCAACGTTGGTGTTGCTCTGTGCCATGATCTGCTTGGCGTCTGCCCGGGTCCATTTGGACGTGAAGTCGGCGGCGGGGTCGTACGCCTCCTGCGTGTGGACGGAGGGCAGTGGGAAGCCGGGCGTGGGTGCCGGCATGGTGTTCGACGGCGGGTCGGCCGGCAGGTTGGCCTGCGCGGCCGGGGTCACCAGCAGGATGCTGCCGGCAACGCTGGCTGCGGCTGCGAGGGCGGCTGCCTGTCGCAGACGGCGGCGCGGCCGTGTTGGGGTTGAGTGCGTGTTCATGCTTGCTCTTCTCGCGGAGTGTTGGACTTCGTGGAGTGCTTATCAACTCCGGCGTCCGTCGATCCGCTGAAGGCGTCTTCGAGGGACGCCATCGTTTCGAGGTGCGGCGATCCCTTTTGGGGTTCTCGCCGCGGTGGTTCCAGTACGTCGACTTACCGGAACGACTCCCACGCTAAACACGTGTGAGGGATCAAATCAAACAACATTTCACGGCCTTAAATCACTTGTCAGACATATGTGTGCAAGCGTTTACATTGTCCAATGCGCGCGCGTGCCACAGTCCGGCGCCTCGATCAAATATGTCGAAATAAAACTGACTTATTCTGAGAATTAACTGTGCGTTTACGTGGGGTCCGTTTGACTTGACGCCCCGCATTTCCTGGCTTATGCGGCAGTCCCCACCGGGAAACTCCTTCTAAAAGTCCAATCGGTGGACGTAAAATGTGGTAGCGATTCCGGCGCACCCCTGCGAGCCGGACCCCGCCTGGTGTGAGCTGGTGCAGCATGTGTGAGTTACCAAAGCGGCGTTGGCGGTCCTCCCTGACTCCATTGCGGCTGGTCCTCGCGATCCTTGCGTTGGCAGCGATCGTGGCAGGCTGGCTGGTTCCGGATCTTTTGTCCGCCGTCCCCATTGGGGCAGGCCTGTTGACCCTGGCCGTTGCCGTCCTCATGCCGGCCATCAGGGAAATCGAACTGGGGGCTTCCCCCAGCATCAAACTCGCGCCCGCCCTCAAAGACCGCGAAGACGAGCTCCGCAGCGTCTTCGAACGGCAGAGGGGGGACATGGAGTACTGTGCCCACTTGCTCTGCGACAACCCGGAAACTGCACGCCGCTTGCTGGAGGCGGCGTGGTCCCAGTCCACCAATGCGTGGAAGGGGCCGGTGACGCCCCAGTTGCGCGTCTACACGCTGTGCGTCTTCGTGGAGCTGCTGAAGAAGCACGAACATTGGCTGCAGAGTCGTGCCGACCAGACGAAGAAGCCTAAGGCCGGCAAAGACACAAAAAACGGCAAGGCTCCCTTGGCGCGGTTGCCGTACGACGAGAGGGTCGCCGTCGTGCTTCATGTCTTCGCGAACCTGACCGTTGGCGAGATTGCGGGGATGACTGATCGTCCCGCCCTGGAAGTGGGCAAGTCCTTGGCGGCCGCCGAAGAGAAAACCAACCGCCTGGCGTTGGAAGAAGGCCGGCCGTGAGGGACGCGCTGCGGGAGCGGTTGTTGTCCGAGGCTGCGCTTCATGCGCAGACCCACCCGGCCGATCTGGACCGGGCGTTGGGCGAAGGCATGTCCACTATCCGGCGAAGGCTGGTACGAACCTGGGTGGTGGTCGTCGTGGCCGCGGTGCTCGTGGCGGCCGGGCTGGTGGCTGTCCGCGTGCTCCTTGACAGGCAACCAGCAGTGCTGGAATCCATCGCCGTGAGCGCTCCGGCGAGCTCGCTCCACCCCGGGGCCATCCTTCAGTTGTCCGCGGAAGCGACCTACAGCGACGGCACGCGGCGCCCGTTACAGGAAGGCGTCGAGTGGGCCTCGGACAACCTCGCGGTGGCCGAAACCACCGCCGATGGCCAGGCGACGGCGGTCGCGCCGGGTGTCGCTGGCCTGACAGCAACGGTCGACGGCGTCTCCGGACGCTTCGAGCTCAAGGTCACCCCGCCGGGAACGGCCTCGCTCACGGCCCTGCGCATCACTCCTGGTGACGCTGAAACAAATCCTGGAGGCAAGGTACCGCTCGTCGCCGAGGGAACGTACAGCGATGGGTCACTCGGAAGGCTCAACGTCACAGCTATTTGGGGGTCCCGTGATCCTGGCATTGCGACCGTGGACGGCGACGGCCTGGTCACCGCCGCAGCTCCGGGCACGGCCATCATCTCCGCATCGCAGGATGGATTCGAAGCCACCGCACGCATCACCGTCACCCCGGCACCGCCGGCCAAGCTCTCCGGCCTGGCGATTGAGCCCGCGGAACTCACGATCAAACAAGGGCAGACGCACCAAATGACCGCAGTGGCCTCGTACACGGACGGGTCCACCAAACCCGAGTCCAACGTGACCTGGTCCACCAGCAACCCGAAGATCGCAACAATCTCCGCCTCCGGACTCCTGACCGCGCAGGGCATAGGGCAAGTGCTCATCGAAGCCAAGCACGTGGACGCGGATGGCAAGGAATGGAAAGCGCAATCGAAGGTGACCGTGGAGCATGCGGTGATTCGCGTCGTCGTGGGTCCTGCTGGCCCGCACGCACTCGAACCGGGCGCCACCGTCCAACTGACCGCCACCGTCACGTACAGCGACGGCAAACCCGGCAAGCCGGTCGTTACATGGGCGTCAAGCCGCCCGGTCATCGCCACCGTCAGCAATGGGTTGGTGCGGGGAGGCCCCGTGCAAGGGCAGGTGACCATCACGGCCACGGTGGAAGGCGTGTCCAGCAACGGGGTAGTGGTCAGCGTTGGTCCAACGATTCCGACCCAGGGGCCGGTAAAGGGCTAGCGCTGCCTTAGAGCTTCGCGATGATCTCCGCCAGCAGCGTGGAAATACGCTTGCCCGCCGCTTGGCCGGCTTCGAGGACCTCGGAGTGGCTCAGCGGAACCGGGCTGATGCCCGCGGCAAGGTTGGTGACCAGCGAGATGCCGAAGACCTCCATGCCTGCATGGCGTCCGGCGATGGCTTCCAACGCCGTGGACATCCCCACGAGGTCAGCGCCGATGCGCTTGGCGTACTGGACCTCGGCAGGCGTCTCGTAGTGGGGGCCGCTGAACTGGGCGTAGACACCCTCCTGCAGTGAAGGATCCACCTCGCGGGCCAGCTGCCGGACGCGTGAGGAGTAGAGGTCCGTGAGGTCCACGAAAGTGGCGCCCTCAAGCGGGGACGTGGCGGTCAGGTTGATGTGGTCGCTGATGAGAACAGGCGTGCCCGGGGTCCACTCCTCATTGAGGCCACCGCAGCCATTGGTGAGGACCAGCGTCTTGCAGCCCGCGGCTGCGGCGGTGCGCACGCCATGGACCACGGACCGGACACCCTTGCCTTCGTAGTAGTGCGTCCTGGCTCCGAGGACCAGGGCGCGCTTGCCTTCCTTGGTCAGGACGGAGCGGATGGTTCCCACATGGCCCACAACGGAAGGCTGATGGAAACCGGGAACCTCCGAGGCATTCAAGGTGGCGGTGGTTTCGCCAATGAGATCGGCAGCTTCGGCCCAGCCGGAACCGAGCACCAAGGCTACGTCGTGGGACTCTACGCCGGTCTCGGCGGCGATGAAGTCCGCCGCGGCCCGCGCAGCTTCGAAGGGGTCTGTGTTCATCAGCTCAGTGTTACTCACTGGTACAAGCTACCTTGCGTGTGCGGCAATTTGGTAGGGACCCGTCCGCGCCGGCGGGTGAGGCTTGGCTGACTGGCAGCCTGCCGTGCAATGAGCGAGAATTGAGGATTGTGACCACCCAAGTTGACTTCAGTTCCCCCCGTATCGCGATTCTGGGAGGTGGTCCCGGAGGATATGAAGCCGCCATGGTGGCCGCGTCCCTTGGCGCAAAAGTCACCATCATCGAGCGGGCAGGCCTTGGCGGCTCCGCCGTGCTGACCGACGTCGTGCCTTCCAAAACCCTTATCGCCACCGCCGACCTCATGACCCGCGTCGGTGAGGCGGACGAGTTGGGCGTCAAATTCGACGGTGACGGTGGCGGCTCCAAGCCCCGCGCCGACCTGAAGCACATCAACGATCGCGTCCTGGATCTGGCCCGTGGACAGTCCCACGACATCCGCACGGGGCTGGAGCGCCTCGGCGTTGAGATTGTGATCGGTTCCGGCAAATTGCTGGACAACAACACCATTGAGGTGCTGACCCTTGAAGGCGTCCGCACCATCGACGCCGATGCCATCCTGCTGGCGGTGGGGGCGCACCCGCGCGAACTCCCTACCGCCAAGCCCGACGGCGAACGCATCCTCAACTGGGCCCAGATCTACAACCTCGACGAATTGCCCGAGGAACTGATCGTGGTGGGCTCCGGTGTAACCGGTGCTGAGTTCGCATCTGCCTACAACGGCCTCGGCTCCAAGGTCACGCTGATTTCCAGCCGCGACCAGGTCCTCCCCGGTGAGGACACGGACGCTGCCAAACTGCTGGAAGGCGTGTTCGAGCGCAGGGGCGTACGCGTGTTGTCCCGGTCGCGCGCCAACGCAGTTGAACGGACGGACGACGGCGTGAAGGTCACTTTGGGTGACGGATCGGTGGTTACGGGCTCGCACTGCCTGGTGTGCGTGGGTTCCATCCCCAACACAGCGGGAATCGGGCTTGAGGAAGCCGGGGTGACCTTGACGGAGTCCGGGCACATCAAGGTGGATGGTGTTTCGCGCACCACTGCCCCCAACATCTACGCTGCCGGAGACTGCACCGGCGTGTTCGCGCTGGCGTCCGTCGCTGCCATGCAGGGCCGCATCGCGGTTGCCCACTTCATGGGTGATGGCGTGAAGCCGCTCAAGCTCAACCAGGTGGCGTCCAACATCTTCACCTCCCCGGAAATCGCGTCCGTGGGCGTTTCCGAGGCCGACCTCGCCTCCGGCAAGTACCAGGGCGACGTCGTGATGCTCTCGCTGCTCAGCAACGCCCGCGCCAAGATGCGCAACACCAAGGATGGCTTCGTCAAGATCATCGCCCGCAAGGGTTCCGGCACCGTGATCGGTGGCGTAGTGGTTGGCCCCAACGCTTCCGAGCTCATCTTCCCGATCTCCGTGGCCGTCACGCAGAAACTGCACGTGGACGACGTCGCAAGTGCTTTCACGGTGTACCCGTCACTGACAGGGTCCATCTCGGAGGCAGCGCGGCGCTTGCACGTGCACATGTAGCTGCAGGCCCCTGGCGCCCGTTTCGACGGCTTGCTGCGGATTCGATGGTTGGAAACGTCGAATGCGCAGCGAGCCATCGAAACGGGCGTTCTGCGTTCCTAGGTGCGCAGGGCGGCGACGGCTTCCGCCAAGGACATGCGCAGCGCTGGGCCGTGCCCCGGCAGGATCACATTG
Organism: Arthrobacter sp. 1088; assembly: GCF_031455315.1. NCBI lineage: Bacteria > Bacillati > Actinomycetota > Actinomycetes > Micrococcales > Micrococcaceae > Arthrobacter > Arthrobacter sp. 1088. Next base: position 130,200 of record NZ_JAVDSM010000004.1, read on the forward strand.
GCTTGGATCTTGCTCAGTGAGCGTGCCGCTGCGAGGGCGGTCTCCGGATTCGAGTGGTACATCCGGTGCAGCATCTGTGGGCCGGACTTCGAACTGATCGGGTGGCCACTGGCAAATGTGTCACCTACGGCGATGGCCTGCGCCCCGGGGATCAGTAGGGCAACGTTGCCTGGGGTGTGACCGGGCAAGAGGATCGCTTCCGGTTGGCCAGGCAGGCTCCGGAGCCTGTCCTCATCCCATGCCTCGGCACGCGTTGCGGGCTCGGCTTGGAGGGCTTTCGCTTGGATGACATGGAGCAGCCAGCGGAAAACACGTGGCCGCCACGCCCGTGCCAGCACCTGGCCGATGGTGACCTGATGCTTTTCCTTGCCCTGCACGTGGGCCAATTCCTCGGGGGAACACAGGATGGGCGTGCCGAACGTCCTGGAGAAGTACGCAGCCGAGCCCGTGTGGTCCACGTGGCCGTGGGTGATGAGCATGGCTTTGGCATCAGCCGGCTCAAGCCCGAGCCCGGTGATCGATTCGAGGACCAGGTCCCTATCGGCAGGGTATCCGCCGTCGATCAGTAGGAAGGCGGACCTGTCCGCTGAGGCCGGGGCATCCCGGAGAATGACCCAGTTGGACGCAGGTCCTTCAACAAAGTGGACGCCGGGCGCGGGTTCGGAGATCTTCACTCCGAAAGTCTAGAAGCCCCGGCAACGAATACGCGGGAAGTATGCGTGCACGCAGGGAAACTTCCCACGAACCCGCAGCTTTCCCGCGAAACCGAGTGAGCTACTCAGGCGGCAGCCGCTTGGAAATGTTTTTCGATGAGCCCCTTGATGTCCTCGTGGCATCCTCCGCAGCCTGTGCCGGCGCGTGTGGCCTTGGAGACCTCGCCAACAGTGCTGCAACCATCCAACACGGAATCCTCGATGCTGGCGGCACTGACCCCGGCACAACGGCACACCGTGCGCTGGGGATCGTTGCTGGTGGCGCTGCCGGAACCCAACTGGTCAGGGCCGTCCAGACGAAGCAGCAGGGAACGGTCCGCCGGCAGCTCTGAGGAACGTTCGAAAAGGACGACGAGCTCTGCAGCGGTCCGCGGCATGCCCACGGCCACCAAACCCTCCAACACGCCGCCACGGGTGGTCATCTTGACGTAGCGGCCGTGCTCGGGATCGGCCCACTGGGAGATTTGGCGGCGTGCCCGGCCGGATGCGGCCCCGGCTTCAAGCAGTTCTTCGTCCCAGGGATCGGCCTGGTTGTCGCCGGCAAGGGCAAGGTTGATGCCCCTTGCCTTCAGGACCACAACGCCTGGCTTTTCCGTGGGCAGGGCTTCCATCGCATCCGCGGCTTCCTGGCCGTCTTGTGCCAGGACCACCAAATATTCAGCCAGCCACTCGGCCTGACGCCAGCCCGGGCCTATCAAGCCGGAGGGGCCGGTGGCAGTCCGGCAATCAAGGCAGGAAGCGTCAAGGCAGCGGACCTCTGCACAGTCGCCGATCGCGAACATGTGCGGCTCGTGGTACGTGCGGAGATGGTGGTCCACAAGGATCCCAGCGCCGGTCGGAAGGCCACAGCCTTCAGCCAGCTCGATCCGCGGGCGGACTCCACAGGAGAGGACCAGCAGGTCGCCGTCGATCGCCGAGCCGTCTTCCAGCAGCAGCGCAGAGAAGCTTCCGCCGGGGCCAGCGGTTTCCACGCCGGTAGACCTCGCATTGCCGGCCATCCGGACGCCGCCCGCACGAAGGCTGCTCGTCAGGACGGAACCGCTGCCGCGGTCAATGCTGCGGCCCAAAGGGAAGGGGCCGTTATGGACCACCGTTGCCTGGGCGCCTTCCTCCGCGGCGGCGAGGGCGGTTTCCAGGCCAAGGACGCCACCACCCAGGACCACGACGCGCTTGCCGCCGGCCACAGCTTCGCGGAGTACCGCGGCATCGCGAAGATCGCGCAGGGCAGTAACACCGGCCGGAAGCACGGGGCCAGAAGGATCGGGGTTCAACCCGGTGAGGTTGGGAATGACGGGCCGGGAGCCGGTGGCAAACACCAGTCGGTCGTAGTGTTCATTGGTGCCGTCGGAGAGAATCACCTGCTGGCGTGCGCGGTCAATTCTCTTGACCTTGACACCCAACCGCACGTCAACGCCGTCGGCCTCCAGTTCAGCAGCGTCGGCCATTGCCAGGGCTTCAGGAGTGGTCCGTCCGACGCCGAGTTCTGCAACCATGACGCGGTTGTAAGCGGCCTCAGCTTCCTGCCCGACCACCAGAAGTTGCACGAGTCCTGTGCGGACCGCGGGAAGCAGTTCGTCCACCAGTCGTGCAGCAACCGGGCCGAATCCAACAACAACAATGCGCTCGCTCATGATGCCTCCTTGGCGTGCAGGGGCAGCCCGGATCCGGCAGGCACAGCGGCTGGAGCCGCTGACACTGTGGTGGACGCTGCCCGCCGGACCCATACCCGGCTGGTCTTGAACTCCGGCATGCCGGAAATGGGATCGGTGACCGCCTCCGTGAGGCGGTTGGCGTTTTCCTGGCCCGGGAAATGGAACGGCAGGAACACAGTGTCCGGGCGGACCGAATTGCTAAGCTCCGCCCGGCACAGGACCTCGCCGCGCTGGTTGGTCACGGTTGCGTAATCGCCGTCGGCAATGCCACGCGCCGCTGCCGTGCCAGGGTGAATCAGGAGTTTGGCCTGTGGCTGGGAAGCCAGCAGCTCGCTCACGCGGCGGGTCTGGGCACCGGACTGGTAGTGCTCCAGCAGGCGGCCAGTGGCGAGTGCCAGGGAGTCGTCCGCAAACGAACGTACAGCTCGCTTGGAAGGGGTAACCGGGACCATCACGGCGCGGCCATCGGCATGGGCGAATCCGTCAGCGAAGAGGCGCGGCGTTCCCTGGCTGCCCACGGGGTACGGCCAGTAGGCAGCTTCGCCGCGATCCAGCATGTCGTAGTCGATGCCGGAGTAATCAGCCAGACCGCCAGCCGAGGCCAAGCGCAGTTCTTCGAACACTGTCTCGGGGTCGTCACTGAACGTGGAAGGTGCTTCCAGCATCCCGGCGAGCCGGGACATGAGCCACAGTTCGTTGCGAACACCCGGGGGAGGGGTGAGTGCCCGGCGGCGGCGGATCACGCGGCCCTCGAGGTTGGTCAGCGTGCCCTCTTCCTCGGCCCACTGGGTCACGGGGAGCACGAGGTCGGCTTCAACGGCCGTCTCGGACATGAAGAAGTCGCACACCACCAGGAAGTCCAGGCTGCGAAGTCCCTGGGTCACCGCGTTGGTATCCGGCGCCGAAACCACAACGTTGGCGCCATGCACGAAAAGGCAACGGACGCCGTCGGGCTGTCCCAGGGACTTAAGAAGCTCGACGGCGGGCAAGCCGGCTCCCGGGATCAGTGACTCGTCGACGCCCCAGACCTTGGCCACGTGGGTGCGTGCGGCGGGGTCGGTGATCTTGCGGTAGCCGGGGAGCTGGTCGGCCTTCTGGCCGTGCTCACGGCCACCCTGGCCGTTGCCTTGGCCGGTCAGCGTGCCGTAGCCGCTGCGGGCCGAGCCCGGCAGGCCAAGGAGCAGGCTGAGGTTGATGGCTGCGGTTGCGGTGTCAGTTCCATCGACGTGCTGTTCCACTCCACGGCCGCTGAGGATATAGCTCCCGCCGTTGCGGGCGCCCTGGGCCAGACGCCGGGCGGTTTCGCGGATGAGGGTGGCCGGGACGCCGGTGATGGACTGGACGCGCTCGGGCCAGAAGGCGTTGAGGCTGCGAACCACGGCGGCATAGCCCTTGGTGTTTGCCTCGATATAGCTCGTGTCAGCCAGGCCTTCGTGGACCACAACGTGGCTGATGCCCAAAAGGAGGGCCAAATCTGTGCCGGGCGTTGGCTGCAAATGGATGCCGCCGCCGTCGCCCGTGAACGCTGCCGTCGCCGAACGGCGCGGATCCACCACGATCAGCCCACCGGCGTCGCGCGCGCCCTGAAGGTGCTGGACGAACGGAGGCATGGTCTCGGCTACGTTGGAGCCGAGCATGAGGATCACGGAAGCGGAGTCCAGATCAGTGACGGGGAAGGGGAGGCCGCGGTCAACGCCGAAGGCGCGGTTGCCTGCCGCTGCCGCCGAAGACATGCAGAAGCGGCCGTTGTAATCGATGCGTGAGGTGCGCAGTGCCAGCCGGGCGAACTTGCCCAGCATGTACGCCTTCTCGTTGGTGAGGCCGCCGCCACCGAAAACTCCGACGGCGTCGTTTCCGTACTGCTTCTGGGTGTCCTTCACAGCAGCGGTGACCAGCATGAGGGCCTGGTCCCAGGAGATCGGCCGGTGGACGCCGTCGGATCCTTTGAGCATTGGTTCGGTGACGCGGCCGTTGTGACGCAACAACGACGCCGATGTCCAGCCTTTGCGGCACAGCCCGCCCCGGTTGGTGGGGAAGTCGCGCCCTGAAACCTCCAGGGGCACGGCAACTTCACCGCGCATCGCGGGTGTGGCAGGGCTTGCCGGTGCTGCCTCGGACGAGGACGCCGGCGCTGGGCCGCCGGCTGCCGAAGCAGCCGGGGCCAGCGTCATGGCGCACTGGAGCGCGCAGTACGGGCAGTGGGTATCGGCGCCGTTGGGCATCTAGATGTGTCCGATCGTGTTGCGCTTCTGGGCGGGGCGGATGTAGCAGGCCCAGCAGACGGTGAGCATCAGGACGTAGGCTCCAACGAATCCGTAGAACGCCGGGGTGTAAGAGCCGCTTGCTGTGTTCGATGCATTCAGCACCTGGGGGATCACGAATCCGCCGTAGGCACCGATCGCCGAGATCAGGCCCAGTGAGGAGGAAGCCAACCGTGCCGTGGTGGTGCTTGGGGCACCTGCGCGCGCTGCCCGGCTGGAGGTCGCGAAGATCACCGGGATCATGCGGTACGTTGCACCGTTACCGAATCCGCTGGCTACGAAGAGCAGCAGGAACAGGGTCAGGAAGAGCCAGAAGTTCTTCAGCGGAAGGGTCCAGATCATGGTCAACGTGATGACGGCCATCGAAGCGAACGAGGTAATGGTCATCCGGGCGCCGCCCATGCGGTCTGCCATGCGTCCGCCGTAGGGACGTGCAAGGGAACCGACCAGCGGGCCGAGGAATGCCAGGGACAAGGCCACAGCACCGACGTGGATGGAGGAGAAATCGGGGAAGTAGTCCTTGATCAGTTTCGGGAAGACGCCGGCGAAGCCAATGAAGGAACCGAACGTGCCGATGTAAAGGAACGCCATGATCCACAGGTGTGGTTCTTTGAGGGCCGCAACGGATCCGGCCACGTCACCCTTGGCGCTGGTGAGGTTGTTCATGTACTTCCAGGCACCAAAGGCCGCGATCAGGATCAGCGGGATCCAGATGATGCCGGCCATGGGGAGGTTGACCGTTCCAGCTGCGAGCAAGGTGATGGCGATGGGAACCACAAGCTGGGCGATGGCGGCACCCAGGTTTCCGCCCGCGGCGTTCAGCCCCAGTGCCCAGCCCTTTTCGCGGGCCGGGTAGAAGAAGGTGATGTTGGCCATCGAGCTGGCGAAGTTGCCTCCGCCGAAGCCAGCGAGGGCTGCAACCAGGAGCATGACGCCGAACGGCGTTTCCGGATTGGAAACACAGATCGCCAGGCCGCTGGCGGGAATCAGGAGGAGCAGTGCCGAGACGATGGTCCAGTTGCGGCCACCGAACTTAGGCACCATGAAGGTGTAGGGGATTCGCAGCGTGGCGCCTACGAGGCTGGGGATGGAGATGAGCCAGAAGATCTGGTTGGTGTCGAACTTGAATCCAGCTGCGGGGAGCTGGACGACAACGATCGACCAGAGCTGCCATACGACAAAGCCGAGGAATTCGGCGAAGATCGACCAGTACAGATTGCGCTTGGCGATGGACCGGCCTTCGGCTTCCCACTGGCCCTTGTCCTCGGCATCCCAGTTGGCGATCCAGCGCCCGGGGCGGTGTTCAAGGGTGGGAACGGCGGTAGCAGTGGACTGGGTGGGGGCCAGTTCTTCTGCAGTGCGGTCAACAGTCACGGAGTGCCTCCTTTGGGGGACGTTGTTCTTCCAAGGTAGGTTTCACGCGTTTCGCGGACCGTCGCCCTTTGTAAACGTGCTGTGACATTTCCCTATCGGCGGGGTCACCAGCGCGTGAGGCAATGGTGAGGTAGTGTGGCCCGGACCACAGTGTGAGACTTTTCGACTAGTCCGGATAGTGGACTTAGTTGTCCAGTCAATGGACTGCGGGAACTATTATTGAACTCTCGAATAATCCTTCGCCGGGCAGGCTCCCAGGGTCATCGGCCGGTGTGAACGAAAGCTGCTACTACATGTCTTCGACTGCTACGTCCAAGGAAGGCGAGTACACCAAGCCAGTGAACTCGCGGGGCAAAGTGATCTTCGCCAGCCTGATCGGCACGACGATCGAGTTCTACGACTTCTACGCCTATGCCACTGCGTCAGTGCTCGTCTTCCCCAAGCTCTTCTTCCCCGACGCCACTGACATCAATGCGCTGCTCAGTGCGTTCGCCATCTTCGGTGTTGCCTTCTTCGCCCGTCCCATCGGCGCCGTCGTCTTTGGCCACTTTGGTGACAAGATCGGCCGCAAGGGCACCCTGGTTGCCTCGCTGTTGACCATGGGTATCGCTACGTTCCTGATCGGACTCCTGCCCACGGCATCCATGCAGGGGTGGGCGATCCTGGCCCCGATCATGTTGGTAATCCTGCGCTTCTTCCAAGGCCTGGCTTTGGGTGGTGAATGGTCCGGTGCAGCTTTGCTGGCCACCGAGAATGCCCCCGAGGGCAAGCGTGCCATCTATGGAACGTTCCCGCAGTTGGGTGCCCCTATTGGCTTCATCATCGCCAACGTGATCTTCATCTGGATGAACGTTGCCCTGTCGGCCGAAGAATTCCTCGCCTGGGGTTGGCGTGTTCCGTTCATCCTTAGCGCAGTCCTGGTCATCGTGGGCCTCTACGTTCGCCTGAAGCTGGTGGAGAGCGTGTCCTTCACCAAGGTGATCGAACAGGAAAAGGTTCAGAAGCTGCCCCTCGCCGCGACCCTCAAGAGCCACTGGCGTCCGGTCCTGGCCGGCACTTTCATCATGTTCGCCACCTACGTGCTCTTCTACATCATGACCACGTTCACGCTGTCCTACGGCACCAAGCCAACCCTGGCCGGCGCCCAGGCCGCGGCCGAAAAGGCCGGCAAGCCCATGACGGCGGACCAGATTGCGGCGTTTGTTCCCGGCCTGGGCATCACCCGGTCCGACTTCCTCTGGATGCTGATCATCGGCGTCGTGTTCTTCGGTATCTTCACCGTCGTTTCCGGACCTCTGGCCGAGAAGTGGGGCCGCCGCAAGTTCCTGCTCGGCGTCACCGCCGGCATCTTCGTATTCGGTGCGCTGTGGTTCACCATGTTTGGCCCCGGCCAGGCGGCGGCCATGGTTGGCCTCATTGTGGGCTTCACCCTCATGGGCCTGACCTTCGGCCCCATGGCAGCCATCCTGCCCGAGCTGTTCCCGGCCAACGTCCGTTACACCGGTTCTGCTGTGGCGTACAACCTGTCGTCCATGATCGGAGCGGCTCCCGCCTCGTTCGTCGCCATCGCTCTGTGGTCGGCAGCCAGCGGCAGCACCTGGCTGGTGGGCGTGTACATGGCCATCGCCGCCGTAGTCACTTTCGTGGCGCTCTGGTTCACCCGCGAAACCAAGGACATGGACTACGAGAACAACGTCGCCTGACCTTGGGGACATTAACGACGTCGGCCCCGCACCGGAAGGTGCGGGGCCGACGTCGTTAAGCTGGTTTAGTCCTCGAAGCTCGCTTAGTCCTCAATCGTGGCGATGACAGCGCCTGCAGCGACCGTCTCACCGGCGCTGGCTGCGAGGCCACGAACTGTGCCGGACTTATGGGCCGTCAATGGCTGCTCCATCTTCATGGCTTCCAGGACAACGATCAGATCGCCCTCGGCCACGACGTCGCCGTCGGCAGCTGCGACCTTGACGATGGTGCCCTGCATCGGCGAGGTCAGTGCATCACCGCCAGCGGCTGCGGCTGCAGCCCCTGCCGAGCGGGAACGCTTCTTGGACTTGCCCGATTTGGTGCCCGAGCCGCTGGAAACAGCGGCGACGCTGGCGCCCAAGCCGGACGGCAGAACGACCTCAAGCCGCTTGCCGCCAACCTCGACGACGACGCGCTGGCGCTCACCGGCGTCGGGCGTTTCCGCACCTGCGCCGCTGGCCGTCCAAGCGGGGATGTTGTTGACGAACTCGGTCTCGATCCAGCGGGTGTGCACCTTGAACGGGCCATCTGCCGGTGCGAAGTCGGGATCGGTGACCACTGCGAGGTCGAAGGGGATGACGGTGGGAATGCCTTCCACCACCATCTCCTCGAGGGCACGGCGCGAACGCTGGAGGGCTTGCTCACGGGTGGCGCCGGTGACGATCAGCTTGGACAGCATGGAGTCGAAGTTTCCGCTGATGACGTCGCCCTGCTCAATGCCGGAGTCCACGCGGATGCCTGGACCCGTGGGGTTCTTCAACGTGCTGACCGTGCCGGGCGCGGGCATGAAGTTGCGGCCCGGGTCTTCGCCGGTGATGCGGAACTCGAAGGAGTGGCCGCGGACCTCGGGGTCCTCGTAGCCAAGTACTTCGCCGCGCGCAATGCGGAATTGTTCGCGTACGAGGTCGATGCCCGTAACTTCCTCGGAAACACAGTGCTCCACCTGGAGGCGGGTGTTGACCTCGAGGAAGGAGATGGTGCCGTCCTGGCCCACGAGGAACTCGCAAGTACCCGCGCCGAGGTAGTTGGCTTCTTTCAGTATGGCCTTGGAGGATTCGTAGAGCCGCTTGTTCTGCTCCTCGCTGAGGTACGGAGCCGGGGCTTCCTCGACGAGTTTCTGGTTGCGGCGTTGCAGTGAGCAGTCGCGGGTGGAGACGACGACGACGTTGCCGTAAGCATCCGCCAGGCACTGCGTCTCGACGTGGCGCGGGGCGTCCAGGAAGCGCTCGATAAAGCACTCGCCGCGGCCGAAAGCTGCAATGGCCTCACGGACTGCGGATTCGTACAGCTCCGGAATTTCTTCCATGGTGCGGGCAACCTTGATGCCGCGTCCGCCACCGCCAAAAGCAGCCTTAATGGCGATGGGCAAGCCGAATTCCTCGGCAAACTTCAGGATCTCATCCGCGTCCTGGACGGGGTCGGCGGTGCCGGGAACCAACGGGGCGCCCACCTTTTCGGCGATGTGGCGCGCCTGCACCTTGTCGCCCAAGGCAGAGATCGCCTCGGGGGAGGGGCCGATCCAGGTGATGCCGGCCTCGATCACTTTGGCAGCGAACTCTGCGTTTTCGGCGAGGAAACCGTACCCGGGGTGGATCCCATCAGCGCCCGCCTGCTTGGCGACGTCGATGATCTTGTCCATGACCAGATACGACTCAGCCGCGGTGTTGCCGCCAAGGGCATACGCTTCGTCGGCGAGGCGGACATGCAGGGCGTCACGGTCCGGGTCTGCGTAGACGGCTACGGAGGCGATGCCTTCGTCCCGGGCGGCTCGGATGATGCGGACCGCGATTTCGCCGCGGTTGGCAATCAAGACCTTGGTAAGAGGGCTGGAAATGGGCTGCGCCGGGTTAGCTGACAAGTTGTTGACTCCTTCTGTCCTTGAGGAGCCTAGCGTGATTGTGAGGGTTCCGCCCATATTGATGGGGGATTCCGTGTGTGAGGAGATGTTCCTTTGTAGGGTTGCTACAAATCGCTTCTACTGGTGTGCTTCCCACAGTTCGGTGATTCCAACGTTCGCGTGGACCAGCAGTTCGCGCAGGGTAGAGATGGAAAGACCGACGACGGCGTGCGGGTCACCGTCCACCTTGCGGATAAATGCGCCGCCCAGGCCGTCGATGGTGAACGAGCCCGCGCAGTGCAGCGGTTCTCCCGTGGCAATGTAGGCGTCGATGTCGCTTGCGGTCATGTCTACGAAGTGAACCTCGGCACTCGACACAGAGCCGACCGTGGCTCCCGTTCCGTCCGCGGGCTCGTCCTCGTCCACGTCGGCTGCGGTTTCCCGGCAATCAACAAGCCAGTGACCCGTGTGCAGCACACCCTTGGAGCCGCTCATGCGCAGCATCCGCTCGCGGGCGACCTCCGCCGTGTAGGGCTTGCCGTGGGACTCGCCGTCGAACTCGAAAACCGAATCGCAGCCGATCACCAGGGCGCCCTCGGCTTCGGGGAGTGCGGCCACGGCTTCAGCCTTTGCTCTGGCCAGCAGCAGCGCAGTGTCGTGCGCGTCCGTGACGCCGTAGTGCGCCTGCACCGCGTCCTCATCCACGTCGGAGACGAGGATGTCGTGCTGGATTCCCGCTTCCCTCAGCAACTTGGTGCGGGCAGGGGATTGCGAGGCAAGGATCAATCGGGTCACCGTCCCAGCCTAATACGTTGTTCTCTCACTTCCTGCCGGTTTTGGGGGGATGTTCTCTCACATCGCCTACGCTGGTCGAATGCTGCTGCTCGTGGACCTGGACAACACCTTGGTCGACAGGACTTCGGCCTTTGCTTGCTGGGCTACGAATTTCGTGCGCTCGCTTGGCAGGCCGCATTCTGATGCAGCATGGCTCATCACTGCAGACCGGGATGGTTATGAGCCGCGGGGATCCTTGGCTCTCGCCATCAAACAGCGTTTTCGCATGGACCGTGGAATCGAAGCCCTGGTAGACACCTTGCTCTTTGAGCATGTGGAACTGATGACCATGGATCCGCGTACGCGCATCGCACTGAGGGAGGCGCGGGAGGCCGGATGGAGGATTGGCATCGTCACGAATGGGGCGACGGCGCAGCAGACACAGAAGATCGAACACCTAGGAATTGAACCCTACGTCGATTGCGTCGTGATTTCCGAGGCTGTTGGCATGAAGAAGCCTGATGCTGGGATTTTTCGGCTGGCGGCGCAGGAATTGGGTTGCGATCTGACCGATGGCTGGATGGTGGGAGATCATCCCATCGCCGATATCTCGGGTGGGCGCGCGGCGCGATTAAAGACCGGTTGGGTCTCCCGCGGGCAGGAATGGCCCAACGACGTGCCGCCGCCGACCCTCACTCGCCGCACGGCTGCCGAGGTTATCAATGCTCTGATTCGGCTCGACGCCAGAAACGCCCGACGTCGGCGCCAAGGTTGAGCGCCGACGTCGGACGTTCTGCAGGATGTGAGAGAGGACCGGTCAGATCAGTGCAGGATGTGAGAGAGGACCGGTCAGATTGGTGGTGGATGTGAGAGAGGGACGGTCAGATTGGGGGTGGATGTGAGAGAGGGACGGTCAGATTGGGGGTGGATGTGAGAGAGGGCCGGTCAAATTGGTGGTGGATGTGAGCGAGGATCAGTGGACCAGTTCCTCGGAGCCGGCCGTGCGGCGGTCGCTCCGGTTCAGTTTGGCGCCTTCGACGTCCACATCCGGCAGGATGCGCTGCAACCACTTGGGCAGCCACCAGGCCTTCTCGCCAAGCAGGTACATGACGGCGGGAACGATTGTCATGCGGACGACGAACGCATCGATGAGCACACCGAACGCCATCGCGAAGCCCAACGGCCGCACCATGGTGAGGTGGCTGAAAATGAAGCCGGAGAACACACTGACCATGATGATCGCGGCTGCGGTGACGACTGCTGCGGCGTGGCTGAATCCGGTGCGAACAGCGTGTTTGGCGTTCTCACCATGCATAAAGGATTCACGCATGCCCGATGTTATGAACACCTGATAGTCCATCGCGAGGCCAAACAGCACGCCGATCAGGATGATCGGCAGGAAGCTCAGGACGGCGCCCGGGTTGGCGACGTCGAAAATTGCCCCCAACCAGCCCCATTGATAGACGGCCACGACGGCGCCAAATGCGGCGGCCAGTGACAAGAGGAACCCGCCGGTGGCGAGCAGAGGAACCACAATCGAGCGGAAGACGAGCAGCAACAGGATCAGCGAAAGTCCGACGACGATCGCCAAGTACGGCGGCAGTGCAGCCCCGAGCTTTGCGGAGACGTCGATGTTGCCGGCAGTCTGGCCGGTGAGGCCGATGCTGACGTCGAGGTTCTCGCGGATTTGAGTGCCCTTGTCCCGGATATCGGAAACTACCTGGACTGTGCTGGCGCTGGCTGGGCCTTCTTTGGGAATGACCTGGAAGACGGCCGTGCGGCGATCTTCGCTCAGGGCCACAGGCACGGCCGCCGTGACGTTTTCCACGCTACGCAGTTGTTCCGCGACGTCGAACTGCTTGTTCTTGGCATCGGTTTCGCTGAGCCCCTCGGGGAATTCGGCGACGACGACGATCGGTCCGGTGACGCCTTCGCCGAAGCTGCTGCGTGTGAGGTCGTAGGCTTTGAAGGCTTGCGAATCGACTGGCTCGGATCCGCCGTCGGGAAGTGCCAGACGAAGCTGGGAAGCCGGCAGCGCCAGGGCGCCCAACAGCACCACGCTGGCTACAAGGGAAACCCAAGGATGCCGTGTGACCAAGCCGCCCCAGCCGCTGCTGCTGCGCTTCTCTTCCAGGGCCCGGTCCGCGGCTTCGTGGCCCGGCTCGGCATTGTGCTTGGCGGCTTTGGCCCATGCTCGCTTGGAGATGAGCTTGGGGCCGATCAAAGCCAGAACGGCGGGCGTCAAGGTCAAAGCAACGACGACGGCGACGGCAACTGTCGCTGCGGCGGCAACACCCATGACAGCCAGGAAGGGCAGCCCCGGGACCACGAGTGCCGCCAGCGCGATGATGACGGTGAGACCCGCGAACAGTACGGCGTTGCCTGATGTTCCGGTGGCGAGGGCTGCGGATTCCTCGCCGTCCATTCCGGCGAGGAGCTGGTTGCGGTGGCGGTTAACGATGAACAGGGAGTAGTCGATGCCGACTGCAAGCCCGAGCATCAGGGCAAGCATCGGGGAGATGGAGCTCATGTTGATCACGCCGGTTAGCGCGAATGTTCCGCCGACGCCCACAGCCACTCCGATGAGGGCCATGACGAGGGGCAGGCCGGCTGCGATGAGCGTGCCCAGCATGAGGATCAGAACGAGGGCTGCCACTGCGACACCGACGATCTCCGCCACTCCGAAGATCTGTGAGACGTCCTCGGTGATTTCCTTGCTGGCGTATGCCGTGACACCGGCCGAGGAGACGCCCTGAACAATGTCCTGAACCTGCTTGCGGACGGCGGGATTAACGGCATTGATGGAGGTCTTGAATTGGACCTGGGCGATGGCGGCCTTGTTGTCAGTGGACACGAAGCGCATCCCTTGGGAGGCCTCCAGCTGGCGCTTTCCCAAGGCCAACGCGGTGGCTCCGTCCGCTGCTTCCTTGGCACCGGCGTCGAGCTTTGCTTTGTTGGCGGCGAGTTCGGCACGCTGAGGCGCAAGTTGGGCCTCGATTTGTGCCGGCGTGAGGCCTGTTGCGGTCATCTGCTGTTCCGCACCGGCAAGCTGGGCTTCGCCCGCTTCCAGCTGGGCACGGGCTGCGTCCAGCTGGGTCTTGCCTTCGGCAGCCTTCGCTTCGCCATCGGCGATTTCGGCCGCGGCTTTGTCCAGCTGCTCCTGCGTGGTGAACGGATTCACGGTTCCCTGCACGTCCGGCATGGCTTCAAGCTTGGTGAGCGCAGTGGCGACGGCGTCCTTCTTGGCTTGGTCAAAACCGGAGTCGCCGGCGTCGAAGGCCACGCTCGCCGAGCCGCCGGACGCGTCGGGCAGGGCTTCTTTGAGTTTGTCGGCCATCCTCTGCGTTTCCGTGCCGGGGATGCTGAAGTTGTTGGACATGGTGCCGTGGAACGCGGCGGCCGAACCTCCCACGGCCAGGAGGACCGCCAGCCACAGCGAGATGACCAGCCAGCGGCGGCGGTAGGAAAACTTGCCGAGACGGTAGAGGAACGAGGCCATGTCAGAACCGATCTGTGGAGGAGGAGGATGATGCTTGTGCAGCTGACGCCGCTTGCGGAGTGGCTTCCGACGACGGCGCGAAGCCGGCTCCCAGCAGGCCCATGGCGTCGATGAGGTACTGGCGCAGAACCGCCAGCGATTCGGCCGATAGGTCAGGACCACGTTCGGCGAACCAAACTGTCATGGCTGCCTTGCCGCACGAGATGACGGATCCGGCCAGGGCATGCAGGTAGAGCTCGCTGGTGTCCGGGCCAAGCCTGCCGCGGGCGGCGTCGATAATCTGCCCCGTGCAGTACTCCCATGCTTCGAGTTCGGAACGGGCCAGGGAACGGTTCTCGTGGGTGAGGCTGAAGAGTTCGGCCATGGGTGCTACGGACATGGGGTCAGCGAGGGCCATCAGCGCGGCCTGTGCGGATTCGAGGATCGACTCGTCCGCTGGCCTAAGGCGGAATTGCTCGAGGGCGCGATCCATGAAGCCGTCGGCCACGGACGCGAGGGCAGCCTCGAGGCTCGAAAAGTAGTTGAAGAACGTGCGCCGCGAAACGCCAGCGCTGGCAGTGATGTCCTCCACCGTGAAATTGCCCGGGCCGTTGGTGCGCAAAAGGTCAAGGGCTGCGGTGGTGATGGAGGCCCGGGTTGCCGCCTTGTTGAGCTCGCGCCGTGAAGGTCCGGAGGGTTCGGCCGATTCCACGATGCCCGGCTCGCTGCTGATTGAAGCCACATACTTACACTAAGTGCAAGTTTGCACTCTGCGCAATATTTAATCGGGCCTGCCGGTCTTTACTAAAAATTGTCGTACCCCTTTGGGAGAGTTGAGGCATGGACAAGATGCAGGAGCAGCGCGGGAGTACAGTCGCGGCGCTCCCGCCTGTTCACCCGGGCAACACTGTCCGGGCAGGCACGATTGCAAGTGACCTGATTGACCAACTGCGTGTGTTGGAGGACATGAAGTCCGCCATCTCCGGTCTGCAGGCCAGGATTGCTGTGGCCTTTGATCTGGCCCAGCGTCAGGCGCAGGCGGAGTCCGGCGTTCCCGCCTCGGAGCAGGGCAAGGGAGTGGCCGCGCAGGTGGCGTTGGCCAGGCGGGAGTCGCCGAACCGAGGATCCCGGTTGCTGGGCCTGGCAAAGGCTTTGCTGATTGAGATGCCACGCACCCTGGCTGCGGTGGAGGCTGGCCAGCTCAACGAGTGGCGGGCGACGCTGCTGGTAAAGGAAACAGCCTGCCTCTCCTCGGAAGACCGCTGCGCGGTCGACGAAGAACTCGCCGCCGACACCGGAACCTTCGACTGCGCCGGAGACCGCGCCATCATCGCTGCAGTCAAAGCAGCCGCTTACCGCCGTGACCCCCGTTCCGTCACCCAGCGCGCAGCCCGCGCAGCCACGGAGCGGCACGTCAGCCTGCGCCCTGCACCGGATACGATGACCTACCTCACCGCACTGCTGCCCGTAGCCCAAGGCGTTGCAGCTTACGCAGCCCTCAGCCAATCCGCTGACGCTGCCAAATCCAGCGGAGATGACCGCTCCCGTGGGCAAGTCATGGCCGATACTTTGGTTGATCGGCTTACCGGTACCGCTGGCGGCATTTCCAAGGTGGAGGTCCAGCTCATTATGACCGACCGCACTCTCTTCCAAGGCGACACTGAGCCTGCACGGCTCAAGGGATACGGGATTGTTCCTGCCGGCTGGGCGCGGTCACTCATCGAAGCAGGTGAGGGCGTGGCTACGGCCAGCGGGCAGGACCCTCGCGGGCAGACTTCTCAAGAACCGGGCATTGACGTGTGGCTTCGCAGGCTGTTCACAGCACCTGGTACCGGTGAACTTGTGTCGACGGACTCAAAGGCGCGCCTCTTCCCTGTCGGAATGCGGCGCTTCATCGAAGCAAGGGACAATACCTGCCGAACACCATATTGTGACGCGCCCATTCGGCATATCGACCACATCGTTCCGTGGCAAAATCGTGGACCAACCGATCTGGCCAACGGGGCTGGACTCTGCGAGCAGTGCAACCACACCAAGGAAAACCCCGGCTGGACGGCAAAGCCGCTGGCGGGGAAGTCCGGCGTGCACACACTGGAAATCATTACGCCTACCGGGCACAGGTACCGGTCCAAGGCCCCGCCCCTGCCGGGGACGCACGCCCTGCCGGGGACGCACGGGAACGGCGTTGGCAGTAAGGATCCCGAACAAGGTTGAGTCAGGGTCAGAACTGGTGCGGAGGTGTGGGCTGCTGCTGCGGGGGAGCCGGGGGAGTGTTCTGCTGCGGCTGGGCGGCCTGTTGGCCTGCGTTCTTTGTCAGGTACACCGACTGTCCCGTGGCGCCGGGCTCGCCCTCGCCGAGCGGAAGTACGTAGACGGCCGTGCCATAGGCGCAGACTTCCGTCCAGTTGGTCCCCATTTCGGAGGTGTCGAAGCGCATGGCGACAATTGCGTTGGCGCCGCGCTGTTGTGCTTCGTTGACCATGCGGGCCATGACTTCCTGTCGGCTTTCGTAGAGCGCCCTGGTCATTTCAGGCAGCTCCCCGCCACCGAGGGAGCGGAAGCCAGCAAGCATCTGCGAGCCAATATCGCGCGAGCGGACGGTCAGGCCCATGACTTCGCCGAAGACGGCATCAATGCGGTGGCCGGGTATCTCATTGGAGGTGACGATCAACATGGACCCGAGCCTACCCAGAATTTCACCCTTAAACGGACAAATCCCCCGGGGATTCCCGGGGGATTTGTCTGTGAGGCGGTGATGAACCGGCCAGAGCTAGGATCAGGCCTTTGAGTCGGCCAGTTCGCGCGCCTCTGTTGCGGCAGCAGCGGTGTCATTGGCGAACTCGTCAGCGAACGCGGCACCATTGCGGGGCGCGTTGTACAGCGATTCGTCCAGGATGCCCTGGCGCTTGGCGACGATTGCAGGAATGAGCGCCTGGCCTGCCACGTTGACGGCCGTCCGGCCCATGTCCAGGATGGGATCGATCGCCAGCAGGAGTCCGACGCCGGCCAGCGGCAGTCCCAGCGTGGACAGGGTCAGTGTGAGCATGACGACGGCGCCAGTGGTACCTGCTGTAGCAGCGGAACCAAGCACGGAGACCAGGACGATCAGCAGGTACTGGCTGAAGTCCAGGTTGATACCGAAGAACTGGGCCACGAAGATCGCTGCGATGGCGGGGTAGATCGCCGCGCAACCGTCCATTTTGGTGGTGGCACCGAGCGGCACGGCGAACGAAGCATAGCCGGACGGGACGCCAAGGTTACGCTCGGCGACGCGCTGCGTGAGCGGCAGCGTACCGATCGAGGAACGGGAAACGAATGCCAACTGCACGGCCGGCCAAACACCGGAGAAGTACTGCTTGATGGAAAGGCCGTGGACGCGGACCAGAATGGGGTAGAGCACGAAGAGCACAAGTGCCAGGCCAATGTAGATGGCGGCAGTGAACTTGCCCAGGGAGCCGATGGTGTCCCAGCCGTAGATGGCAACTGCGTTACCGATCAGGCCGATAGTGCCCAGCGGAGCGATGCGGATGATCCACCACAGGACCTTCTGGATGACGGCCAGTGCGGAGGCGTTGAAGGTCAGGAACGCTTCTGCCTGCTTGCCGACCTTGAGAGCAGCGATGCCTACGGCGATCGCGACCACCAGGATCTGGAGTACGTTGAAGCTGACGGAGGTGCTGACCGTGGTGGCAGCGTTGGCGCTCTCCGTGACAGTGGAGCTTGCGCCGAGTCCGAGGAAGTTCTTGGGGAACAGTCCGATCAGGAATGCCCACCAGTCACCGGTTTTGCCGGCGTACTCGGCCTTCTGAGTGATCCCGGTAGCTGCACCAGGCTGCAAGAGCACACCCAGGCCGATGCCGATGAGCACAGAAACCAGCGAAGTGATGGCAAACCAGAGCAGCGTGTTCCATGCCAGACGGGCGGCGTTGGAAACCTGGCGAAGGTTCGCGATGGAGCTCACTACCGCGGTGAAGATCAAAGGAACGACGGCGGTCTGCAGCAACGAGACGTAGCTGGAGCCAATCGTTTGAAGAGTTGCGCCGAGCCCGTTCGGGGCGGCCTTGGTGCTGCCGGTGTACTTTGCGACGAGGCCAAGTACGAGGCCAATGATGAGGGCCGCGATGATCTGGACGCCGAAGGATCCTGCCCACTTGGGGAGCCGGAAGCCGGTCTTTCCAGCTGATGGGGAAGTGTTGGTTGAGGTGCTCACGGGAACACGCTAGGTGCACTTCAAATAACATACCTAACGAACGTTTAGAAATGTTACCTAGCTGTGAAGTTATTCCCGAACCCGGTGTGGCGTGCGTCTCGAAGACTCACCCCAGCAACGCCCGCCGCAGTACGTCCAAGCCGACCGAGCCAATATTTAGTGCCTTGCTGTGGAACGATTTCAGGTCAAACCCTTCGCGGGTTTCAAGCTCGGCCCGGATCTGCTCCCAGAGCCGCTGGCCCACCTTGTATGACGGTGCCTGCCCGGGCCACCCGAGGTAGCGGGTGAATTCGAACTGGAGCTGGCCTTCGCTGATGTCGAGGTTGGATTTGAGGAAGCCAAAGCCCTTCTCGGGAGTCCAGGTTCCGGTGCCCCAGCGTTCGGGGACGGGTAGTTCCAGATGGACGCCAATGTCGAACACAACGCGGGCGGCGCGCATGCGTTGCCCGTCCAGCATGCCCATGTGGTCGCCGGGGTCTTTGAGGTAGCCCAGTTCCAGCATGAGCTGCTCAGCGTAGAGTGCCCAACCTTCGCCGTGTCCGGAGACCCAGCAGGCGTTGCGGCGCCAGTTGTTCAGGAGTTCGCGGCGGTAGGTGGCGGTGGCGACCTGCAGGTGGTGGCCGGGAACGCCTTCGTGGTAAACCGTGGTCGTTTCGGACCAGGTCGTGAAGGTGTCTTCGCCGGCGGGAACGGACCACCACATGCGGCCGGGCCGGGAGAAGTCGTCAGACGGGCCGGTGTAGTAGATGCCCCCTTCGTCGGTGGGGGCGATCATGCATTCGAGGGTTTTCATGACATCCGGGATGTCGAAATGGACGTCGGCGAGCTCGGATACTGCGCGGTCCGAGAGCTCCTGCATCCACGCCTTCAGGGCGTCCGTTCCCTTGATCTGGCGGGCCGGATCGTTGTTGAGGATGCTTTTGGCTTCTTCGATGCTGGCGCCGGGCTTGATCTGCGCGGCTACCTTTTCCTGTTCGCTGATGAGCCGTTCCAGCTCCTGGACGCCCCAGGCGTAGGTTTCCTCGAGGTCTACGGCCGCGCCCAGGAACGAACGGGAAGCCAGGGCATACCGTTCCCGTCCCACCGCGTCCTTTTCCGGGGCAACGGGGAGAAGCTCGTCCTGGAGGAAAGTACCCAACGATTCGTAGGCTGATCGCGCCGCGGAGGCTCCGGCGTCGAGCTTGGACTGAAGGTCAGCCGGAAGCGGCGAACCAGCCAGCGTGGCTCCGGCCGCCATCTTGGCGAAGAAGCCGTCCTTGGCGGCGTACCGGCCGGTTTGCTCGATGACAATCCGAACCTGGCGGGCGGCGGCTACCTTGCCGTCTTCTTTGGCGGCGCGAAGCGAGGAAATGTAGCCTTCGATTGCGCCGGGAACGTTGGTGGCACGGCCTGCGATGTGCTCCCACTGCTCAACAGTGTCCGTCGGCATGAGGTCGAAGATGGCGCGGATATCCTGCGCGGGCGAGGCGATGTTGTTGAGGTCGGCGGCATCCCAGCCGGTTTCATGGATCTCCAGCTCCAGGCCGAGCCGCTCCCGCATTGCGTCCAGTGTGACGACGTCGGATTCGTCGGTCGGTTCCAAGGCCGCCAGCGATTCCAGCGCCTGCCGGGTGGCCTGCGCATGGGCCTCGGCACCCGCCGGCGAGTAGTCCTGATATTCAGTCTCGTGCCCCGGCAACCCCAGCGTGGTGGCAAAGCTGGGATTGAGTTCGATCAGCTTTTCCGTGTACGCATCAGCAACGGAATCGATGGCGGTCTTGGGTCGTGCAGGCGTGTTTGCAGTAGTCACCCACAGAGCCTAACCGGGAGTCGGCTCACGTGAAAGGGTTGTTGCACTTTTTCCCCCTACCGGGAGAAGCGAAGCTATCCGCGGCTGCGCTTCCAGGCGCCCGGACCCGGCGTGGGGTCAAGGCGCAACTGTTGACGGCGCACCCAATGACGAACATTCGGCTTTGCAGGCGCCGGCGTTTGGGGTACTCCCACGGACGCGACGACGGCGGCAAGCGCCGCGAGCTCTTCGGCCGTGGGTTCTCCCTTGACCACGGAGAACATGGGAGCAACAGGTTCGGGCGCCGCAGCGCTCTCGTGTGCCGGGCTCACAGCGGGATGTTTCCGTGCTTCTTGGTGGGCAGGCTGGCGCGCTTGTCGCGGAGGGCGCGCAGGCCGCGGATGATCTGGAGGCGTGTGTCGGAGGGGGCAATGACTGCGTCCACATAGCCCAGCTGAGCTGCCTGGTAAGGATTGAGGAGCTCTTCCTCATAGCCTTGGATGATCTCGGCACGCTTGGCCTCGACGTCGCCGCCGGCCTCGGCAACCGCTGCGAGGTCGCGACGGTAAAGGATGTTCACCGCGCCCTGTGCGCCCATGACACCGATCTGGGCGGTGGGCCACGCGAGGTTCAGGTCCGCGCCCAGCTTCTTGGAGCCCATCACGATGTATGCGCCACCGTAGGCCTTGCGGGTAATGACGGTGAGCTTGGGCACCGTGGCCTCAGCGTAGGCATAAAGGAGTTTGGCGCCTCGGCGGATGATGCCCTGGAATTCCTGGTCCTTGCCGGGGAGGAAGCCGGGCACATCAACCAACGTGATGATGGGGATGTTGAAAGCGTCGCAGTGCCGAACGAACCGGGCGGCCTTCTCGGACGCGGAGATGTCCAGGGTTCCGGCGAACTGCATGGGCTGGTTCGCAACGATGCCCACCGTGTGGCCTTCGACCCGACCGTAGCCAATGATGACGTTGGGGGCGTAAAGCGACTGCATTTCAAGGAAGTGGGCGTCATCCACGATCTGCTCAATGACCTTGCGCATGTCGTAGGGCTGATTGGCCGAATCCGGGATCAGTCCATCCAGGGCGAGGTCGTCGTCGTCGAGTTCCAATTCCTGGTCGTGTTCTACAACCGGGGCCTCGGAGAGGTTGTTGGAAGGCAGGAAATCCAGGAGCTCGCGGACGAATTCGATCGCGTCGGCTTCGTCGGAGGCAAGGTACGTGGACGTTCCGGTGGTGGCATTGTGCTGGCGGGCACCGCCCAGCGTTTCCATATCCACGTCCTCGCCCGTGACGGTCTTGATGACATCCGGGCCGGTGATGAACATGTGCGAAGTCTTGTCCACCATGACGACGTAGTCGGTCAGGGCGGGGGAGTAGGCAGCGCCGCCGGCGCACGGGCCCATGATGAGCGAGATCTGGGGGACTACGCCGGATGCGTGGACGTTGTTGCGGAAGATATCCGCGAACATGGCAAGGGAAGCCACGCCTTCCTGGATGCGCGCGCCACCGCCGTCGTTGATGCCGACTACCGGGCAGCCATTGCGGAGGGCGAACTCCTGGACCTTGACGATCTTCTCGCCGTTGACCTGGCTCAAGGAGCCGCCGTAGACGCTGAAGTCCTGGCTGTAGATGGCAACGAGGCGCCCGTCTACCGTGCCGTAACCGGAGACGACGCCGTCGCCCAGGGGCTTCTTTTTCTCCATGCCGAAGGCGGTGGAGCGGTGGACGGCCAGGGCGTCGAACTCAACGAAAGATTCGGGATCGACCAGAAGGTCAATGCGTTCGCGGGCGGTGTTCTTACCGCGCGCGTGTTGCTTTTCGATCGCTTCCGGGCCGGAAGGCTGTTCTGCACGGGCCTGGCGGTCGCGGAAGTCTGCAATCTTTCCCGCTGTCGTTGTCAGATCGTGGCTCATCAAGTGTCTCCGGCTCTGTAGCTGATTTTCGCTGGCGCAGTTCTGGTGCAAACAAGTAGCTGACTTAAGTAGCTTCCGTACAAAGAACAGGCCCCGCTGGCCAGTCTAGTGACGCCATTGCCGCGAACCGCTGTAGAAACCCTACAATTTTCAGCGCCCAAGCCAAAGCCGCCAGTATGTTACCCGTCAGTAACATACTTGGGTTAGAGTGTCTCCATGACTCCAAGCAACGATGCTTTCCCAGCTTCCGAAGAGAGTAAGCCGAAGGGCAGCACCCCTTATGTAGCCAGCGGTTCGCTCAAAGGCCGCACCGTCATCATGTCCGGCGGCAGCCGTGGCATCGGATTGGCCATTGCCACCCGCGCGGCCCGCGACGGCGCCAACATCGTACTGATGGCCAAGACCGGGGAACCCCACCCGAAACTTGAGGGGACCGTCTTCACCGCTGCCGATCAACTCGTTGCCGCAGGTGGCCAGGCGCTGCCCCTCGTGGGCGATGTCCGCAATGATGACGACGTCGCCGCAGCCGTGAGTGCCGCCGTCGAGCGCTTTGGGGGAATCGACGTCGTCATCAACAACGCGTCAGCCATCGACCTCTCGCGCACGGACGCGATTGACATGAAGCGCTACGACCTCATGCAGGACATCAACGTCCGGGGAACCTTCCTGCTCTCCAAACTGTCCCTCCCTGCACTGCGGGAATCCGGGAACGGGCACATCCTCACGCTGTCTCCACCGCTGAACCTCGACCCAAAATGGGCCGGGATGCATCTGGCCTACACCATGGCCAAGTATGGAATGAGCCTCACCACCCTGGGGCTCGCCGAAGAGCTTAAGGACGACGGCGTTTCGGTCAACTCGCTCTGGCCTTGCACGCTGATCGATACCGCGGCGATCCGGAACATGCCTGGTGGGCAGCAGATCGTGAAGGCCGCCCGCGGACCGGAGATCATGGCCGATGCTGCCCACGCTGTTCTGACTGGCGCCAACCTTGCCGACGGTGTCACGGGTTCGGGGAACTTCTACACTGACGAAGAAGTCCTCAGGGCTGCTGGCGTGAAGGAGTTTGCGCCATACAGCCTCGGCGCGCCTGAAGACCGTCTGGTGCCGGACATCTTCCTCTAAGCGGATTCCCATGTTTCGGGCAGGTTCTGTGGGCCGCAACTGGATAGGATTCAGCTATGGATGCCGAACAGCCTGCCAGCAGCGAACCCCTCGTCCCCAGGCCCGGGGAAGACCGGCCCTCGTTGGACCGTGAGGCGCTGGACCGTGAGGCATTGCTTGAGCCTGATTTCCTGTCGGCAACCGGCATTTCGCAATTGAATATTGTCGAGTCCACGGGATCCACCAATCAGGATCTCGTTCGCGCCGTAACCGTGGAGCCTAAGAAATGGGCTGATCTCGCCGTCTTGACGGCCGAACACCAGACGGCGGCACGCGGACGGCTGGATAGGCACTGGGAATCTCCGGAGCGCTCTGCCGTTTCAGTGTCAATGGTGCTGCGTCCCGTCACAGCCGAAGGCATGCCCGTGCCGACGCAGAGTTACTCGTGGCTCTCACTGCTCGCCGCCGTTGCCCTGCGCGAAGCCTTGCAGGAAACGGCTGGCGTTACGGCAGAAATCAAGTGGCCTAACGACGTCCTGGTTAATGGACGGAAGATCGCCGGAATCCTGGCCCAAATGACGCCATTGGGTGACGGGTCGGTCCCCGCAGTGATCCTGGGCGTTGGGCTCAACGTCTCGCTGTCACAGGATGAATTGCCGGTACCAACCGCTACATCCTTGGCGTTGGAGGGGGCCACGACGACGGACCGCACCGCGCTGCTGAAGAGCTACCTTTCACGCTTCAGCCGGCTTTACCGCAGCTTCTGCAATTCGGAGGGCGACCCCGCGGCAGGGTTGGCAGGCGGGCCCTCGCTGCATAAGCGCGTTGAGTCGGCAATGGTCACGTTGGGACGCGAGGTACGCGCGCACCTGCCCGGTGATCATGAAGTGGTGGGCCATGCCTCCCGGTTGGACGAGCACGGCTCACTCCTTGTGGTGGACCACGGCGGCCGGGAACATGTTGTGACGGCTGGTGACGTGGTCCATTTGCGGGCTACGGAAAGCGGTTATGCGTAAAGAGTTGCTTCCGGGGGAGCAGGTCATCACCATCACGCGGCAACAGGCCCGCTCGCTGTTCTTGCCAACGCTGGCCTTCATAGTGGTTCCTGCCCTGGCTGCCTACGCGTGTGCGTGGATCATCAAAGGAAATCCGCAACGCCTGGCGCCATTCATTACAGTGGAATGGACGCCTTGGCTTGTCGGTTCCTGTGTGGCCGTGGCAGGGTTCGTGCTGGTGGCCTACAGCCTCAGGCGGGTGTTGAAATGGCGTTCAGTCAGGTTCATCCTGACAAGCCGCCGGATAATTGCCAAGTACGGAATGTTTCGTCGCGGCGACTGGCAGGTGTCGTTGATGGCGGTCCGCAGCGTGGGGGTCCACCAGAACCTGCTGCAGCGGACATTGCACTCAGGGAATATATCCTTGGATACCGGGCCCTCTGGCGAAGCGGTCTTGACGGACGTACCGGAGGTCGGAAAATTCAGGGGCTACATTCTTGACGCCATGGATGAACTGCCCAGTGCTGGAACTTTAGAGGCCAACGGTGGGATTTTTGAGGGTGAAGTCCTGCAGGACGTTGATGGGTTGCCGTGGGAATTGAGAGAAGGTGGAAGAGATGAGCGTTGAGGATCAGCAGTCCGGCGAGGACCTGGACGAGGAGTTCGACGCCGTACCCGAACCTTCAGTGGACGAGGACACGGAACCCGCGCCCGCCCAGGCGCCGGTGACCACCGGCCCGCCGACCGGCGTGATGTCCGCAGAGCGCCTGGCCATCAAAGCGCTTGAGGCGAGGCTGCTTGGGGGCGAACGCAAGCTCCGCCGTCGTGAAGTTGCCGCAGGTGCCGGTGTCTCCATTCTTTCCGCACGGAAGTTGTGGAGGGCTTTGGGCTTCCCCAATTTCGGCGATGACGACGTCGCGTTTACTGAGCGTGACCAAGCAGCATTGTCCACCATCCTTGACCTTGTCCGTGCCGGGATCCTCACTGAGGAAGCGGCGATATCCGTCACCCGATCGATCGGCCAGATGACGGACCGCATGGTGGTGTGGCAGATCGAAGCACTGGTTGAAGACATGGTCCAGGAGCAGGGAATTCCGGATGCCGTGGCCCGCAAACAGCTGGTGGGTCAGCTGCCGGCGCTGGTGGATTCCCTGGAAGAGATCCTGGTGTACTCGTACCGCCGCCAACTCAATGCCGGCGTTCAGCGGCTTGCCGTCCGTGCCGAGGCGGGCTTGCAGGCGAGCGAAGAAGGACGCGAAGGGGACGAAGACGATTCCCCCTTGCCTTTGGCCCGTGCCGTAGGGTTCGCCGATCTCGTCTCCTACACAAGTCTCTCGCGGCGCATGAACGAGAAAACCCTCGCCCAAATGGTCCAGCGCTTCGAGAATAAATGCGCCGAGATCATTTCCGTGGGCGGTGGGCGCCTGGTGAAGACCGTGGGCGACGAAGTTCTCTACATTGCCGAGACCCCGGCGGCTGGCGCGGAAATCTCCCTCGCCTTGGCGCAGGCCTTCACGGAAGACGAGATCCTGCCCCAGGCGCGCGTGTCCATGGTGTGGGGTCGCATTCTGTCCCGACTCGGCGACATCTATGGCCCAACCGTGAACCTTGCTGCGCGGCTGACCACCCTTGCCCAGCCGGGGACGGTCCTGGTTGATGCGATGACCGCTGCCGCGCTCGGGCAGGACGAACGCTTCGTGCTGGTCCCGCAAAAGTCCGAGAATGTCCGTGGTTTCGGCGAGATCCACCCCGTGATGCTCGCGCGCGGCCGCGGCAAGGGCTTGGTGTTGGACTAAACCCTCTCCCACATCCTGTGGGTTTTTGGTGATCGTTCTCTCACGTCGTGTGGGTTTTTGGTGATCGTTCTCTCACGTTGTGCGGGTTTTTGGTGATCGTTCCCTCACGTCGTGTGGGTTTTTGGTGATCGTTCTCTCACGTTGTGCGGGTTTTTGGTGATCGTTCTCTCACGTCGTGCGCTGAGCGTGGGATTGTCGCTGCACGATGAGGCCCGACGTCGGCACTTACCGTGGGTGCCCGGCGTCGAGCTACTGCTGCGCCGCCTTCCCCCGAAGAGGACACGATGTGAGCGAGCATCGGGCGGAAGCGGGTGGGATGTGAGCGAGCATCGGGCAGAAGAGGACACGATGTGAGCGAGCATCGGGCAGAAGCGGGTGGGATGTGAGCGAGCATCGGGCAGAAGCGGGTGGGATGTGAGCGAGCATCGGGCAGAAGCGGGTGGGATGTGAGCGAGCATCGGGTGGATTTCACAAATCGATGGAGTAACCTAGAATTCTGAAGAGCGGTCGAGGGGAGTTCTCCCCATCGCCGCGTCCCGGGGAAGGCCATAGGCTGTCAAAGCCAATGGAGAGTCCAATCTCGGGTTCCCTTGGCTCCTCGTCCGGTGCGTGGGATAGTCTTAGGGACTGAAAATTCCGCCGCCGTATGGGGGTACTGCGGAATGCAAGGCTGCCGGCACATGCCGGTTGGTCTGGACGCCGCCTGGGGGCGGCTGTACAACAAGGGAATTTTGGGGCTGTGACATCTTTCTTCGGCAAGCTGGGGCTGAAAAAGCGTCGAAACAGGAAACTCGTATCTGCAACTGCCGTGACTGCGGCCGGTGCCTTGCTGGTAGCGGGCGCAGTCC
Organism: Arthrobacter sp. 1088; assembly: GCF_031455315.1. NCBI lineage: Bacteria > Bacillati > Actinomycetota > Actinomycetes > Micrococcales > Micrococcaceae > Arthrobacter > Arthrobacter sp. 1088. Next base: position 156,665 of record NZ_JAVDSM010000004.1, read on the forward strand.
TCTATCCGGGGTTCAAGACGGCTGAGGTCGATTTGAACGATGGCGGCGTGTGGGTTGTGAGCAAGACCAAGAACGCCGTGGGACGGTTGAATTATCCCTCCCGGGTTCTTGATGGAGCCGTGACACCGGCCACCACCACCTTCGATGTCCTGCAGCATGACGGCAATGTTTTTGTGGACGATGAGTCCGGCTCCACCATCAACCAGGTCTCTGCGGCGAACCTGAAGCTGGGCGGCGACAAACAACTGCCCTCGTCCTCGCAAGTCAGCTACGGTTCCAGCGTCCTCTCAGTCACGGACCCCGCCCGTGGAAAAGTGTGGGCGCTTTCGCCATCCACCGTGAACGGCTTCGACGAAGAATCCACCGAACCCGTCCTCACTGGCTCGCAGAACATGGTGTCGGCCGTCGGACAGGACAACCGCATTTACACGGCGGACCCGGGCAAGGGCGAAATCACCATCACCACCGTGGACGCCAACGGCGAACGGACTGCCTCGGACGTAACCAAGGTGGACGAGCTCAAGGGCGCCGGTGACCTGCAGATTGCTGTTGTGGGCGACAAACCAGTGGTGCTCGATGCCGCGTCCGGAAACCTCTTCCTTCCCGGTGGCCGCAAGCTCCAGCTGCAGGACGCCCGGGAAGCCAAGCTCCAGCAGAGCAGCGAAGACAGCGGCTATGTGGCCATCGCTACGCGCAAAGCCGTCCTGAAGCAGCCTTTGGACGGGTCCACGGCAGCCACCGTCAACGTGGACGGTGAGGGAGTTCCCGCCGCGCCAGTGCAGGTCAGCAAATGTGTCCACGCAGCGTGGGCAGGGGCCAACAAATATGTCCGCGATTGCGATAACGATGCAGACGATAAGAAAAACGACGTACCCAAGGCCAGCGCCTCGCCCAGCTATGTCTTCCGCGTGAACCGGGACCTCGTGGTCCTCAACGACATCAACTCCGGCAGTGTGTGGCTGGTCAACCAGAACATGCAGCTCGTGAACAACTGGGACGATGTTGTCCCGCCAAAGAACCAATCCGATGACCAGGACCAGGAATCCGCGGACAACAACACCATCAACGTCCTCCCGGACCGTACCAAGCCGAACCGTCCGCCCGAGACCAAACCGGATGAGTTCGGCGTACGTCCCGGCCGTACTTCCGTCCTGGGCGTCCTGGACAACGATTCGGATCCCGACGGCGATGTCCTCACCGCCTCGGTTGGCGCCAACGGCCCCAAGTCGGGTGCGCTGGAGAGCATTTACGGCGGCTCAGCGTTCCAGATCAAGGTCCCTCCCACCGCGAAGCCTGGCACGGAGGTATTCGACTACAACGCCTCGGATGGCCGGGGTTTGTCTGCCGGGGGCAAAGTCACGCTGCATGTGGTTGCCCCGGAAGAGAACAAGCCTCCACTGTTCAAGCGTGCCGAGCCCACCACGATGCTCGTGGAGCAGGGCAAATCCGTTAGCCAAAACATCCTTACGGACTGGATGGACCCCGACGGCGATGACCTCGTCCTGCTGGACGCCAAGGCTGACAATGACCAGGACCAGGTCAAGGTCCGCCGGGATGGGTTGCTCACGTACCAGGATTCCGGCGCTGCGCCCGGAAAAAAGAACGTCACCATCACCGTCTGGGATGGCCGCGCCACCATCACAGGCCGGGTGGTTGTGAACGTGCAGCCGCCGGGAGCCTTGGCGCCGGTGGTAAACGCGGACCACGTCACAGCGGTGGTGGGCCAGGACCTGGTCATTTCCCCGTTGAAGAACGACGTTGACCCCAACGGTGGCGCCTTGCGCGTGGCCCATGTTGAGGCTGCCGGCCCGGCAGAGCTGGGCCCGGTCACCGACGGCGGGACCTTCACGTTCCGCAGCAACACCCCCGGTCCCGTGTATTTGAGTTACATCGCCAGCAACGGACCACAAAGCAGCCAGGGCTTGATCCGCGTGGATGTGGAGTCCGGGAAGGACGCCGGGGCCCCGGTTGCCGTCCACGACGTCGCCCTGCTGCCTGTGGGTGGAAGCGTGTTGGTTGATCCGCTGGCCAACGACTCCGATCCTTCCGGCGGGGTCCTCGTCCTCCAGTCGGTTACGGTTCCCGACGGCTCCTCGGCATCGGTCAGTGTGATCGACCATAGCGTCCTTCGCATCACCGACGTCCTCGGGGCCAAGGAACCTTTTGTGTTCAGCTACACCATGTCCAACGGCCGCGCCTCGGCCACCGGAACGGTGGGTGTGGTCCCAGTGCCGGCCCCCGCCGTCGTCGAGGCTCCCCAGCCGAAACCTGACGAGGTGAACGTACGCGTCAACGACGTCGTCACCATTCCTGTCCTGGACAACGACACACATCCGCAGGGCGAAAAGCTCTCTGTTGATCCTGTGTTGGCCCAGCCCGTTGCCGAAGAAGACGGCAAGGCGTTCGTTTCCGAAGACACGCTCCGCTTCATCGCTGGTCCTGTCCCCAAGACGGTGCGCGCCATCTACAACGCCGTGGATCCGCAGGGGCAGAAAAGCGCCGCTGCAGTGACCATCCATATCCTCCCGTTGGAAGGCGCCCAGAATTCGCGGCCACAGCCCAAGAACCTAACGGCGCGCGTAGTGGCGGGCGGCAGCGTCCGCATTCCGGTTCCGTTGGATGGCATAGACCCCGACGGCGACTCGGTCCAGCTCACCGGCATCGACAGCACACCCAGCATGGGAACCGCGACGGCGGGAAGCAACTTCATCGATTTCGTCGGCGCAGGCGACGGCGCAGGTACCGATACGTTCCGATACAAGGTGATTGACCGCCAGGGAGCCGTCAACACGGGAACTGTCACTGTCGGGGTTGCGCCGCGCGGTGAAGACAACCAGAAGCCGGCTCCGGTGGATGACGAAGTCAAGGTCCGTCCGGGCCGGCAGATTGCCGTGGATGCTACTGCCAACGACACTGATCCGGATGGTGACCTGATCCGGATCGTGGCCGATGGTATTGAAGCTGACGCCGGCTTGGATGCCCATGTGAGCAAGACCAGTGGGCGCATCCTTATTACGGCGCCTGCTGCCGAAGGCACGGTGAACGTCCGCTACTCTGTGGCCGACGACCGCGACGCCGTGGGCCAGGCCAGCATCAGGGTCATCGTCAAGAACGATATCCCCCTGCAGGCCCCGATTGCCCGCGACGACCGCGTGACATCGGCCCAGACTCTCGGGAAGACGGCCGTGGACGTGCCCGTCCTGAAGAATGACGAAGACCCTGATGGTGTGGGGGAGAATCTCAAAATCAGTACCGGATTGGAGACGGCCCGGCCCGGGTCTGAGGGCAACGTCATCGTTGACCTCACGGAGCAGCCGCAACTGGTTCCCTACACGGTGGAGGACGTGGACGGACAGAAGTCCACGGCCATCATCTGGGTGCCGGGCATCGGCCAGCAGGTTCCCACCTTGGCCAAGGATGAGGTGGTGGAGCTGGTATCGGGCCAGTCCGTCACCGTAAATTTGGCCGACTGGGTCAAGGTCCGTGATGGACGTTCCCCCCGGCTCACCCAGGCAGACCGCATCAAGCTGATCGGCGCCGATGGCAGCGACCCCATTGCCAACGGTGGTACTGCGATCAAGTACACGGCAGGCGCAGAATACGTGGGCCCTGGATCCATCAGCTTTGAAGTCACGGATGGAACCGGCCCTGACGATCCCAACGGCTTGAAGTCCACGCTCAGCATCCGTACCAAGGTGCTCCCGGACCCCAACAAGAACAATCCGCCCACCCTGCTTGGCAGCCAGGTTGAGGTTCCCAAGGGGGACTCGGCGAGCCTGGACCTGGCGAAGCTGACCTCGGATCCTGATGCCGACGACGTCCAGAACATGAGCTACGAACTGGTGGGCGCGGCACCCGGCGGTTTCCGGGTGAACGTAGATGGCAAGACACTCAAGGTGTCCGCCGAAGATTCAGTGCAGATCGGCCAGGGCGGCACAGTCCAGGTGAAAGCCAAGGACCGCCGCGGACTGGAAGCCCTTGCTACGTACAAGCTCTCCCTGTCTGCATCCAACCGCCCTAAACCCGTTGCCAATGATGACGTGGAACCTGATGCCCAATCGGGCAAGCCGGTCACAGTCAATGCGCTGGCGAACGATTCCAACCCATTCCCGGATACGCCGCTGAAGATCGTCTCCGCCGTGACGGAAACCGGCCAGGGGACGGCGGATTCCAGTGGTGGCAACGTGACGGTGACGCCCGCAACGGGCTTCACCGGAACACTGGTTGTGGCATACACGGTGCAGGACAAGACCGGGGAGCTCTCGCGGTACTCCACGGCACGCATCCGGCTCACGGTGAAGGATAAGCCGGCTGCTCCCACGACTCCGCTTGCGCAGAGTGTCGGCGACCAGACAGCCTTGCTGACCTGGAATGCCCCTGCCGACCGTGGTTCGCCCATCACAAAGTACACGGTGTACGGCGAAGGTGGCTTCAAACAGGACTGCCCTGCCAACACCTGCACCCTGACGGGCCTGACCAACAACGTGAAGTACCACTTCGCAGTGACGGCCACCAACGCCATCAATGAGTCCGATCGCTCGCCAGTGTCCGCGGAGGTTCGACCCGACGTCAAACCGGACACCCCCGTGGCGCCCACGCTCAAGTTCGGGGACAAGCAGTTGTCCGTAGCCTGGGTCCCGCCTGCCAGCAAGGGCTCGCCCATCAAGTCATACGATCTTGAGATCTCCCCGGCTCCTGCGGGCCAGAATCCCCAGATCCAGAACCTCACCGGCGCAAGCTACGTCTGGAAAGGCCTGACGAACGGCGTTGCTTACAAGGTCCGTGTCCTGGCCAGGAACGACGCCAAAGAACCCTCGGAGTGGAGTCCCTACTCCGCCGCGGAAACTCCGGCAGGGGTACCGGCAACACCGGCTGCTCCCTCTGTGTCCGGCGCCGGATCAGTTGGCAGCCAGAGCCAGTTGAAGGTCAGCTGGGCAGCTCCCAACAACAATGGCGACCCCGTCTCTGCCTACACGCTGACCACCTACCGGGGTGGCGCCGTCGTGGGTTCCCAATCCGTAGCCGCCACATCGCAGAATGTCACCGTGGCAAACGCGGAAGCTGACTACACCTTCACGGTTTCGGCTACCAACAAGGCCGGCGTCAGCGGAGTCAGCCAGCAGTCGGCTGCTATCCGCGCGGCGGGCAAGCCAGGCACGGTAGGAAGCGGTTCGGTCACTGCAACCGGCACCAGCGGACAGCTACGGGTGACGTTTACCCCGCTGACCGCCGCGGAACGCAACGGTTCGCAGGACAACGAAATCACCTACCGCTGGCAGACCGCCTACGGTTCGGGCCCGATTGGCCGCGGCGGCGGAGACATCGGCGGCCAACCAAACGGCGACAACGTGGTGGTCAACATCATTGCCACTTCAGTGAAGAACGGCATGTCCGGTGATGCCAAGGCAATCGGGACCGGGAACCCCTATGGGCCTCCGAACGCGCCGAATGTCAACGGTGGAAAGTCGGCCAAGGGCGATGGCCAGGTGCACTGGACGTGGAACAACCCATCCATGAACGGCCGGCCTTTGGATCACTACGAGGTGAGCCTGGACGGTGGCGGCTGGAGCGGCGTGGGTAAGGCCACGAGCTTTGATGCCTCCGGTGGTGGATGGAACAACACACGCAACCTGAAGGTCAGGGCAGTGACTGTCGTGGCCGGTCCGGCCGGCAGTGCCAACTCCACCAGCGGCGACGACCCCACCCCACCACCGCCGGCTTCACAGATCCAGGTGGACGCCAGCAGTGTCCGCACGTGCCCGGGTAAGCCCAGTCTGCCTGACTCGTACACTCCGGGCAGCCCTGCCAGTTGCGGCGTCGGCTGGGTGGAGCGCTCCTGGGGCAAGATCACCATCAATTGCACCAAAGACATTTACGGCAACGGCACCCCCTGGTACCGGCTCCAAGGCACTGCCAAGGACGGCTGGTTCGTCAAGTCCACCACGGTGGATCTCTACGGACCCCGGCCCGGCGGTTGCTGAATTGCCACCACACGTCATCCCAACCCGTCATACCCAGATAAGGAATGAACCCCATGACCATGACAAACGAGCAGGCCGCGTGGTTTGCAGAAACGTTCGAGAAGCTCGTTGCCAACGTGGGCCAGGCCGTTCTGGGCAAGGATCATGTGATCCGCCTCACCTTTACGGCGATGCTGGCTGAAGGCCACGTCCTGTTCGAAGATGCCCCTGGCACTGGCAAGACCTCGCTTGCCCGTGCCTTGGCCGCGACAGTCCAGGGTTCCCACAACCGCATCCAGTTCACTCCCGACCTCCTGCCTTCGGACGTCACGGGTGTGACCATCTATGACCAGAAGACCCAGAAATTCGAGTTCCACAAGGGCCCGGTCTTCAACAACATTGTCCTGGCCGATGAAATCAACCGTGCCTCGCCGAAGACCCAGTCGGCGTTGCTGGAGGTCATGGAAGAATCCCGCGTCACCGTGGATGGCACCACGTACGAGGCAGGCCGTCCGTTCATGGTCCTGGCTACGCAGAACCCGATTGAACAGGCCGGTACGTACCGCCTGCCCGAAGCGCAGCTGGACCGGTTCCTGATCAAGACGTCCATAGGCTACCCGGACCACGCTTCCACCGTGAGGCTCCTGGGAGGGGCCAACTTGAAGGACCGTTCCAAGGACCTCACTCCCATCATCACCACCCAGGCCGTGGCTGACATGGCGGACCTCGCCGCCACCACCCATGTGGACACTGCAGTGCTGGAATACATTTCTCGGCTCTGCGAAGAGACACGCAACGCTTCCGAGACCCGCCTTGGCGTCTCCGTCCGTGGTGCTTTGGCCATGGTTCGCGCGGCGAAGGTTTGGGCCGCCGGGCAGGGACGCAACTTTGTTCTTCCAGACGACATCAAGGAACTTGCTCCCGTGGTCTGGACTCACCGTTTGGTGATGGATCCCGAGGCTGAATTCTCCGGTGCGACGCCGGAGGTGGTCCTCGCGCGTGTCCTGGCCGAGGTCGCGGCCCCGCAGCAACGCGCGAGCGCATAGGGCTGTGCGGACGCTTAGCAAAGTAGCCGGTGCCTGGCAGCGCAAACCAGGCATCCAGAAGACTGGCAAACTCCATCCCTCGGCCGTATGGGCTGAAGCTGTGGGAATGGCAGGCGAGTTTGTCGCAACGGCATGGGCCAAGGTGCGGGACCTGTGGCTTCGCTTCGCCTGGCCTGTCCTTTCCGTGGTGAGTGTGCTCGGCTGGGTAGTCCTTGCTGCGGCTATTGGACTATGGATCGCCGGGCAGTCCTGGGGTTGGCAGGAGGCGAAGTCTGCCGCGATGGTTGCTTTCCTGCTGTTTGTGTTGGCCGTGGGCTTCATCGTGGGCCGTTCGGCTTACGGCGTGGTCCTGGATCTGGCCCGGACCCGTGTGGCGGTGGGGGACGACGCAGTGGGCAGCATCGCCGTGTCCAACGTTTCGGCCAGGCCGCTGTTGCCTGCCGCATTGGAATTGCCGGTGGGCGCCGCGACGGCTGTCTTCCATTTGCCCCGCATGAAGCCGGCCCAGGTACATGAGGACCTTTTCACTATTCCGACGGCGCGGCGTGCTGTGATTGTTGTCGGTCCCGTACGCTCCGTGCGTGCAGATCCGCTCCATCTGCTGCGGCGGCGCGTGCTCTGGACTGAGCCGGTGGACCTTTTCGTCCACCCGCGCACCGTACCGTTGGGAGGCTCGGCTGCCGGCTTCATCCGCGACCTTGAAGGCATGCCCACCACGGAACTATCCAGTGCCGATGTGTCCTTCCACGCACTGCGCGACTACGTTCCCGGGGACGACCGCCGTCACATTCACTGGAAGACGACGGCCCGCACCAACAAACTCATGGTCCGGCAGTTCGAGGAAACCCGCCGTGCGCACCTGGCTATTTCCCTGTCCATCAATACGGATGAATACGGATCGGATGGCGAGTTCGAGATGGCGATTTCCGTCGCCGCGTCAATCGGCCGCCAGGCTATCAAAGAGCAGCGTGAGCTGGACGTCCTGACCCAAAAGGGACCGCTCCGCTGTGAAACGGGCCGCAACCTGCTGGACGACATGACCAGGATTGTGGGGACACCCCTGCGGAAGACCGCCGTCGACCTCGCACGGAACCTCTCGGACACGGTTCCCAACGCATCGGTGGTGTTCCTCGTGGTAGGGAGCCACGTCACGGCTACCCAGCTCCGCACCGCGGCCGCGTCCGTTCCGCCGGGCGTTCGCAGCCTGGCCGTCCGCGTCCAACCCGGAGCGGCGCCGTCGAGGGCCAATATTGCAGACCTGACGGTCCTCACCGTTGGCGACCTCGATGACCTGGCAATCGTGCTGAGAAAGGCGGCAGCATGAGCACCGCACCAAATCTTCGCGCACGCCGCAGGGAAACCAACCGCAGGGACACCAACCGCGGCGCCAGGCGTGCCAGCGCAGGCTCGATATTTGCCGACGCCCGGCCCCTTTGGCATTTTGTCGTGGACTGCGGCGCCCTGGTGGTCCTGCTGTTCCTGGGTGTGCTTGGCTTCAGCCTGAGCTTCGGTGGCGATCCGCATTACATCATCGCCGGGCTGGGCGGCATTTTCCTGGGACTCGGCATAGCGATCCTGAACGCGCACCTTCGCTTGGGACTGCTGATCACCACCGCCCTGGGATTCGGTGCGTACATGCTGTTCGGTTCTGCATTGGCAGTGCCCGACCCAGCCGTCCTCGGGTTCCTGCCGAGCCTGGAATCGCTGCGGACTTTGCTGCTGGGGATCGTCTTTGCATGGAAGGACATGCTGACGGTCGGCGTGCCCGTGGGCACGGCCAACGGCATGCTCATTGTGCCCTTCCTCAGTTCAATGATCACTGCGCTGGCTGCGGGTTTGTTGACGTGGCGCCTGAAGAGTCCATATTGGCCGCTGTTGCCGGTACTGGTCCTTTTCGTCACCGGTGTCGCCTTCAGCACCAGCGCGGGTTTCCTTAATGTGGAGCGCGGCGTTTCCTTGACCATTGTCTCGATCGTCTGGGCGGCGTTCCGCCGCGACGCACTCCGGCAGAGCAGCACCAAGACCGTTTCGGCCAACAGGGCGGAGTTCGACGCCGGTGCGGCGCGCCGCGGGAAGTTCCGGCGCCTGGGGACTGCTGCTGCCGTGGTGGTCGCGGCAGTCGGGATCACCGCAGTCGCTTCGCCCTTGGTGACAGCCAGCGACGACCGGAAGGTACTGCGCAACACGATCGTTCCGCCGTTCGATCCCCGCGACTACATCACGCCCCTTGCGAGCTTCCGGAATTTCGTGAAGGACGAGAAAGACCACACGCTGTTCACAGTGAAGGGCCTACCCAAGGATGCACGCGTACGACTCGCGGCGCTGGATGCCTTTAACGGCCTGAACTACACGATGGATCCCAACAGTTCCGGCAACTTCAGCAAGGTGGGTGATGCCCGTTCGCTTAACACGCTGGCCGATACGGGAAGCCCGGTAGCCGGCACCAATTACACGCTGGAAATCAACATCGAGGATTACCAGGGATATTTTGTCCCGGGAGGCCGCCACACCACGGGCATGAGCTTCCTGCAGAGCTCCGGTGCGGCGTCGGGACTGTACTTCAACGCCGGCACCGATACGGCAGTGACCACCAAGGGCCTGGCAAAAGGCGACAATTACACAGTCCAGGTTTCTGATCCGGGAACCCTTGAACATGGCCAGCTGACGCAGTACGACTTCGCCAAGCTCACGTTGCCCGAAGCCCAGGAGGTACCGCCGATCGTCGCCTCACAGGCGAACGAGCTCTCGGCTGACGCTCCCACGGCCATCGACCGTGTACGGCAGATAGAGGCCCATTTCCAGAAGAGCGGGGCGTTCAGCAACGGCCTGGTTGCTGACGGCCAGTTGCCCAGTTTGCCCGGTCACAGTGCTGCACGCGTTCGCAGCCTGCTCTCCGCCAAGCAAATGCTGGGTGATGACGAACAGTACGCTGTCGCGATGTCACTCATGCTGCGTCACCTCGGCATCCCTTCGCGCGTTGTCATGGGGTTCTATCCGGATCCCAAGAGCCCGGAAAACGGTGCAGGGGACGTCAAGATCATGGGTAAGGACGTGCACGCGTGGGTGGAAGTGGCCTTCGACCGCGTCGGCTGGGTGTCCTTCGATCCGACTCCGCCAAAGGACAACGTGCCCATCCCGCCGGATCCTGAGAACAAGTCCAAGCCCAAGCCGCAGGTGCTGCAGCCGCCGCCCCCGCCGCAGGAGCCCGCGGACCTCCCGCCGGACTCCACCCCGGATGCCTTGGATGCCGATGAGAAGAAAAACAACCCCTGGCTGTTCTGGGGGCCGCTGCTTGCCGCGATCGGCGTGGCGATGATTCCGCTGGGAATTCTCGCAGTGCCGCTGTTGCTGATACTTCTGCTGAAATCACGACGCCGGAAGGCACGTTTTCGTGATGGCCACCCCGCCCAGCGGGTCGGCGGTGGGTGGAACGAGGTGTTGAGCCTTGCTACTGACATGGGCGCCTCGATTGACCCTAAGTCCACGCGGCGGGAATCGTCTGCCGTCATTGCGGATGCATTCCCGGTGACCGGAACCACCACCACAATGTTGGCGCACAGGGCTGACGCCGCAGTTTTCGGGGCAGGGCAACCCAGCGAGGAGGAAGTCAAGGAGTATTGGGAGATCGTGGATTCCTCGCTTCAGGACATCACAGGAAGCGTTGGTTTCTGGAAGCGGCAGCAGGCCCGGTTCTCGCCGAGGTCTTTGCTTTCCGATGGCCGGGCCGCACTGCGCCGGCGCGAACAGACACCCAGGGTCTCCAGGAAGGGTGCCATCTTCACCAACCGCACCCTGTTCAAGAAGAAGGGCAGCGTTGATGAGTAGTGAAACTGAGCTGTGCCCGGCCTGCAAACACCCGGTGCGTCCCGGCGCAGCCTTTTGTACTCATTGCGGATCGCCGCTGACCAATCGTGGAGCCCGGAAGGAACGCAACGTCAACCGTGCCCAGGCTGCCGCCCTTGACTTCGCCACCCGGCAAGGCCTGCCCGATCCCGGTAGTATCTCGGTAGTGCCGGCGTCCACAGCACCGATGCAGCCGGGACGTGAAGCTGCTGTAAACGTACATCCGGGGCCAGGGGGAGGGACCACAATGACTGCACAGCTCGAGCTGGTACCGGCATCCGTCGGAAAACGCCTCGGCGCGGCAGTGCTGGACTGGTTGGGACCTGTTGCCGTCCTGACAACCGCGTTCGCACTGGGCATTGCCGGTATCACCCAAACCCGGCGGAACGGCTTTATCGTCTATGACACCGCTCTACTGGTCCTCTTGGGGAGCATCGGCCTCGGTGTCACCGTCCTGTACATCTTTGTGCTGCTGGGAATCGAAGCCAGGTCTGGAAACACCATTGGCAATCAACTGATGGGAATCCGCAGCTCCGATGCCGACGGCTACGCGCCCGGCGCCGGCGTCGTTTTTGTCCGTGGCATTCTCACGGGCGGGCTCCTCCTGCTGGCGGCAATCCTCGGCGCGGTGCTGTTGGGCGTTGGGTTGCTTGGATTGGTCCTGTGGATCGCCCTCCCTCTTATGGTCCTGGGCGTGGTCTGGGCCGTCCTGGTGGTTGTTTCCAGTGCTTGGGACAGGAACGGCAAGCTGCGTGGATGGCATGACAAAGCCGCGAAGTCCTTGGTGTTCGACGTCCACGCAGGCCGCAACCCGGTTGCCACTGGAGGTATCCAGGGGCCCTACAGCTTCGCGCCCGTGGAGCTACCGCCCGTGCAGCCGGTGGTGTCACCGGTCCCGTCAATGTCGGCTGCCCAACGCGTGTCCGCACCGCGGCAGGTATCCAATCCGCAGCCAGCTCCTGTTGCCCCCGCACACCCTGACGATGACGTCGAGAAGACGCAGATGCGGCCCGGAACTGCACGGGCGGAAGCCGTGCTCCGGATCCGTGTTGACGACGGCCAGGACGTCGAACTGGGTGGAACCGTCCTGGTTGGCCGCAACCCAGCACCCCAGCCCGGGGAAGCTGCCGAGCAGTTGTTGAGTGTCTCGGACCCCGGAAGGTCCATCTCCAAGACCCACTTGCATCTCCGGGTTGATGGCGATGGCGTGTGGGTTACGGACCGCAACTCAACCAATGGAAGCGCTGTCACTACGCCCGACGGCCTCCAGACCCGGCTTCATCCGGGGGAAGCAGTTTTCGTCAGACCAGGTTCCACCGTTCACTTCGGGGACCGTTCCTTCCACCTAGGACAAGCATGAACTCACAGCCGGCCAGCCCCGCCGACCCGGATGCCAACGCCGCTGGATCCGCCTTTCAACTCAGCTACGGATACGGGACGGACCGTGGACTGCGTCGCGAACTGAACGAGGACTCGTTCATTGCATCGGATCCGGTCTTCGCGGTGGCCGATGGCATGGGGGGCCATGAGGCAGGCGAAATCGCCAGTGGCGTGTGTGTGCGGACCCTTGGCAGTTCCCCTGTCCTGGCGGCAGGGGTCCGTTCGGCTTCGGCAGCGGACCTGCAGGAGTGCCTGTTAAAGGCCGATGCCAGCATCCGCGAAGCCACGGGAGGGCGCGCGGGCACCACACTCTCCGGCGTCGTGGTGGTGGAACAAATGGGCGTGCCCTATTGGCTGGTCATGAACATTGGGGATTCCCGGACGTATCGCCTTAGCCAGGGTGATTTCGCCCAGGTCAGCGTGGACCATTCAGAAGTCCAGGAACTGGTGGACTCCGGTGACATCACGGCGGAGCAAGCGGCCGTTCATCCGCGCAGGCATGTGGTCACGCGCGCTTTGGGCACTGGCGACGAGACCGAGGCGGACTTCTGGTTGCTGCCCATTCAGGAAGGGGACCGGATCATGGTCTGCTCCGATGGGCTGAACGGCGAACTGGGGAATGACCATCTGTTCCGCATCCTCAGCACCGTGGCCCATCCGCAGGACGCCGTGGATGCCTTGATCCAGGCTGCATTGCGCAGCGGTGGGCGGGACAACGTCACGGTCATTGTGGTGGACGCCAAGAACGTCCTTAACGACGCCGGGATCGCCACCACCGCGCCGCGCCCGGAGACCGAATCCGAGGTGGAGGAGGACACCCTGCCCAGGGCCTGGGTGACAGGAACGGACCAGGAGGAGGGCGTAGATGGAAAGCAGTAACAAGCCACCCCACGCCCGATACCAGCGTGGTGACTGGTTCGGCGTGGTCCGTCAGGGCACTGTGGTGCTGCTCGGCCCCGATACCCCGTCTGCCCTGATCGATTCGGTGTGGGAACTTCTCGCATCGGCGCCCGAAGCCCATGAGGTCCTCCACGAAGTGACCGAGGCTTTCGGGGTTTCCCTCAGCCGTATTCCGCCCTTTGGCATCATCGATTCCAAGGACGCCCTGCGCGTGTTCCTTCGCGGCGACCTTGAACTCGTTGTGAAGATGTCCGCCGGGGAGGAGGCGCTCTCTGGACGGGACGTGACTACCTGGACGGAACGCCGGCTCACCGCGGCTGATTCCTACGTCCTGCGGATAGGCGCGGGAACCCGTTCCTCCAGCGTTCCGGCAAACCTTGGTATCCCGGCAAGACCTGGTGAAACCTCGACGCCGGACGGCAGCCTGCCGCTGGGGGAGGGGGTGGTCCTCCTGGCCTCCCTCGAGGTGGTGCTCCAAACCGGCACTGTGAATGTTCCGGCGCCCGCTGCGGTTTCCGATGAAACCATGATTGGCTACGACGATGCGGACCTGGGCCTCACCATCACGCCCGGACATTCCGAAGCTCATGAACATACCGAGAGCGCTGAAGAATCCTCGGGCGTTCCCGTCCACACCAGCACCACGGATCCCATAGTCCCTGCCCTGGAGACCACCACCAACTATGACCACCTGTGGGACAAGACGGTGATGCGCAACATCGAAGACGCTGCTGTGCGCGTGGACGAGGAATCCGAGGATCACGATGCTCCGGCGGCCCATGCCCCTGCGCCACAAAATCCGGTATCAGAAACAGCGCCGTCGGCAACACCCACGGCAGTGCCTGCACTGATCGAGTCCGTTCCCTGGCTGCGCAGCCCCGGCGGGGTGCCTGCCTCTGGGGGACGGGCCGAATCGATTGCTCCGCCGCAAGCCCCTCCCGCTTCAGCACCTCAGGTTCCGACGGAATGGGAGTCGACGCCGGTGGGTTTGGCGTCGATGCCCGCGCCTGGACCCAGCATGCCAACGAATGGTCCGTTCATGGATGGTGTCCCCGCGGAGGACGATGCTGACCATGACGGGCAGACGATCATGAAGAGCACCATCGCCAGCCCTGACGCCCAACGTCCTGGGCCCGGGGTTGCACCGAAGGATGCCCCGGCCGGCAACGGTCCCAGCGTTTTAGCGCGGGTGTGCTCCCAAGGTCATGCCAACCCGCCCACCTACGCTCAATGTGCCACGTGTGGTTTCGCGTTGTCCGGTGATTCGCTTCAGGTCCCGCGACCCCGCCTGGGCAGAATGCGCTTATCCACTGGTGAGCTGATCGATCTGGACCAGTCACTCGTCATTGGCAGGCAGCCGTCAGTGTCCCGCGTGCAAGGCGGCACCATGCCGCGGCTGGTGCAGGTGGAGAGCCCCGGAGGGGACATTTCCCGCTCACACGTCGAGGTTCGGTTGGAGGGTTGGCACGTCATGCTGTGCGACCTCAAAGCGACGAACGGAACCGTGCTCATTCGAGAAGGCCAAGCACCCCGCAGACTCGCCCAAAACGAGATGGCCATCCTTTTGGACGGCGACATAGCTGAGTTGGGCGACGACATTTCATTGCGTTTCGAGGAGATTCTTTGAGTTCCAAGAGGCCCCCCGCGCCGCCTCCACCCATTCCCGGTTTCAAGTACATCAGCCTGCTGGGCTCCGGTGGCTTCTCCGACGTATACCTCTACGAGCAGGACAGGCCGCGCCGTAAAGTAGCAGTCAAGGTGCTGCTGTCCGACTTGAAGACCGAGGGTGCACGCCGCCGTTTCGAGTCCGAAGCGAACCTGATGGCACAGTTGTCCTCGCACCCGTACATCGTGACGATTTTCGAGGCGGAAATCACGGAGAGCGGCCATTCCTATTTGGCGATGGAATACTGCTCACGGCCCAGCCTCGATGTCCGCTACCGCCGTCAGCGCTTCAGCGTCGATGAGGTCCTGGCCGTCGGCATCCAGGTGGCATCCGCCGTCGAGACCGCCCACAGGGCCGGCATCGTGCATCGCGATATTAAGCCCGCCAACATCCTGGTCACCGACTACAACCGTCCCGCCCTCACCGACTTCGGCATTTCCGGGACCATTGGGGCCGATACCGAGGACGACGCCGGAATGTCCATCCCGTGGTCACCGCCGGAGCAATTCCGGGGCGGGGCAGTTGACGGCGTTCCGGTGGACATTTGGGCCCTCGGTGCCACCCTGTACACGCTCCTTGCGGGCCGTTCACCGTTTGTTCTTCCCGGCCAGGACAACTCTCAGCGGGAACTGATCTCCCGCATCACCAACTCGCCCCTGCCCAGGCTCGGCCGCGCCGATGTTCCGGAGTCGCTGGAACTCGTCCTGTCTACATCCATGGCGAAGTCACCGGAATCCCGCTACTCGTCGGCCCACGCTTTTGCCTTGGCGTTGCAGCGGATCCAGACCGAGCTGAATTTGTCTGTGACTCCCTTCGAGGTGCTCGAAGAACCGGGTCACGGAGACGAGCAACACCCGGACGACAACTTCGAGGAAACGCGCGTCCGCAGTATCGCTTCAATCGATCCGGACGCTTCGGGAACCGCTACTACTGGTTCGGCACCCACGTTCCCGGCACGGACCTTCCCGTCCACTGTGCCCGGCGCCACCCAGGCTCCTCCCCAGCCAGGCCAGGCTCCTGCCCGGCCAGCCCAGGCTCCTGCCCAGCAAGCCCAGGCTCCTACCCAGCAAGCCCCAGCGCAATTCCAAGCGCCCGTTTGGGACTACCGGCAGGTTGGGCAACCGGACGTGGCGGAGTCGACGGTACTCCGAGGCTGGCAGCCTTCACGTCCACAGGACGACGTGGGCGCAACAGTCCGGCGCTCCCAGGCGCCTGCAGGGGCATCGCCGGCGTCCCAAGCCGCTGCTCCCGGCGCGGATCATGGCAAGCGCAATCTGTGGCTGGCGGCGACGGGTGCCACGGTTTTGGTGGTCGCCATTGTGGTGGGCGTGGTCCTGGGTGCCCAGGCGCAGCCGAAGGTCGCGCCCACGGAGACGGCGAGTAAGCCGGCGGTCGACGCCTTGGGCGATGGTGGGGTTCCGGACGTGGAAGGTCTGGTTGGCAAGCGCAGGCCGGGCAAACCCGACTTCGCAGATTTCGAGTGGAAGAACCCGCAGCCCAAGGAGGGCGACACGTACAAATGGCGCTACAAGACGGTTGTCCTCAGCGAAAGTGAATACAGCAACTCCGAACTGGAACCACGTGCACTGGCCTATGGTACGGAGTCGCCGCTCTGTATTCAGGTGATCATTGTCCGTGTTGACGGCAGTGCCTCGTCCGGGGGCGAGGGTTCTGTCGCCTGCGTGGACTAGAAGCGGCCGCATGACACACATTTACAGCCGATTGAGGAGGCACAGATCATGGGGGATCTAGCAATAGATTTCTGTGGCGAATGGTACGAACCATCCGACGAAGACGTCTTTGACATCGGCAGGGAAGGCGACCTGGAGGTTGACGACAACCCTTACCTGCACCGGCGCTTTTTGCAGATTGCACGGTATGACGGCATGTGGTGGCTCAGCAACGTAGGCAGCATGCTCTCTGCTACGGTCGCGGACGGATCGGGCGGCATGCAGGCCTGGCTGGCTCCCGGCGCGCGGATTCCACTCGTTTTCAGCCACACCAACGTCATCTTCACTGCGGGCCCCACCACGTACGAGTTCGCCGTGCATTTGAAGACGCCGTCCTTCCGGCATGAAGCCAGGGACGAGGACCAAGCGGGGGACACCACCATCGGGCCTGTGGTCTTTACCGACTCGCAGAAAGCCTTGATCGTCGCCCTCGCTGAGCCCATGCTGCGCCGCGATGGCACCGGCTTCAGCGCCATTCCGTCTTCGGCGGAGGCGGCCAAGAGGCTTGGTTGGGCCCTGACCCGCTTCAATCGCAAGCTGGACAACGTCTGCGACAAGTTGGACCGCGTGGGCGTAGTGGGCCTGCGTGGTGGCGCCGGCAAACTCGCCACCAACCGCCGTGCCCGCCTGGTGGAGCACGCCGTGACCTCGCACCTGGTAACAGCCGCGGACCTGTACCTTCTGGAATCCATGTCTGGAGTAGACGAAGCATGAAGTTCCGCTTGACCCTGCGGCGAGACCCCGCGGAAGCAAAGGACCTCGCCGTTACGGTGGATGGTCGCGCCACCGTGGCGGACATCGCCACCGAACTTTGGGTTGCCGACCCCGCGCGCAAGGGCACCGAACCGCCGTCGAACCTGTCCATCAGCGTGGACGAAGCGTTCGTGGGCGGCGGGCTTTCCGGCCATGTCCTCAGGCCCTCGGACAACCTGCTCGAGTCCGGACTGCGGCCCGGCTCCAAGGTTTCGCTCGCGCAGGTGGGCGAGCAGTTCGCGTCGAACGGCAACGGTGGTGCCAACGGCCAAAACCGGGGACCAGCCGCGGCGACGTTGCGCGTCATGTCAGGGCCCGACGTCGGACGCGAATTTTCGCTGCCTTTCGGCACCAGCTACATCGGCCGGGACAGGGACGCGGACATCCGTCTCTCGGATCCGCTGACGTCCAAGCGCCACGCACGCATCACAGTTGGCGAGACCGTGGAGATCGTGGACACGAACTCGGCCAACGGACTCCTCATGGAAGGCTTGCCGGTCACACGGGCAACGCTTGAATCCTCGGATACGGTGACCTTGGGCGATACCACCGTTGGGGTTGTGTCACTGTCGCGGAACCATGGCGGCGGCCCATCATCGCCGCTGGTGGACTTCAACCGCTCGCCTCGTGTGCTGCCGAGGTTTGAGTCTCCCAAACGTGTGCCGCCGGCCGGGCCGAAACGGCCTGAACACCAACCATTCCCGTACGTCATGTTGATCGCACCGCTGCTGATGGGTGGCGTCCTCTTCGCCTTCACCCAGAACCTGCTCTCGGTGCTTTTCATGGCCATGATGCCGCTGTTCATCGTTGGCCACTATGTGGACCACAAGATGCAGGGCAAGCGCCAGGCGAAGGAAGGCCATAAGCAATTCCAGGCTTCCATGCTTGCGTTCCGGGAGGACATTGACCGGCAACAGAACATTGAACGGGCCGTGCGGCTGCAGGAAGCACCATCGGTCAGCGATACCGTGGATGCGATCTACAAACTCGGCCCCCTCCTGTGGACCAACCGTCCTGAGCATCAGCATTTCCTTGGTGTCCGGTTCGGACTCGGATCTTCGCCGTCGCGGATTCAGTTCGAAGAACCCGGTGCCAACGAAACCGAACCCCGGTACATGAGGGAAATCCAGGAATGCCTGCAGCAGGTCCGTGTCATTGATGGCGTGCCGATCGTGTCCCAGCTGCGCACTTCGGGTTCGTTCGGCGTGGCAGGGGACCGCAACGTGGTGGACGATGTCGCCCGGGGCATGGTGCTTCAGCTGGTGGGACTCCACTCGCCTGCGGAGGTGGTGCTGACTGCATTGACCTCGGCCCGCTCGCGTGAGCGCTGGGACTGGTTGCAGTGGCTCCCGCACGTTGGTTCCGGTCACAGCCCGCTCTCCGGCGACCATCTGGCCGCCGGCCCTGCTGCTGGTGCCTCGCTGCTCTCGCGCCTGGAGGACTTGGTGGAGCAGCGCGAGGCCCAGGCCAATGAGCCTGGTCCGCAGCCACGCCCCGCGCTCAAGGACGAGCACGAAGAGATTCCAGGCCCCGTGGTACCTGCTGTCCTGGTGGTCGTTGAGGACGATGCACCTGTGGACCGGGGACGGCTGACGCGGCTGGTGGAACGCGGCCCGGACTTCGGGGTGCACGTCATGTGGGTGGCAGCGAATGTGCAGTCCCTGCCTGCTGCTTGCCGGGACTTCCTCTCCGTCGACGGCGATCACGGCACCACTACCGGCCAAGTACGGCTTGGCCGCCACACCTACCCTGTGAGCTGCGAAAGCCTCGACGCCGGTCTCGCCACGCAGCTGGCGCGCATGATGTCGCCGTTGGTGGATGTCGGAAATCCGCTCGAGGACGATTCGGACCTCCCGCGTGCCGTTTCCTATGCCACTTTGATCGGCAAGGAACTCATGGACAACCCGCAGGCCGTTGCCGAACGCTGGCAGGAGAACAATTCAGTCCATGCCACGGCGGTGCCCAACCGCAAGGACAACGGAAGCCTGCGTGCCTTGGTGGGCTCCAAGGGCGTTGAACCGTTCTACCTGGACCTTAAGAATGAAGGACCCCACGCGCTCGTGGGCGGAACCACCGGCGCAGGTAAATCGGAGTTCCTTCAGTCGTGGGTGATGGGAATGGCAGCGGCCTACAGCCCGGACCGCGTCAGCTTCCTGTTCGTGGACTACAAGGGTGGTGCCGCCTTTGCGGACTGCCTGCACCTGCCCCACACCGTGGGGCTCGTCACCGACCTGTCTCCGCACCTGGTACGCAGGGCCCTGACTTCGTTGCGGGCCGAACTTCACTATCGGGAACGCCTGCTGAACCGTAAGAAGGCCAAGGACCTGCTGGCTCTGCAGCGGGAAGCAGACCCCGAGGCGCCGCCGTACCTCATCATCATCGTGGACGAATTCGCGGCGCTTGCCACCGAAGTCCCCGAGTTCGTTGACGGCGTGGTGGACGTTGCTGCCCGTGGACGTTCGCTGGGTTTGCACCTGATCCTCGCCACCCAGCGCCCTGCGGGTGTCATCAAGGACAACCTGCGCGCAAACACGAATCTCCGGGTCGCGTTGCGCATGGCAGATGAAGTGGATGCCGTGGACATTCTTGGCGTCCCCACGGCGGCATACTTCGACCCGTCCATTCCAGGCCGTGGTGCGGCGAAAACCGGCCCGGGCCGCATCCAGGGGTTCCAGACCGGATACGCGGGTGGCTGGACCACCGAGAAGCCGCAGCGCCCCCGGATCGACATCGTGGAGATGGCCTTCGGATCCGGTCCCTCCTGGGAGCCGCCGCCTGCCACAGCTGTGGAGGAAGAACCTGCAGGCCCCAACGACATCGCCAGAATGACAGGCAACATTATCCGTGCCGCGGATTTCCTGGCGATTGAGCCACCACGCAAGCCGTGGTTGAACGAACTCGCCATGACCTACGACTTCTCCAAATTGCCAAACCCGCGCACGGACGAGCGGCTCCTGCTCGGCGTGGCCGATGACCCCGCACACCAGGACCAGCCCACCGTGTTCTATGAACCGGACAAGGACGGCAACATGGCCGTCTACGGTACGGGTGGTTCGGGCAAGTCGGCGGCGCTGCGCGGAATCGCGATCGCCGCCGCCGTCACACCTCGTGGTGGGCCCGTCCACGTGTATGGCATCGACTGTGGTTCTTCAGGTTTGAAGATGCTGGAGGGACTGCCGCACGTGGGGGAGGTCATCAACGGGGACGATGTGGAGCGGGTTGGCCGCCTTCTGCGGTGGCTCAAGGAAGTTGCCGATGACCGCGCCGCCCGGTTCGCCGAGGTCCGGGCCTCCACCATTGTTGAATACCGGCAGCTCGCAAACCGTCCGGACGAAAAGCGTATCTTCATCCTGGTGGACGGCATGTCCGCCTTCCGTGAAGGCTATGAGTACAGCAACCTGTCCGCGCTGTGGGACATCTTCCTCCAGCTGGCAACGGATGGACGTCCCCTGGGTATCCACCTGGTAGTGAGCGGTGACCGAACCAACTCTGTGCCGGCGTCGCTCCTTGCCTCGATCCAAAAACGCCTGGTCCTGCGTCTTAGCTCCGAAGACGATTACATGACGCTCGATGTGCCCAAGGACGTCCTCAACGCAGCCTCGCCGCCCGGCCGCGGTTTGCTCGATGGCCTGGAAGTCCAACTGGCGGTGCTGGGTGGCAACTCGAACCTGGCGCTGCAGGCCCGCGAAGTGTCCAAACTCAGCCAGGCCATGGTGCGCCAGGGCCTGGAGCAGGCGCCAAAGATACAGCGGCTTCCGGAACTCGTGGATTTGGATATCCTGCCTTCGGGTGCCCCGGATAATCCTGTTATTGGCGTGGACGATGAGACCTTGGGTTCGGCCACCATCGCTGCAAAGGGTTCGCTCCTGCTCGCGGGGCCGCCGGGTGCCGGCCGCACAGTTGCGTTGGTCACGTTGGCGTACGCCCTGCGGCGGTCCAACCCGCGGACGGACCTTATCTACATCGGCTCCCGCCGCTCTGCGGTTGCCTCCCTGAACATCTGGAGCAGGTCCCTGGTGGGGCCTGACGAGGTCTCGGACGTGGTGGATGATCTCATCGACAAAGCCACGGACAACCCGGGCACCATGGCCATCTTCATCGAGGGCCTGACGGAGTTCACGGACACGTTGGCGGAATCGGGCGTGGGACGGTTGGTCACGGCTGCCATCAAGGCCGATCAATGGGTTGTTGGCGAATCCGAAACGTCCACATGGTCCCAGGCATGGTCCTTGGCCCAGCCCTTCAAATCGGGCAGGCGTGGACTGTTGCTCAACCCTGGGGATGTGGAAGGGGATACCCTCCTTAACACCTCGCTGGGCCGGATCAGCAAGGACTTCATCCCTGGCCGCGGGTACATCGTGGGACGTGGAAAGGTACGCAAGCTGCAGATCGCCATGCCGCCGGAGAACCGTAGCTAGGAACTGGCTGGTACGGGCCCCCACTCCGCCAGGACAAAATAATGTCCGCGGCTTGCGGCAAGATAGACCTGTGAGCACACCAGAGAATCCAGATCCGGTCGATACCACAACCCAGGATGCCGCTGCGGCCATCGTCGCAGAAGAGGGAGCACCTCCGTCGGAGAGCCTGCGGGATGAGTATGAGCAACTTGCGGACCTCGTTCGCAAGTACCGGTATGCCTATTACCAAGAGGACGCGCCCACGGTTTCCGACGCCGAGTTCGATGAACTCTACCGTCGCCTGGAAGAAATCGAAGCGCTGCATCCGGAACTCGTTTCCAATGACTCGCCTACGCAGGAAGTCGGCGGCGAAGTCTCTGCCGCCTTTACTGCCGTCGCGCATCTACAGCGGATGTACAGCCTGGACGACGTCTTTTCCCTCGAGGAGCTCGAAGCCTGGGTACGTAAGGCTGAAGCTTCCGTGGCCAAGCTCGGGGACAGCGTCCCGCCCATTGCCTGGCTGACTGAACTGAAAATCGATGGACTCGCCGTCAACCTGCTGTACAGGGACGGAAAATTGGTGCGCGCTGCCACCCGGGGCGACGGCACAACAGGTGAGGACATCACTCATAACGTGCTCACCATCAAGGAGATCCCGCGTCAACTCAGCGGCTCGGGTTATCCCTCGGAAGTTGAAATCCGTGGGGAAGTATTCATTCCTTCCAAGGCGTTCGTTGAGTTCAACGAAGCCCTGGTTGCCGCAGGCAAGGCCCCCCTCGCCAATCCACGCAATGCGGCTGCGGGCTCGCTCCGCCAGAAGGACCCGGCCGAAACAGCAAAGCGTCCACTGAGCATGTTCGTTCACGGCATCGGTGCCCGGGAGGGCCTGAATGCCATGAGCCAATCCGAAACCTATAAGTTGCTGGCTGACTGGGGGCTGCCTGTCAGCCCATATTTCAAGGTTCTGGATTCCTTTGAAGGCGTCCTGAAATTCATCGCCCATTATGGCGAGCACCGGCACGACCTCCTTCATGAAATCGATGGCATCGTGGTCAAAATTGATGACTTCGCCACACAACGTGCCCTCGGTTACACTTCCCGCGTCCCCAGATGGGCAGCCGCCTACAAATACCCGCCGGAGGAAGTCCACACCAAGCTTTTGGACATCCTCGTCAACGTGGGCCGCACGGGGCGCGTCACGCCGTTTGGAATGATGGAGCCGGTGAAGGTCGCGGGTTCCACCGTGGGAATGGCCACTCTGCACAACCAGGACGTGGTCAAGGCCAAAGGCGTCATGATCGGCGACATCGTGATTCTCCGCAAGGCCGGTGACGTGATCCCCGAGATCGTTGGACCCGTGCTGGCGCTGCGAGACCAACAGGACCCACCCGTGCGCGAATTCGTGATGCCCATCGAGTGCCCGTCCTGCGGTACGCCATTGGCACCGGCAAAAGAAAGCGACGTGGACATCCGTTGCCCCAATGCCAAGTCCTGCCCATCGCAGCTGCGTGAGCGTGTTTTCCATCTGGCTGGCCGCGGTGCGTTCGATATCGAGGCCCTGGGCTGGGAAGCAGCGATCGCCTTGACGCAGCCGGCAGAGCCGGAGACTCCTCCGTTGACCAGCGAAGCCGCGCTGTTCACGTTGAAGCCTGAGGATCTGGCGAATGTCATGATCCGCCGGGAGAAGAGGTCCAAGGGTGTAGGGACTGGCCAGTATGAGCTTGTTCCGTACTTCTACTCAAGGGGAACGGCCAAGTCGCCTTCAAAGCCAACGGCAACCACGGAAAAACTCTTTGCCGAGCTGGAGAAAGCGAAGAAGCAGCCTCTGTGGCGTGTCCTCGTGGCATTGTCCATTCGCCATGTGGGACCCACAGCCTCCCGTGCCCTTGCGACGGCCTTCGGCAGCATGGACGCGATCCGCAACGCCACTGAAGAGCAGCTTGCGCATGTTGACGGCGTGGGACCCACCATCGCGGCGGCCCTGAAGGAATGGTTCGCCGTGGACTGGCACAACGAGATCGTGGACAGCTGGGCAGCTGCCGGAGTGCGGATGGAAGACGAACGCGATACCAGCGTGCCGCGAACCCTTGAGGGCCTCACCATCGTGGTTACGGGGACCCTGCCAAACTTCAGCCGGGACGAAGCCAAGGAAGCCATCATCATTCGTGGCGGGAAGGCCTCCGGCTCGGTGTCCAAGAACACCAGCTACCTCGTGGCTGGTGAAAGTGCCGGGACCAAGCTGGATAAGGCCGAGCAACTCGGTGTTCCGATTTTGGATGAGGACGGCTTCCGCGAGTTGTTGGAGAAGGGCCCGGCGAACACCGAGGCCGACGCTGACGCTGCAGCCGAGGCCGATGCTGCAGAGACAGTGAAAGCAGAAGCAGAATGACCGACGCCATCGAGCTGCTCGCCGTAGCGAAACACGCTGCTGCTGCGGGCGCGGCTGTACTATCCCGGAGAGCTGCCGCGGGCACAGGCGGCGTGGGATTGGGAATATCCAACAAAGGCGATGCCGGCGATTGGGTGACCGAGTTCGACGTCGCAGCAGAGAACGCAGTCCGCGAGGCTATCCTTGCGGCCCGGCCGAACGACGCCATCACGGGGGAGGAGCACGGCACCACCCGGCCCCAGCGAGCCTCGGGTTACCGCTGGTCCATTGATCCGCTTGATGGCACTACCAACTTCATCCGCAACATCGTCTATTACGCCACGTCGGTGGCCGTGGCGGATGCCGACGGCGTCTGGTTGGCGGGAGTAGTTCATGCGCCGGCCCTGGGTCGGGTGTACTCGGCCGCCCGGGGCGAGGGCGCCTGGTTGGAAGTCGCGGGGGAGACTACCCGTCTGGCGGGCCCCGTTCCCGGACGCACCGGCCTCATCCTTGCCACAGGATTCAGTTACGATCCCGATACCCGTGCCAATCAGGCAGAAGGCCTCGCCGAACTGATGAACGGCTTCGCGGATGTTCGGAGGCTGGGGTCCGCGGCGTTGGATCTGTGCCTGGTGGCAGATGGCACCTACGACGCCTTTGGGGAGCGCGGATTGAACGAGCATGATTTCTCTGCCGGCGCACTGATCGCCGAAGAAGCGGGCTGTTGGGTGCGAAGGCCACGGCTCGCGAGCCCACTCGACGGCGGTCCAACACTTGAGGATCGCCTGGCCGCGTGGACGTGCGCAGGGGCTTTGGAGCTGTCCGGTAAATTTCCCCTGTGACCTTCCTGTACCCATGACCAGCATCCCCTCGCCATGATCAAGACCCTCGCCATCGCCAACTACCGCTCCATCCGCGATCTCGCGATTGAGCTGCATGGCCTGGACGTGGTGACAGGGGCCAACGGCAGTGGCAAATCCTCCCTGTACCGTGCGCTGCGCCTGCTGGCCGAATGCGCCGGTGGCGACTCCGGAAACGTGGTGGGATCGTTGGCCAGGGATGGCGGGCTGGCATCGACGCTGTGGGCCGGTCCTGAATCAATCAGCGAGGCAATGCGGCGGGGCGAAGTTCCGGTCCAAGGTACCGTCCGCCGGGATTCCGTCAACCTGAAACTGGGGTATTCGGGTGACGACTTCGGTTACCTTGTGGACTTGGGCATGCCCGTGTCCAGTGGCGCCGGCTTTGACCAGGAAACAGGCAGGCCCCGCCCTTCGGCTTTTAGCCTGGATCCCGAGGTCAAGCGCGAGCAGATCTTTTCCGGACCGATCGCAAGGCCAGGTTCCCTGTTGGTGGATCGCAAAGGAAGCCTTGCGAAGCTCCGTGGGCCTGACGGTGAATGGACCGAACTCTCGCGCCGGCTGGATACTTTCCAAAGCATGCTGACGGAAGTTTCGGACCAGGACCGGGCTCCTGAAGTACTGCGGGTCCGGGACTCCGTGCGTTCCTGGCGGTTCTACGATCACTTCCGGACAGATGCCGAAGCCCCGGCCCGGCAGGCGCAACTCGGCACCCGCACTCCCGTGCTGCACCACAGCGGGAAGGACCTGGCGGCGGCGCTGCAGACCCTGCGTGAAGTGGGATTTGAACGGCAGCTGGACGCAGCGATCGATCACGCCTTTCCGGGAAGCCGCCTCGAAATAGCCGTAAGCGACGGCCGCTTCACCGTTGAGTTGCGGCAGCCTGGGATGCTGCGGCCCATGAAAGCGGCCGAACTCTCGGATGGTACGTTACGCTTCCTGCTCCTGACCGCCGCGTTGCTCACTCCCCGGCCTCCGGAATTGATGGTTCTCAACGAACCCGAGACGAGCCTCCACATCGACCTGATGCCGGCACTGGCTGGACTCATCATCCAAGCCAGTGCCAACAGCCAGATCATCGTGGTGACACACTCCGAAGCGCTGCTCAGGGCGCTCCGGGAAAGCGGAGCGGCCCATGAGCACGAGCTTTACAAGGATCTGGGCGAGACCAGGATCAAGGGACTCGGATCCCTGGAAGGCCCATTGTGGAGTTGGCCCAAACGCTGACCTCGAACCACAGCGCCAGGCACGCGGCCGGGGCCAGCCAGTCATCAGAAGGCCGAACCGATGGATGTGAGCTGCTGCGCCGCGGAACCGGAGAAGCGGTTCCCGGGGCGTGCCAGCCCGTAGTGTCCGCGC
The DNA here is from genome assembly GCF_031455315.1 of Arthrobacter sp. 1088. Classification (NCBI taxonomy): domain Bacteria; kingdom Bacillati; phylum Actinomycetota; class Actinomycetes; order Micrococcales; family Micrococcaceae; genus Arthrobacter; species Arthrobacter sp. 1088. The sequence continues at coordinate 182,924 of NZ_JAVDSM010000004.1, forward strand.
AGCGTCGACGCCGTGTATTCGGTGCGGAACAGGCCACGCTGCTGAAGGATCGGCACTACCTGGTCCACGAAGACCTCCAGCCCGGACGGCAGGACGGGCGGCATGATGTTGAAGCCATCGGCGGCGCCTGCCTGGAACCAGTCCTGGATGGCATCGGCCACTTGCTCCGGCGTCCCTGAGAAGGTGCGGTGCCCACGTCCGCCGCCCAAACGGCCGATCAGTTGCCGGACCGTAAGCTGTTCACGGCGGGCAAGCTCCACGATCAGCGTGTACCGGCTCTTGGCTCCCTCAATCTCGTCCTCGGAGGGGAGGTCCGCAGGCAATTGCTGGTCCAGCGGAAGGTCCGCGGGTGCCACCCGCAGGGTCCTTGCCAGCTGTTCGCGGGCGTATTCAGGCTTGATCAGCTCGTCGAGTTCACGCTCCAGCTTCAGCGCTTCTGCCTCCGTGGAACCAATGACCGGGACGATGCCGGGCAGGATCTTGATGCCCTCGGGATCGCGCCCCACGGCCAGGGTGCGGGCCTTCAAATCGGCGTAGAAAGCCTGCGCATCCTCCACTGTCTGGTGGGCTGTGAACACGGCCTCGGCGTACTGGGCGGCGAGCTTCTTACCGTCTTCCGAGGATCCCGCCTGCACGATCAGCGGGTGGCCCTGCGGGGAACGGGGGACGTTCAGGGGACCACGGACACGGAAATGCTTGCCTTCGTGCTCGATGGTGCGGATCTTGGTGTCATCACCCCAGACTCCCTCAGCCTTGTCGGCCAGCACGGCGTCGTCTTCCCAGCTGTCCCACAGCTTCTGGGCTACTTCGATGAATTCGGCCGCCCGCTCGTAACGGACGGCATGCGCAGGCTGGTCATCGACGCCGAAGTTTCGCGCAGCGTCCGGCCCCGCCGTCGTGACGACGTTCCAACCGGCGCGACCACCGCTGACCCAGTCCACCGACGCGAAGCGCCGTGCCAGGTTGAAGGGGTCGTTGTAGGTGGTGGAGGCTGTGGCGATCAGGCCGATCTTCCGGGTTGCCGCCGCGATGGCGGTCAGCAGCACCGTGGGTTCCAGCTTGCCGGCAGGGCGACGGCCCACCTCGCCGAAGAGGACGGGGGAGTCTGCGAAGAAGATGGAGTCGAGTTTTCCGCGTTCCGCCGTGCGGGCCAGGTGCTGGTAGTGCTCCACCTTGGTGGAGGCGAAAGGATCACTTTCCGGCAGGCGCCAGGAGGCCTCGTGATGGCCAGTGCTCATCAGGAAGGCGTTGAGGTGGAGTTGGCGTTGTGGGGCGGGCATGGGTTTCTCCTTGATTCTGGTGAGGGGTTATTTCTGGTGTGGGTTGGGTTCTGGTGTGGGTTGGGTTTCAGGCACCAACGTGGACGCCGAGGGCAGCGAGCAGCTCGCCCCTCAGCGATGAATGCCCGACGCCGGTTCCGGCCTGGCGCTCGAGGGCTACACGGCCGTCTTGAAGGACGATCACGCGGTCGGCCAAGGTGATGGCCTCGTCGACGTCGTGGGTGACGAGCAGGACGGCGGGGCGATGCGCGGCAACAAGTTCCTTCAAGAGCGCGTGCATCTTCAGGCGGGTCAGGGCGTCGAGGGCACCGAAGGGTTCATCGGCAAGAAGCAGCCGGGGCTCCCGCACCAGCGACCTCGCCAAGGCAACGCGCTGTTGCTCACCTCCGGACAGCTCGTGCGGCCAGGCTTTTTCGCGGCCGGCGAGTCCCACCTCGGCGAGTGCACGGCGTCCGCGGGCATCGGCGTCGTCATACTTGAGGCCCAACGTGACGTTGCCCAGGACGGTGTCCCAGGGAAGGAGCCTCGAGTCCTGGAACACCACCGACACCTGGTCCGGGACCTTGACGATCCCACTCCCGCGGACGTCGCGGTCCAGGCCGGCAAGGGCACGGAGCAGTGTGCTCTTACCGCAGCCGCTGGGGCCGAGCAGGGCGACGAATTCGCCCGGAGCGATGTCCAGGTCCACGCCGTTGAGCACGCCCTTGGGACCGAAGCTTCGGATGAGGTTGCGCACGGAGACCTCGTGGGAAGGTGCCGTGCGCGGCCCGACTCCCTGCGAGGCACTCAGCCCGCCAACGTGCGTTGCCATGACAATGCCTTTCGTTCCAGGAGCCGGACGGCTGCGTCGGAAAGCAGGCCCAGGACGCCGTAGACGGCAAGGCCCAGGACGATGATGTTGGTTTGGCCGTACGTGCGGGCGAGCTCCATCATGTAGCCGATGCCGCTGGTGGAATTGATCTGCTCCACCACCACCAAGGACACCCAAGCGCCAGTGACGGCGAAGCGGAGCCCCAGGAAGAATCCGGGCAGCGCCCCGGGGAGCACCACGCGGCGGATGAACCCGGACCGGGTTAGCCCGACGGTCTGTGCCAACTCGACGTATCGCAGGTCGATTCCGCGCAGTCCGGCGTGCGTTTGCAGGTAGATCGGCACGAACACCCCCAACGTGATGGTGAGGACCTTCATGGTTTCATCGATGCCGAACCAAAGGATCAGCAAGGGGATCAGGGCAAGGCCGGGGATGGCGCGCTTGATTTGCACAGGACCATCGATCAAGGCCTCACCCACCCGGCTCAGTCCAGCCAGGAGAGCCAGGACGGCTCCCACCACAATCCCGAACAACAGCCCGAAGCCTGCACGCTGGGCAGAGATTGCAAGGTTCTCCTGGAGTCGGCCGTCCGCGATCAGCTCGCCCGCCGTAGACACCACGGTCCACGGCTCGGACAGGATCCGGGGATCCAGGAGGCCTGTAGCGGAGGAAACCACCCAGAGCAGGATCAGGGCGGCGGGGCCCACCAAACCGGCCAGGCGGCGTCTTGGTCCAGGACCCAGGCGGCGGCTGACGGGCCGGACATCGGGGCGGCCCGTCAATGCCGGGTCGAGGTGGGGTTCGACGACGGCGCCCGGTTGGGTGCCGACGTCGCGCGTCTGTGGGGGAGCCGTGCGGGTTCCTGCCGTAGCGGCAGTCGCGCGCTGGGCAGCAGTTGTTGTCATGGCTAGGCACCCCCTGCCGCAGCGTAGGCCGTGCCGGCTATAGCTTCGAAGCGCAGGTCATACAGCTTTGCAGCGTCCAGTTTGGGCTTCTTCTGCTCGCGTGCCAGCAGGTCGATGGTTTGCTGGTGGCGGGCAATGGCCTCCGTCCACGAGGCAGGGAGATCGCGCTCGCCGGCGGCATCGATCAGGTACTGGCCGTCCTCGCGGGAGAGCCCCTGGTTCTTGACGTAGTAGCCCTCAAGCCATTCCCTGGGGTGGTCCTGGACCCACCGCTGTGCCTGTCCCCAGAGCTTCACATACTCCGCAAGTGCGGCAGCCTTGGCCGGATCCTCCAAGACCTTTGCCGGCGCGTACAGGTGACCGGGATCGTCGCGGAGGCCGTGCCGGAGAGTGGTTCCGCCGTCGGCGCCGTACTTGGCCAGGTATCGCTTGATTTGGACGCCTCCCAGTGGGGCAGCATCAACCTGCTTGCTGGACAGGGCGGTGGAATACGTGTCCCCGGTGCTGGGCAGTTCCACGAGCTTGACGTCTGTTTGTTCCAGGCCTGCCTTTTCCAGGATGCGCAGGACAAGCGCGCCCTGCGCCTGGCCGGGACTGTAGGCGATCTTCTTGCCACGAAGGCCCTGGAGTTCCGTAATCCCGGCGCCCGGGGCCACACCCAATTCATAAAGTGGGTGGTTCACGGCGTCTTTGCGAAAGACGCCCGCAATGATCCGGACATCCAGGCCGGTCCACGTGGCATGGATGGGAGGTATGTCGGCCACGGAACCGACATCCAGCGCGTTGGCCCGGAACGCTTCGGTGGTGGCCGGGCCGCCGGAAATGTTGGCAAACTTCACCGGGAAGCTGAGCTTCTTGTCCAGGCCGGAGAGTTCCAAGGCAACCTGTACCGTGGGGTCGCCCACCACCAGCGTGGTCCCTTCCGGGACGGAGGTGGCCAGCGGTGCCGTGACCTGCGCGGCCTGTGTGGCGTCGCCACCAGCCGTGGCCGAACCGCCGCAGGCAGTCAATAGGCCGAGGGCGGGGAGGGCGATGAAGGCGCCGAGGACTTGGCGGCGGTTGGGTGCAGTGCGTTGATGATTTGTGTTGATCCGTGTTCGAACGCGGGGGGACGCGGACATGTAAAGCCTTTCAGGTGCGGGTGGGTCGCCTCAGCCCGGAGCCAAGGGCTCAAACGGGCGGCGGTGGTGCGGATCGCTTATTTCTGAAGGCAGGACGGACAGCAGGTGCGAGCCTGCGTCGCGCTGAAATGGGCCTGGGGCATCGTTCCTCCTGTTCTGTATTTCTTAGGGATCGGTATTTCCTGGCGATCGGTATTTCTTAGTGATCGGTGTTTCTTAGGGATATCCAATCCGCAGCTTGTTTAGCGCGGTGAAGGGCAATGTGCGGTTGCCGTGTGGCAACTCAAGCACGGTCCCCGCACCCTTCGCCAGCTCTTCGACACGTGCCCGCAACAGCGGGAAACCGGGCTTCACGGCACGCCACAGGACGCAATCCAGGGCCATGGAAAGCAACACAAAAGGGTGCCCAAGGACTGGCAAGGGGACAACGTGACGCAACAATCCGCCGTCGGAAATTCTGCGGCTGACTGATAGTTCGGTCACGGAAAGGGCTGTTTGGCATATTGTGCGGTGACTGCGCCACTACCATTGATAAGTGCATTCGTCGATTACTGTCCGCCCAGCCCTGCCCGAAGACTATGACGACGTTGCCCGCATCACGCAGGATTCATACGTCACCGCGGGGTACTACGGCAGCGCGGACCACCCGTACCTGCAGCAACTCCAGGACGTGGCAGCGCGCGCGGAGCACGCCGAAATCTTCGTCGCGGAACGGAACGGCCAGGTGATCGGTTCCGTCACGGCAGCACCGGCCGGTGGCGGATTCTCTGACATCGGCCTGGAAGACGAACTGGAACTGCGCACCCTGGTGGTAGATCCCGCTGTACAGCGTTCCGGTGCCGGACGTGCTTTGGTGCAGGCCGTCGTCGAGCAAGCCAAAGCGATGGACGGCATCGGTGCTGTCTCCCTCACTACGGGAGCCACGTGGGAGAGTGCCAATGCCCTCTACGCCCGGACCGGTTTTGCCCGCGCTCCGCACCGCGACTGGTTCGTGCCCGGCACCGACATAAAGCTGTTCGTTTACAGGCTGGACCTCCAGCAGCCATAAAGTTTCCTTTCGTAAACCCCGCCGGGTTTGTACAACCGGAACGGGCACAGCGATCAGGAAAGGCGCGGCATGCGCAAGACATATGGCACGGGTTCCGTCTGGGAACAGACCCTGGGGTACTCCCGCGCGGTCCAGGTGGACAACACACTCTTCATTTCTGCGACGGCGGCTTCCGGCGTCGTTGATGGGCAGGATGCAATCGTCGGCGATGACTTCTACTCGCAGACCAAATACATCCTTGAGAAGCTCGGAGCGGTCCTGGAAGAAGCGGGGTTCTCCTACGAGGACGTCGTTCAGTCCAAGCTGTACCTGACGGACATCAGCAAGTGGGAAGACGCCGGCCGGGCCCACGGCGAGGTTTTCGGCGAGATCCGTCCCACCCTGGCACTGGTGCACGTGCTGCCCTTCCTGGATTCCAGGATGCTGGTGGAAATCGAGCTCGTCGCGCAGAAGTCCGCGTAAGGCCCTGCTTGGGTTAGCCCGGGATGCCGTAGCGGTGTTCCGGGCGGCCCGTGCTTCCGTAGCGTAATTGGATTTCGACGGCGCCATCGTCGGCAAGCGAGGACAGGTACCTCTGCGCCGTCGCCCGGGAAACGCCCACCCGGTCTGCGACTTCAGCGGCTGAGTACTGTTCGCCGGGAAGCAGCGATTCCAGGACCGCCGCTTCGGTTGCCGAGCGTGGTTTTTGAGCGGGCGTCACGTCACCTGGGATCAGTGCCCGCTTGGCACGTTCAATCGTGGTCTGGTCAACGCCCGTTTGCTGTCCAAGGATCCGGCGATACCGTGCATAGGACCTCAGCTGCTGGGACAAGGATTCCGCGGTGAAGGGCTTTAGCAGGTACCCCAGCGCGCCGCGCCGCATGGCAACCCTGATGGACGGGGCATCGGAGGCCGCTGTCAGCATGATGGCATCGATGTCCAGCTGGCCCAGCAAATCAAGCCCTGAACCGTCCGGCAGGTACACGTCCAGCAACACCAGGTCAGGACGCAGGCTGTGGATCGCCTGCAAAGCCTGGGACGCGGAACCGGCCGGAGCGAGCGCCATGAATCCGGCTACTGAGTCCACGTAAGCCGCGTGCAGTCTGGCAACGTGGAAGTCATCGTCCACAATGAGCACCCTCAAATCCTCAGCCACTGCTGTCCTCCCGCATTGTCGTTCCGGCCTCCCGGCTGGCTTCCCGGCCAGCTTCCCTTCCAGCCGCCGTGCTGGTTGGGGCTTCAGCGCCGGCGTCGGCCGATCGCCCCATCACGCCAGGAATTGTGGCCATGAAGACAGCTCCGGGGCCGCCTTTCCTGCCGGTCTCCAGGACGTGGACGTCCCCACCCCTGCGCCGGGCCAACTGCCGCACCAAAGCCAAGCCCAAACCTTGTCCGGCCCCCTGGCGCACCGGTTGTTCCGACGTCGTGAATCCTTCAGCGAAGACTTCCTCAGGTTCCAGGTTCCCCAAACCGTCTCCGGAATCGCCGACGACGATATGCAGGGTTCCGTTGTCCTGGCCGGCATCGTCAAGCAACTCAAGTTCAACCCAACGCTCCGAAGCGGAACCGGCGACGGCGGCACTCACGGCGTTGTCGATCAGGTTGCCGAGCACTGTGGTGACGTCCTGCGGATCGGCCACGTGTCCCCGGACCAACGTTTCCGGCCCGATCCTCAGCGCCACTCCGCGTTCGGAGGCCTCCACACTCTTGGCGCCGACAAAAGCCTGCAAGTACGTGTCCTGAAGGAGTTCCGCCTGCTCCACAGGGAACTTGAGGGGGCCGGTGGCGGAGATCCTTGCCAGGTACTCCTTGGCTTGCTCGTGTTGGCCGATGCTCATGAAGCCGGCAATGGTGTGGAGTTGGTTGGCGAATTCGTGGCGCTGGGCACGCAGGGCGGTGGACATGGTTCCCACGGCGTCCAGCTGGCGGGTCAATTGCTGCAGTTCGGTGCGGTCGCGGAGCATGACCACCCAGCCGAGGTCTTCCTTGCGGTGCCAGGCTTTTCGGGCGCTGGCCACCAGGACCCGTCCACCGGCTACCAGTTCCACGGCTTCGGCGTCACGGGCTGCCGGCTGGGTGAGCTGCTTGAGTTGACCGGGAACGTTGGCTGTAGCCCAGTCCTGGCCGGTGGCGTCGGGCAGGTCCAGGAGCCTGGCGGCAGCGGCGTTGAACACGGAGATGCGTCCGTCGGCCGCGATGCCGATCACGCCCTCGTCCACGCCCTGGAGTACTGCCACTTGATCGTGGACCAGGGTGCTGATCTCCTCTGGTTCCAAGCCCAAGGTGAGGCGCTGCAGGCGGCGCCGGAGCAGGAACGAAGCCAGGACGCCAGCCAGGAGTGCGCCGCCGGCGGTCAGGGCAATGGGCACAATGTCCTGTGCCAGGCTCTTGCTGAGGGACTCCATGGAGTAGCCCACACTGACTTCGCCCACGATTGATCCAGCCGTGCCTACGCCCTCAGTACCTGTGCCCTCAGCCGAGGGCGCGTACACCGGCACCTTGGCGCCCGCTGATGGACCCAGAGTGCCCGTGTTGCGGGTGGTGATTTCCCGGCCTGCCAACGCTACTGAGGGGTCTGTGCTGACGCGCTCACCGAGCCGCGCAATTTCCGGGTGGGCCAACCGGAGTCCGGTTTCGTCCGTGATGACCACGAAGAGTGCCCCGGTGCGGACCCGGGCCGCTTCCGCTGCTGCCTGCAAGGGGCCGGCCGCCAGAACGCTGGCTGGCGGGGTTCCTTCTTCTTTGCTGATGGCCTGGACGTCTTCCCTGATGTCGGGATCCGCCGCAACTGTGCGGGCGAGGGTGAGTGCTTGGTTTTCGGCTTCGTCGCCGATCCGTTCGTAAACCAGCCAAGCGTGGACGGCACCGCTCAGGAGCACTACAAGCAGAACTACCCCCAGTTGGAGGAGGAGCGTCTGGGTGGAGAAACGCATACTGACCCTGCTAAAGCGCGGCACCGTTACTCCTTTCCTCCAGCTCCATTGAAGCACTGAGCACAATGCGCAAAACGCTCGCAATGATCAGTATTCCCAACAATTCCCGGAAACCCCAGCCCGTGACGGGCGCCACTATAACGTCTGTAGTGCGCATCACATCGAAGTGGTGCCCTTCACAGTAGTAAGGAGCCGGCCGTGCTGGTTTTGCTTGGATTCGCAATGATTGCGGTATTCATGGTCCTGATCATGACCAAAAAATTGACGCCCGTCTTGGCGCTGATCATCGTCCCCACCATCTTCGGTCTCTTCGCGGGGGCCGGCTTGGGCATCGGTCCCATGGTCATGGACTCGATGAAGTCCATGACCTCCACGGCCGCGCTCCTCATGTTCGCCATCATCTACTTCGGCCTGATGATCGACGTCGGGCTCTTCGACCCCCTGGTCAAGTTCATCCTGCGCAAGCTTGGCAATGACCCCGCCAAGGTAGTCCTCGGTACGGCGATCCTCGCTGCGGCAGTCTCCCTGGACGGCGACGGCTCAACCACCTTCATCCTCACCACCGCCGCCATGCTGCCGGTCTACCTGCGCCTGAAGATGAGCCCCGTGGTCCTCACCTGCGTGGCCGGCCTCGCGAACGGCACCATGAACATCCTGCCGTGGGGCGGGCCCACAGCCCGCGCCGCTACAGCACTGAAGCTGGACGTCAACGACGTCTTCGTCCCCATGGTCCCGTCCCTCATCGTTGGCCTCATCGTCGTGCTCGTCTTCTCCTGGCTGCTTGGTCTGCAGGAACGTAACCGCCTCCGCACCACCGCCCCCGAAATCTGGGGCGACGTCGCCGATCCTTCCGACGCGTTCGACGGCGGCAAGGGCCGCGGCGGCTTTGGCCGCGCCGGCTCAACCACAACCGCGCCCAAGCCGGTAACCGGCGGAGGCGCCGGCGTCGCAGTTCTTGAACGTACTGAAGAGCTGGTGGACGATCAGGACACCGCCATGGCCGATACCGCGCTGGATCCCAACCGCACCACGCTGCGTCCCAAACTGTTCTGGTTCAACCTTGGACTCACGGTCGCCGTCATGGTCACTCTGGTAGCGAACATCGTCCCGCTCCCGTTCGTCTTCATGGTGGGCTCGGCCATCGCATTGCTGGTCAACTTCCCCAAGGTCAAGGACCAGGGTGCCCAGCTGATCGCCCACGCGCCGTCGATCGTCGCCGTCGTCAGCATGGTCATGGCCGCTGCAGTCCTCACCGGTGTCCTCAACGGCACCGGCATGGTCAAGGCAATGTCCGAGTGGCTCGTCCAGATCATCCCCGCGGACATGGGTCCCTTCATGGCAGTCATCACCGGCGTGCTGAGCATCCCCATGACCTTCTTCATGAGCAACGACGCCTTCTACTTCGGCGTACTTCCGGTCCTCAGTGAAACCGCAGCCCACTACGGCGTCGGCGCAGCGGACATGGCCCGCGCCTCCATCACCGGCCAGCCCTTCCACCTCCAGAGCCCGCTGGTCCCCGCCATCCTGCTCTTGGTGTCGCTGGCCAAGGTAGACCTGGGCGACCACCACAAGAAGGTCCTCTGGCGCACGGCAGTCATCTCGATCGTCATGCTGGCTGTCGGAGTCCTGACCGGAGCAATCGGCATCGGTTAAACAACCCCATCAAGCAACGCGGAGTCACTTACGGCCCATCCAGACACCTTGGATGGGCCGTAGGTGACCCCGCGTTGTTGTGCTTCGGCGTACGGCGGCTCACCCAAGCCAAGTAGACTGGTTCGGAAAACCATTTGAACTTTGCAGGGGAGATCCATGGCTGCGATCAACCGTGACGACGTCGCGCATCTTGCGCGTCTGGCTCACATTGAAATGAGTGCCGAAGAGCTGGACAGGATGGCGGTCGAGCTTGCCGTCATCGTGGATTCGGTGAAGTCCGTCAGCGAAGCCGCCGGGGAAGATGTCCCGGCCACGTCCCACCCGATTCCGCTGACCAACGTGTTCCGCGAGGACGTCGTGGGCCACACGTTTACGGCTGAGCAGGCGTTGTCCGGCGCTCCGGATGCTTACGAGAACCGTTTCAAGGTCCCGGCAATCCTGGATGAGGACTAATTACAATGACTGAGCTGAAGAACGAACTCATTCGCCACTCCGCTGCCGATCTTGCTGCGAAGCTTGCCGCCCGCGAGGTTTCCGCTGTTGAAGTGACGCAGGCGCACCTTGACCGTATTGCTGACGTGGACGGCCAGATTAACGCGTTCCTGCACGTTAATACCGAGGAAGCCCTGGCTGTTGCGGCCGAGGTTGATGCTGCGCGCGCCGCCGGTGGCGCCGCTGCCGGGGAGCTTCATGCCCTGGCCGGTGTGCCGATTGCCGTGAAGGACCTCATCGTGACGATCGGCCAGCCGACGACGGCTGGTTCGAAGATCCTTGAGGGCTGGCACAGCCCCTACGACGCCACGGTGATCAAGAAGCTCCGTGCTGCGAAGATGCCGATTCTGGGCAAGACCAACCTTGACGAGTTCGCCATGGGTTCCTCCACGGAGCATTCGGCGTACGGGCCCACCCGGAACCCCTGGGACCTGGACCGCATTCCTGGTGGTTCAGGGGGTGGCTCGGCTGCCGCCGTCGCCGCTTTTGAAGCGCCGCTGGCGCTGGGCACGGACACTGGTGGATCGATCCGCCAGCCAGGTGCTGTCACCGGAACCGTCGGCGTGAAGCCGACGTATGGTGCAGTTTCCCGTTACGGCGCGATTGCCATGGCGTCCTCGCTGGACCAGATTGGCCCGGTGTCCCGCACGGTGCTGGACGCGGCTCTGTTGCAGGAAGTTATCGGCGGCCATGATCCGTTCGATTCCACGTCCCTGACCGATCCGTTCGACAACCTTGCTGCTGCTGCCCGCGTGGGCAATGTTGCCGGCATGAAGATCGGCATCATCAAGGAGCTGCACGGCGAAGGCTACCAGGCCGGCGTCGAGAACCGCTTCAACGAGTCCCTTCAGCTGCTCAAGGATGCCGGCGCGGAAATCGTTGAGGTTTCCTGCCCCAACCTGAAGTACGCCCTGGGCGCTTACTACCTCATCATGCCGTCCGAGGCGTCCAGCAACCTGGCCAAGTTCGACGGCGTTCGGTATGGCTTGCGTGCCCTGCCGAAGGACGGCCCCCTGACGATCGAGCGCGTCATGGGTGCAACCCGTGCCGCCGGCTTTGGTGATGAGGTCAAGCGCCGCATCATCCTGGGCACCTATGCCCTGAGCGCTGGTTATTACGACGCCTACTACGGTTCGGCGCAGAAGGTCCGCACGCTCATTCAGCGCGACTTCGACGCCGCGTTCTCGAAGGCGGATGTCCTCATTTCGCCTACGGCTCCCACCACAGCGTTCAAACTGGGGGAGAAGGCGAACGATCCCCTGGCCATGTACCTGAACGATGTCGCAACCATTCCGGCCAATATGGCTGGGATCCCGGGCTTGTCGCTGCCCGGCGGCCTGGCTGACGAGGACGGTCTGCCCGTTGGCGTACAGCTGCTGGCCCCTGCCCGCCAGGACGCCCGCCTCTACCGTGTGGGTGCTGTGCTTGAGTCCATTCTGGAAGAAAAGTGGGGCGGCCCGCTTCTTGCCCAGGCTCCTGAATTGAAGACACCCGCTCTCGGTGCCGCTTCCAACTCCGCCGGAGGTTCAAACTAATGTCCGTCGACGCAACCCTGAGCTTCGAAGAGGCCATGGAGAAGTACGATCCTGTTCTGGGTTTCGAGGTCCACGTGGAGCTCAACACCAAGACCAAGATGTTCTCCTCCGCCCCGAACGTCTTCGGCGATGAGCCGAACACCAACGTCAACGAGGTGGATCTCGGCATGCCCGGCGTCCTCCCGGTGGTGAACAAGACGGCTGTGGAGTCCTCCATCAAGATCGGCCTTGCCCTGAACTGCAAGATCGCCGAGTACTGCCGTTTCGCCCGGAAGAACTACTTCTACCCGGACACCCCGAAGAACTTCCAGACCTCGCAGTACGACGAGCCGATCGCCTACGACGGCTACCTCGACATCGAGCTCGAAGACGGCACGGTCTTCCGCGTCGAGATCGAGCGTGCCCACATGGAAGAGGATGCCGGAAAGCTCACCCACATGGGTGGCTCCGCAGGCCGCATCCAGGGCGCCGACTACTCGCTGGTGGACTACAACCGCTCCGGCGTGCCGCTCGTGGAGATCGTCACCAAGCCGATCCAGGGTGCGGGAAGCCGTGCCCCTGAACTGGCCAAGGCCTACGTTGCCGCGGTCCGCGAAATCGTGAAGAACCTTGGGGTTTCGGACGCCAGGATGGAACGCGGCAACGTCCGCTGCGACGCCAACGTTTCCCTGCGCCCGCACGGCCAGGAACGCTTCGGCATCCGTTCGGAGACGAAGAACGTTAACTCGCTGCGCGCCGTCGAGCACGCCGTTCGTTACGAGATCCAGCGCCACGCTGCCGTCCTGGACTCCGGCCAGCCGGTGATCCAGGAGACGCGCCACTGGCACGAGGACACGCGTTCGACGACGTCGGGCCGCGCCAAGTCCGACGCCGACGATTACCGCTACTTCCCTGAACCGGACCTGGTTCCCGTCGTCGCCTCCCGTGAGTGGGTGGAGGAGCTTCGTGCCACCCTTCCGGAGCCGCCGGCCGAGCGCCGCAAGCGGCTCAAGGAAGACTGGGGCTACTCGGATCTGGAGTTCCGCGATGTGGTCAACGCCGGAGTCATGGACTCGATCGAGGAAACCATCGCGGCAGGTGCCAGCGCAGATGTTGCCCGGAAGTGGTGGATGGGTGAGATTGTTGGCCGCGCCAAGGTTGCCGACGTCGATCCTTCCGCTCTCGGTGTCACGCCGCAGGTCATCGTCGAGCTGAACAAGCTGGTCGAGGACGGCAAGATCAACAACAAGATGGCCACCCAGGTCCTGGACGGCGTACTTGCAGGCGAGGGTACACCCGCCGAGATCGTTGAAAAGCGCGGCCTTGCGGTGGTTTCCGACGACGGTCCGCTTCTGGAAGCCATCGACGCCGCACTGGCAGCACAGCCTGACGTCGCGGAGAAGATCCGTGGTGGCAAGGTCCAGGCCATCGGTGCGATCGTGGGCGGTGTCATGAAGGCCACCCGTGGCCAGGCCGACGCCGGCCGTGTACGCGAACTGATCCTGGAAAAGCTCGGCGTACAGGCCTAAGTACCCAAGTAGCTGGCAGTTGTCGTTGTTTTGAGGTGTCAGAACAACCGCAACTGCCAGCTACTTTTTTGTCCGGCCAGGAGCAGAATGGATGCATGGCCACCATTACACCGGGCCTTCGCAAGGCCTTTATCGCCAGCGGCATTGCCGTCGCCCTGACCGGCGGCGCGGCAGCCGCAGTGTGGGCAGGCACCCAACCCAGCCCATCGCCGTCGAGCGCTACCGCATCACCAAGTCCCACCACGACTGACGGCGCCAAGCGCCCTGAAGGGCGAGCCCATGGGATCCATGGCGAGCACGTTGTGAAAGAGCCGGACGGCACATTCCGCACTGTGGTCACACAGACAGGCAAGATCGAGTCCGTGAACAGCACCTCGATCACGGTGAAGAGCGATGATGGCTTCACGCAGAGCTACGCGATCACTTCAGATACGCGCATCTCACGGATGCCCACTAAACTTTCGGAGCTCCGGAACGGCAAGGGCAAGCCTACGCTGCCTTCGGCTACCGCAGCGGACCTTAAGACCGGCGACACCGTCAGGATAGCCGGGTCCAAAGACGGCGACACCGTGACGGCGCAGCGCATTGTGGCCGGTGAGCTTCCGGCCGCGCTCAAAGGTCACGGCCTCAAGGGGCGCGGACATCAGGGACTATGACCAGTCGCCCCTCGCGTTCTGCGATTAGGGTGTAACTGTGAATCCACCGTTGGACGAGGGTCCGTTCTTTCATGGCACGAAGGCCGACCTTCGGGAAGGTGATCTCCTGAGCGCGGGCTTCAGGTCGAATTACCGTCCCGAGGTCGTGATGAACCACATCTACTTCACAGCTCTCCGGGATGGCGCGGGACTGGCTGCCGAACTCGCGGCCGGGGACACGGAGCCGCGCGTTTACGTCGTCGAGCCGACCGGCGCATTCGAGGACGATCCCAACGTGACGGACAAGAAATTCCCAGGCAATCCCACCCGGTCATACCGCAGCGCGGCCCCGCTCAGGGTCCTCGGCGAAGTCACCGATTGGACGCGACTGGAGCCCGGGGCGCTGCGGGCGTGGAGAGAACGCCTGGCAGCAATTCTGGCTGACGAGCGCGGCGAAATCATCAACTGACTGAGATCTCTGCCGGATCCAGGGACCCTCGCCGGACCGGGGACCCTCGCCTGACCGGGGGCTTTAGAGCGCTACGGTCCTGAATCCGAGGTTGGCGCTGGCCGAGTCAGGCGTGTTGGAACTCCGCGCGGCCAGCCGGTAACGGTTGCAGTAGGAGTCGTGGCATAGGTATGAGCCGCCGCGCATGACCCTTCCGCGGCCAATTGTTGGGCCTTGCGGGTCGTTTACGGTTCCGGCGCTCAGGCACGTCTTGTAGTACTTGGGCAGGAACCAATCGTTGCACCATTCCCAGACGTTGCCGCTGGTCTGGTAGAGCCCATAGCCGTTGGGGGCGAAGGACCTGGCCGGCGCTGTAGTGAGGTAGCCGTCCTCGACGTCGTTACGCACGGGGAACTCGCCCTGCCAGATGTTGCAGTTGTGCCGGGCGCTGCCTTCGGCGCTGTCATGGTGAAGTTCGTTGCCCCATGGATAGCGCTGCCCGGCCGCGCCGCCCCGGGCTGCATACTCCCATTCCGCTTCGGTGGGCAGTCGTCGGCCAGCCCATGCGCAGTAGGCCAAGGCGTCGTTGAAGGACACGTGCGTCACTGGATGGTCAGGGATGTCCTTCCAGTGGGAGAGGGGTCCGGCCGGGTGGGCCCAGTCGGCGCCACGGACATTGAGCCACCAAGGGACGTTGTTGACTCTGTTCAGGATGTCGTGCGGCTCGGCCTTGACTGCAAGATGGAACACGGCAGAGGTCCCGAACTCTTCAGACTCCGTGCGGTGCCCTGTGGCATCCACGAACGCCGCAAACTCCGTGTTTGTGACCGCGGTGGCGCTGATGGTGAATCCGGAAACGGACACTTCGTGGACTGGAGTCTCGCCGTCTCCGTCGTAGCCTTCACCGAAAGGATCGCCCATGGCGAAGGTCCCGGACGGGATCTGGACGTCGCCATGACCCGCTGCCGCGGCGTCGTGGCCCGAACGTACGACGCCGGTCGTCGGGTTCCGGTGTCCGCCCGCCGCGCGTAGTGGGAGCGTCAGTCCGGGTGTGGTGTGTTCCCGGGCGCCGGCGCCCGGGCTGCAGCAATCTGCCATGTCAGCCTTCCCTCTGCGGTTCTCCATCAATCTTAGTGGGGTGGGCCACACCACCAAGAATGATCAAAATTGATTTCTATCCTCAGTTTCAATCATGATCTTGCAAACATGATGGTCGTCGTTTATCGTTTGTTAAACGGTTAACGAGAGTGTTTTGAATCACACTCTTCAATCAACACTGATAACCCTTGCCCCAGCACTGAGGAGACAGCATGAACTCGACGACGCAACAAGCTCCGGCTTTGCCGGAAGCGCGCCGCGTCCCGGAGCCATTGCCGGGAAAATCCGGCACGGGGAGGCGCAAGGGCAACAGGGCACCCCAGCAAAGCTTCCGTTCAAGGCTCAGGCGCGACAAGCAGATGCTCCTGATGATGTTCCCGGGCATCGTTTTCCTGCTGCTGTTCTTCTATATCCCCATCCTGGGCAACGTCATCGCGTTCCAGGACTACCAGCCCTACCTCGGCATCGGGGACAGCCTCTTTGTTGGCTGGCAGAACTTCGTGGACCTGTTCGGCAATCCCGACTTCATCCATGCCTTCTGGAACACGCTCTACCTGGCGGCGTGGCAATTGGTTTTCCTTTTCCCGGTGCCGTTGGTGCTTGCACTGATTGTTGATTCTCTGATCAGCACGCGGATCCGCAGGATTTTCCAGAGCATTGCCTACCTGCCCCACTTCCTGTCCTGGGTCCTGGTGATCGCATTCTTCCAGCAGATGTTGGGCGGTGCGGGCTTCGTCAATAACCTGCTCCGCGATATGGGCATGGATCCGATTCCGTTCATGACCAATCCAGAAACCTTCCCCCTGATGGTGGTTGTCCAGATGATCTGGAAGGACGCCGGCTGGGCCATGATTATTTTCCTCGCCGCCCTGGCAAGCATCGACGCCTCCTTGTATGAGGCAGCGGCCGCTGACGGCGCGGGACGTTGGCGCCGGATGTGGCACATCACCCTGCCTGGGCTAAGGCCGGTGATCGTGCTCCTCCTGATCCTGCGCATTGGCGACATTCTCTCTGTCGGTTTTGAGCAGTTCATCCTCCAACGCGATGCCGTGGGTGCCGGGGCAGCGGAAGTGCTGGACACCTTTACCTACTACACGGGCGTGGTCGGTGGCGGCTGGAGTTCAGGTGCCGCAGCGGGCCTGGCGAAGGGTGTGGTCAGTGCCCTGCTGATCTACGGCGCCAACAAACTTGCCCACCGCTTCGGCGAAGACGGAATTTTTGCAAAGCAAGCACGCTGAGCCCACGCGGCTGCTGCACAAGGAGAACCCTATGGCAACAACATTTTTCACGAGGAAACCGCGGGAATTGAGCTACAGCCCTAAACGACCCGTCTGGAAGGAACGCCCTTCTCCTCTGTACCAAACGGTAAAGGCCGTGGTCCTGGTCCTTTTCAGCCTGTCGATCCTGACCCCGATCCTCCTGGTGGTGTCCACGTCCCTGGCGGACACCGAACAACTCGTACAGGCCGGCGGATTCGTGCTCTGGCCGGAACGTCCCACCCTGGAGGCTTACGCCACGATCTTCAAAGGCCCCATGGTCCTGCAATCCCTGGGGGTGAGCATGCTCATCACCGCCGTGGGCACCATCCTGGCGCTGTTCGTCACCATCACCATGGCATACGCCACCAGCCGGTCAGTCCTCTTCGGCCGGCCCGTGGTGCTTGCGGTGTTGTTCACGCTGTTGTTCGCGCCGGGCCTCATCCCGTCCTTCCTCATGATTCGACAGCTCGGGCTGCTGGATTCCCTGTGGTCGCTGATCCTTCCGGGCATATTTGGCGCCTTCAACTTCGTGGTGATGCGATCGTTCTTCATGAACATCCCGGGCGAATTGATCGAAAGCGCCAGGATCGATGGCGCCAACGACTGGCAGATCCTTTGGCGGATCGTCATGCCACTGTCCAAGGCCGTTATCGCCGTCGTCGGCTTGTTCTATGCCGTTGGATTCTGGAACTCGTTCTTCAACGCACTGCTCTACATCAATGACCACAGTAAATGGCCCATCCAGTTGCTGCTCCGCAACTTCGTAGTACAGGGCAGCGGGGCGGCAGACCAGCTCGGAATTACCACCACACCGCCTCCGCAATCCATCCAGATGGCCGTAGTAGTGGTGGCCCTGGTTCCCATCCTGATGGTTTACCCGTTCCTTCAAAAGCACTTCGCCAAGGGCGTCATCACCGGCGCCGTGAAGGGTTAGCCGTTCCCGCGGCATACCTGCAACAAGCACAGCATCAACTACCAGCAAACAACCAGAAAGGCTTATGCCATGACGAGCACTACCTCACAGGCTGGATTCAGCCGCCGCGGTTTCCTTGGCCTCGCAGGCCTGGCCGTGACCGCCGTCGGCTTGTCCGCCTGCGGTGGTGGCGGAGCCGCAGGCACTGGAGGCGCCGCAGCCTCCGCTTCGGTCAAGCTGCCCACCTACAAGGAATTCACCGGCGTAACTCCAGACCTTGCCGGCAACGCCAAAGGCCTGCAAGCCGGATACTTCAAGCTGCCCACCGCCGTGCAGTCCGTGAAGGCTCCGCCGCTTAAGGGCAAGGTGACCGGTCTGACGGAAACCTTCGACACCATGAGTCCCGGTCTGAAGGACAACCCCTTCTGGCAACGGCTCAACTCCAAGCTCGGCGGCGACCTGGAACTGCAGATTGCCGAGGACATCGGAGACGGCTATCCGGCCAAGTTTGCCACCGTCCTGGCCAGCAATGAGCTGCCGGACATGATGTGGGTGCCACCGAACCAGGGAATTCCCAATGTTGGCCCCATGCTCGAGGCGAAGTTCCAGGACCTGACGCCCTACCTCTCCGGTGACGCAGTGCTTGAGTACCCCAACCTGGCGGCGCTCAAGCCCGATTCCTGGAAGACCGCCGTCGTGAACGGCAAGATCTGGGGAGCGCCCATCCCGAGCACCCCGTTCGGCCAGGTTTACCTGGGCAACCACGACGTATGGGCGCAAGTAGGTGGTTTTGAGGCCGCGAGCGCTGACGAGTTCCTGGACAAGGCAAAGGAACTGACGCGTCCAGGCGACCAGAAGTATGCTCTCGAGCCGGCCTATATCAATGCCCTGCACATGGTTACCGAGTGGTTTGGCGCTCCGAACAGCTGGGCCGTCAACAAGGACCGTACGTTGACGCATTTGTACGAAACGGACGAGTACATGGCCGGCGTCGAATTCACGGCCAGGATGTTTGCAGCCGGCGTTTTCTACCCGGATTCCAAGGCCACGGACATTCGTTCCCGGGTTGCCAATGGCAGTGTTGCGGCACAGGTGGTGGTGGGTCCCCATGACCTCCGTAGCTACCGGACACTGAACAAGAGCGCAAAGTTCGACATCCTTGTTCCGTTCAGCGCCGACGGGAAGGTCAAGCCAACCTACGACATGGGCTATGGGACGGTGGGTTTCACGCCGTTCAAGAAGGCCGGGGAAGGCAAGATCCGTGAACTCCTGGCCCTCATCAATTACCTGTCGGCACCTTTCGGCACGGTGGAGTACATGCAGAAGAACTTCGGCGAGCTCGGCCAGGACTACACACTGGACGGCTCGGGCAACCCCGTGCGTACGGAGACTGGAACCACCAATGCCCCCGGTTTGGTTTCAGCGTTGAACATCATGTCCAGCCCGGAGAACGTCATTTTCAATCCGGGATTCGACGACGACACCCGCTATGTCAGCCAGCAGGAAGAAAAATTGCTGGAGCTCGCATGGCGCAACCCCACCAATGGTTCCTACTCGGATACGAACGCCAAGGTGGGGGCGAAGATCACCAAACAACTCCGCGACAAGGTGGTGGACATCATCACCGGACGGGCCAGGATCGATGAACTCAAGGATGCGGTCAAGCGCTGGAAGAGCGAAGGTGGTGACAAGATGCGCGACGAATACCAGGCCGCGTTGGATCCCGCTGCTCCCGTATTCAGGAGTTAGCCTCAAAAAACAAGACGGCATCAGAAACGAACAAGCAGGGGGAACTCATGGCAAAAGCGGGTAACACAGGCGTCCGGCCCACCATCCGTATGGTGGCCGAACTCGCGGGCGTTTCCACGGCCACGGTTTCCTATGTGTTGTCGGGTCGCCGCGGTGATGCGGGACCCGGAGTTTCGGACCCGACGGCGGAGAAGGTCAAGGCTGTTGCGGAGCGCCTGGGCTACCGCCCCAACCAGGCTGCCCGGGCTATCCGGACAGGGCGGACGAACACCGTCATCCTGTCATTGACGATGCTCTCCGATCCTTGGTCGTTATCCGTCATCGAGGCGGTGCAAAAGGCGGCAGCTCCCTTGGGAATCACGCCGATGATCCTCGGCGACGCCGACTGGGTGAAGGTCCTTGGCACCCATAACGCCGATGCCGTCTTCGTGGATGCAGTCCGTCCCGACCAGCGGGATGCCTTGCGGAAGCTCGCGGAGCACGGGACCACGCTGGTGGTTTTCGACGAAGGGCTTGAACCCGAGGGCTTTGACGTCATCAGGTCCATTGCAGGCCCGGGTTGCCGGATGGCCGTGGAGCACCTCCTCCACGGCCATCGAAGGATCGCCTGCCTCACCCCGGCCACGGCCGCCGGCGCCCCTGGCGGCACCCGCTTCCGGGCCTACGCAGATGCCTTGGCGGAAGCGGGCATCCCGGATAACGAGGATTACGTGGGCCTCTTCGATGGCACATCTGCCGGTGCGTATGCTGCCACAACGCGGCTGCTCAGCCTGCCGGACCGGCCTACTGCCATCTACGCCACCACGGACTTCGCCGCCGTCGCAGCCATCAATGCGGCTCAACGGATCGGGCTCGCCGTTGGTGTGGACGTGGACATCATCGGTGTGGGCAACACGGTGGAGGGGGAGCGGATGTCGCCGTCGCTCAGCACGGTGGGCCCCGTGGATTTCTTCGGCAAGCTTGCCAGGCTTCTTTTGCAGAGGGCAACGTCACCCGCTGCGCCTGACGCCAGGCGTGAGCCTGCGGTCCTGGACTTCCCATGGCACTTGTTCGTGCGCGAATCGGCACCTCACCGCAGCTCCGCAACCAGACATTATTAGACGAACCAGCAGAAGGAAATTGCACCTCATGGAAAAGGATTTGAAGGTCGGCATCGTGGGTTTCGGTCTGCGCTCCGGGTTGTGGAGACACGCCCACAAGCCGGGCAAGGGCTCTGAAGTCACCATCGTCTGCGACGTGAGCGAGAGGGGACGGGCGGATGCCGCGGCGGCCATTCCCTCGGCACGCATAACCAGCGACCTCGAAGAAGTGCTCGCCAGCGACCTGGACGCCGTCCTGGTGTTAACGCCCGATAACCAGCATGCCGCCGTCGCGGTCCGTACGCTTAAGGCCGGCATTGCGACCTTCTGCGAAAAGCCGCTGGATATCACTTTGGAGGCAGCGGACCTGATCCTGAAGACGGCGTACGAGACCGGAACGCGCCTCTACGTTGGGCACAACATGCGGCACATGCCGGTTGTAGTACAGATGCGCCACATCATCCAGGAGGGCAGGATCGGTGAGGTCAAGGCCGTCTGGTGCCGGCACTTTGTTGGCGATGGTGGGGACTACTACTTCAAGGACTGGCATGCCCAGCGCGCCAATGTCACCTCGTTGCTCCTCCAAAAGGGCGCGCACGATATCGACGTGATCCACTGGCTTGCCGGCGGGTACACCAAGCGGGTTGCCGCCGTCGGCGATCTTGCGGTCTATGGCAACGTCAGCAAGCGCAGTAACAATTCCGGCAAGCGCATGGGCGAATGGTTCTCCGTGGAAAACTGGCCCCCCACGGAGCAGAAGGATCTGGCGGAGGTGATCGACGTCGAGGACATTTCCATGATGAACATGGTCCTGGACAACGGTGTGCTGGCCTCCTACCAGCAGTGCCACTTCACACCCGATTACTGGCGCAACTACACGATCATCGGCACCAAAGGCAGAATCGAGAACTTTGGCGACGGTCCAGGGCAGACCATCAACGTCTGGACCAGCCGGACTTCCGGCTACGCTCCACCGGACGAGGTGCACACGATCCAGGACGGTGACGGAGGCCATGGGGGCGCAGACCCGCGCCTGATTGAGGAATTCCTGCGCTTCGCCTCCCAGGGCGGCCCCACGCAAACCAGCCCGGTGGCTGCACGGCAAGCAGTGGCGGCTGGCATCCTCGCCACCGAATCGCTGCGCGGCGACGGCTGCGCGCGGGAAGTCCCTGCCCTGCCTGCCGGGCTCGTGGCATACTTCGACGCCGGCCAACCCGCCTTGGTCCGCGACTAGCCAGCGGGGCTGGATAGCTCGATAAGTTCGGTCATGACGGTTTGAAGTGACTCGCAAACCGTCATGACCGATTTCCGTTTCAGCGTTTCCGGGCGTGCGAGAATGTCGATCTTGCGCACCGAGTTCACGCCGGAAAGGGGCCTCAGCACAACACCGGCATCCAGGACGCGCCGTGCCGTGAACCTTGGCAGGAGTCCGATTGCACCACCAGCCGCAACAAGCGCGGCAACAGTTGAGTAGTCGTTGATGCGGTGCAGCACTTCGGCGGGCCGTCCACTCACGGCAACGACGGCGGCGAGCACGTCCGCGGGGGAGTAGCCGTCGCGGCTGGTCACCCAGGTTTCACCCACGACGTCGGACGGCTTCAGTTCGCGCCGGGACGCCAGCGGGTGGTCCGCGGGCAGGGCGACGTCCAGGGGCTCGTCCGCCAGCGGGATCACGGCCACTTTGTCTTCGGGCCAGGGCGGGCTGTTGTCCATCCTGTGTGCCAGGACGAGGTCGTAGCGTGCAACCAGCCCCGGGAAATCCTCCTGCGCCACATCCTCATCCGAGAGTCGAAGCCTTGGCGACCTTCCGCCGTCGGACGCCAAAAGCGCTGCCAACGGCGCAAACAGCGCCTGCCCCGCGCTGTGGAAGGCGCTGACGCTCACGGGCGCGTCGGGAGCGTCGTGATAGGCGCCGATCGCTGCCCGCGCATCCGCCATGGCATTCACGACGGCGGCCCCGGCCTCGGCGAGGACCTTTCCGGCGTCGGTCAGCACCAGGGCGCGTCCCTCCTTGCGAGTCAGCGGAACGTCCACCGATTTCTGCAGGAGTGCGAGCTGTTGCGAAACGGCCGATGGGGTGACCATAAGAGTCTCAGCCACAGCTTTTACACTCCCCAAGTCACCGAGTTCACGGAGCATCTGCAACTGATGTATTTCCATTAGCAAATACTAAATCGTTGATTGAGAAGAATCTAGTTGTGCTAAATCGTTAGCGGCGCTCTAATGGAGTCAGCAGCAGCGAAGCAGCCCCAGCAGTGAGGAATCCCATGAAGGCTCTCTACAAATCCGGACCACACGCAGGGTTCGAACTCGTTGACCGCCCCGAGCCCGAAACGGGACCCAGCGACGTCAAGATCCGTGTCATGACCACGGGCATCTGCGGTACCGACCTCCACATCCAGAGCTGGGATGCCTGGGCTCAAAGCATCATCGAAACGCCGCTCATCGCGGGCCACGAGTTCTACGGTGAAGTGGTGGAAGTCGGCGAGGACGTCCGTGACGTCAAAGTAGGGGACCGCGTCTCCGGCGAAGGCCACGTCGTCTGCGGAATCTGCCGCAACTGCCGTGCAGGGCGCCGCCAGATGTGCATCCACACCGTCTCCGTTGGAGTGCAGCGGGATGGTGCTTTCGCCGAATATGTGGTCATTCCGGAGACCAATGTCTGGGTCCACCACGACGAATCCGTCACGCCGGAACTCGGCGCCATCTTTGACCCCTTCGGCAATGCCGTCCACACCGCGCTTAGCTTCCCCTTGGTGGGCGAGGACGTCCTCATTACCGGTGCGGGACCCATCGGGCTGATGGCCATCGCCGTCGCCCGCCACGCAGGCGCCCGCAAGATCGCCATCACTGACGTATCCGCTCCGCGCTTGGAACTGGCCCGTCAAATGGGTGTTGACCTCGCCGTCGACGTTTCCAGGATGCGCGTCCGCGATGCACAGCGGGAGCTGGGTATGCGCGAAGGATTCGATATCGGCCTGGAAATGTCCGGACACCCCACCGCCCTGCCTGAGATGATCGACAACATGAACCACGGCGGGCGGATCGCCATGCTGGGACTTCCCAGCCAGTCCATCGACATCGACTGGGGCAAGGTGGTCACCCACATGCTCACGCTCAAGGGCATTTATGGCCGCGAGATGTTCGAGACCTGGTACGCGATGAGCGCCATGCTTTCTTCCAACCCCGTGTTGCACCGGAACATCTCCGCAGTCGTCACCGACAAGCTGTCCGCAGCCGACTGGGAAAAGGGCTTCGAGATCGCCCGCGCCGGCACCGGCGGCAAAGTGGTCCTCGACTGGACCGAACTGTAACCCCGCTGCCGCCACCGAACCCTTCCCGACGTATTCAGGAGCACCCCATGTACTCAGCCATCAAAAACCAACTCCAAGGCGAACTCGACGAGATCCGCAGCGCGGGCCTCTTCAAGACCGAACGCCACATCGATTCCCCGCAGGCCAGCCACATCGCCGCAGGCCAACTCGGCCAGCCAGCCAACACCGTGCTGAACTTCTGCGCCAACAACTACCTTGGCCTTGCCGACCACCCTGACATCATCGCCGCAGCCAAGTCCGCGATGGACGAGCGCGGCTTTGGCATGGCCTCTGTGCGCTTCATTTGCGGCACCCAGGATCTTCACCTGGAACTCGAGGCGCGTGTCTCGGCGTTTTTGGGCACCGAGGACACGATTCTGTTCTCCAGCTGCTTCGATGCCAACGGCGGCGTGTTTGAGTCACTCTTCGGCCCTGAAGACGCCATCATCTCGGACTCCCTCAACCACGCATCCATCATCGACGGCATTCGGCTGAGCAAGGCCAAGCGCTTCCGCTATGCCAACCAGGACATGGCTGACCTTGAGGCCAAGCTCGTTGAGGCCGAGGGCTCCCGTCGGAAGATCATCGTCACCGATGGTGTGTTCTCCATGGACGGCTACCTCGCGCCGCTTGAAGCCATCTGTGACCTCGCCGAAAAGCACGATGCCCTTGTGATGGTGGACGATTCCCACGCCGTCGGCTTTATGGGCCCTACGGGTGCCGGCACTCCTGAGCATGCGGGTGTTTCCCACCGCGTCGACATCTTCACGGGTACCTTCGGCAAGGCCCTCGGTGGCGCCTCCGGCGGTTACGTTTCCGGCCGTGGCGAGATCGTAGCGATGCTGCGCCAGAAGGCCCGCCCCTACCTGTTCTCCAACTCCCTGGCGCCCGCCATCGTGGCCGCCACCATCAAGGCGATCGAGCTCGTGCAGGAATCCGGTGAACTCCGCACTCGCCTGTTCGAGAACGCTGCCCTCTTCCGTCGCCGCATGAGCGAGGAAGGCTTCGAGCTGCTCGACGGCGAACACGCCATCATTCCCGTCATGTTCGGGGATGCCGTCGTGGCCGCAAAGGTGGCCGACGAGATGCTCGGTCACGGTGTGTTCGTCACCGCCTTCAGCTACCCGGTGGTGCCGAAGGGAGCGGCCCGCATCCGCGTCCAGCTTTCCGCCGCACACAGCGCGGACGACGTCGAAGCGTGCGTTCAGGCGTTCGTGAAGAGTCGCGCAGCGGTCGCGTAAGCTGCCCTGCCCCCGATGTTCTCTCACATCCTGCCCCTTTTGACCGGATCCGCTCTCACATCCTGCGGGCTCCCGGCGGATGTTCTCTCACTTTCTTGACGCAAGGGAGAGAGCTGCGCTCGTCAAGTTTTTGAGACAGTTCTCGTTGTTGTTGGTTAGGCGGCCAGGGGTCCCTGAACGGTGGTTTGGTAAGCGGTGTGGGCTGTTACGGGTGGTGCGCCGCCGGCCCGGCGGTTGGGTCGGCGGCGGTTGTACCAGCCCTCGATGTAGTCCATCACGGCGGTCCGGGCGGCGAGCCTGGAACCGAAGCGGTGGTGGTGGTAGAACTCGGTTTTGAGGTGGGAGAAGAAGTTCTCGGCGACCGCGTTGTCCCAGCACACCCCTACCTTGCCCATGGACTGAGTGACCGCGTTCGTGCCGCACCATTGCTGGAATTCCTCAGAGGTGTACTGGGCGCCGCGGTCGGAGTGGAAGACCACAGAATCCTCGGCGAAGCGGCCGTGGTTCCGGGCCATCTGCAGGGCCGCGGTGCACAGGCTCGCACGCATGTGTCCGGCCATGGACCAGCCAATGACCATGCCGGAGAACAGATCGATGACGGTGGCCAGATAGAGCCAGCCTTCGCCGGTGCGCAGGTAGGTGATATCGCCGACCAGACGGGTCCCGGGCACGGTGGAGGTGAAGTCGCGTTTGCCGTCGGTGTCGAGCATGTGATTCTCGATGTGGGCGGTCTTGGCCTGCGGGTCCTGGACCGTGGTCTGTTTCCAGGCCTGAGTTCGGATGGCACGCAGACCGGTCTCGCGCATGATGGCTCCGACGGTTGGGGCGGAGACCTTGGTCCCGGCCGCGTTCAGCAACAAGGCCAACTGGTCCCGTCCGGCACGGCCTTCCTCCTTCGTATAGAGGTCGGTGACCGCGGTGACCAGATCCTCATGCCGCACGGCACGTGGTGAGGGCCCGGCGGGGTTGCGCCACCGATAGAACGAGGCCCGGGAGACCTTCAATGCCCGGCACAGCCACACCACTGAATGGTTGGCCTTCTCCGCTTCGATGAACTCGTAGAAATCCTCTACTTTTGCTTCGCGGCAAAGAAGGCGCTGACTTTTCCCAGGAACTCGACCTCGGCCTTCAACCTGGCGTTCTCGGCCAAGGCCTTTTGGTGTTCTTCCCAGGCAACCGGGCCCCTGTCCTCGGACGGGACAGGGGCATTTGGTTGACGTTCCCGATGTCGGTGAAGCCAGTTCCCCAGCGTGCTTTCCTTCACCCCGATCTCCTCGGCGACCTGCTTCACCGAACGGTTCGTGGACAGCACCAGCCGCACTGCTTCCTCACGGAAAGCGGCATCATATTTTCTTCTGGGCGTGGTCATCTGAAACGAATCTCCCATCAAGCTGTCTCAGAAAACCATACGGCCGCAAGCATCGGGCCGGTGGGGGTTGGATGTGAGAGAAGATCGGGCCGTTTGGGGGTTGGATGTGAGAGCGCATCGGGCCGTTTGGGGGTTGGATGTGAGAGCGCATCGATCTGGGCACCCGTCATGCCTTCTGACAGGATGGAGCCATGGCTTCGAATTATGACGTGGTAATCGTTGGCGGCGGCATTGCGGGGCTTTCCCTGGCGTCCGCGCTTGCAGGGAAGTGCACTGTGGCACTGGTGGAGGCGGAGCAGTCGTTGGCTTTCCATACTTCTTCGAGGTCGGCCCGCCAGTTGATCCCAAGCTACGGTCCGCCCGTGGTGCAGGAGTTGACTGTCCGGACCTTGGAAATGATGAGGGCGCGCGACGCCGAACTTCCTGAGCCCGTCCTTACCCCGCGCGGCTTCATGCTGGTGGGCGATGAGGAAACTGTCCAGGCAGAGGCCAGCGGCAACATGCACACAATCACCCATGCAGAAGCCATGCAGCTCTGCCCGGTCCTGAAGCCGGACTCGTTCACGGCGGCAGGATTGGACAATGGCTCGTTTGGTTGCGATGCACCCGCCTTGTTGGAAGATCACCGGACGAGGGCCGAGGCCGCCGGGGCCGACATCATCACCGGTGCGCGCGTTCACTCGGCCCAGCGGCTCGGAAGCGGCTGGCAGGTGGGTGCCGGAACGGAAGGTTTCCAGTCCGCCGTCGTGGTTAACGCCGCAGGTGCGTGGGCGGATGAGTTGGCCGTTATCAGCGGCGTGGAGAAGCTGGGATTGCAGCCGTATCGGCGGACTGCGGCGATTGTGAACGTCGAGCAATCGTTGACGCGGCAAACGCCAATGGTGGCTGCCGCCGACCACTCGTTCTACTTCCGCGCCGAGGGTGACCAGGTGCTCATCTCTCCGTCGGAAACCGTGCCCAGCGGTGCCGAAGACGCCAAACCCTATGCCGGCGATGTGGACAAACTCATCAGCAAGCTCAACTCACTGACATCCTTGGGCATCCGTTCAGTGGACCGGGCGTGGACGGGGCTGCGCACGGAAGCTGCGGACGGAATCCCCGTGGTTGGTTTCGACGCCGAAGCGAAGGGGTTCTTTTGGCTGGCGGGGCAGGGCGGCTATGGATTCCAGACGTCCTCGGCCATCGCTGAACTTGCCGCAGACCTCATCCTGGGAAACGTAGAGGCCGACAGTCCGGAATCCCGGACAGCTGAGCAGCTTGCGGCCGTCCGCTGGTCCATCCGGCGCTGAACAATAGGGACATGAGCGGAATCAGCAGTCCAGGACAAAACAGCACTCTCATCACCAACATCGGCGAGCTGATGACCCAGGACCTGGAGCATCGTGTCCTCAAGGACGCCGCGATCGTGTTCGAAGGCGAGCGTATTGCCTGGATCGGTTCCAGCAAGGATGCTCCCGTGGCCGATACAAAGATCGACGCCGAAGGCCGCGCCGTCCTGCCCGGCTGGGTCGACTCGCACTCCCACCTCGTTTTCGCCGGTGACCGCACAGCCGAGTTTGAGGCCCGGATGGCCGGGCAGAGCTATAGCGCCGGCGGGATTGCCGTCACCACGGGTGCCACGCGCAGCGTCAGCGACGACGACCTCGCCCGCCTGGTGCAGGACCGGGTGGAGGAAGCCGTCTCGCAGGGAACTACTTACCTTGAGAGCAAGACCGGCTACGGCTTGGACGTGGAGAACGAAGCCCGGAGTGCACGCATCGCCGCGGCCCTGGTGGACGAGGTCACCTATCTCGGCGCGCACCTGGTGCCGGCCGGCTCCGATCCGGAGGAGTATACGGACCTGGTCTGCGGTGAAATGCTCGACGCCGTCCTGCCGCACGTGCGCTGGGCGGACGTGTTCTGCGAGCGCGGTGCCTTCACGGAGGAGCAGTCGCGCCGGGTCCTGACGGCTGCCCGGGATGCCGGGTTGGGACTGCGCGTGCATGGCAACCAGCTGGGCGAGGGGCCAGGTGTGGCGTTGGCCGTGGAGTTCGCGGCCGCCAGCGTGGACCACGTGAACTATCTTTCGGACAAGGACGTTGACGCGCTCGCGGGAACCTGGGCGGGATGGGACCCGGCCACGGGCAGTGGCGTCCGTGGAACCGTCGCAACGTGCTTGCCTGCCTGTGACTTGTCCACGCGACAGCCGCTCGCGCCTGGCCGGGAGCTGATCGATGCGGGCGTCCAGATCGCCCTGGCCGCCAACTGCAACCCTGGCACCTCCTACACGAGTTCCATTGCCTTCTGTGTGACCACGGCGGTCCTGCAGATGCACCTCAGCGTCCATGAAGCCGTCCGGGCGGCGACATACGGCGGCGCGCTGGCGTTGGGTCGGGAGTCAGGGAACGACGTCGAGGGCGAACGGGCGGTGGGTTCGCTCGCCGTCGGTCATCGCGCGGACCTTCACATGCTGAAGGCGCCGTCGGCAACGCACTTGGCGTACCGGCCAGGGATTCCCCTGACGCATTCTGTGTGGCGGGCGGGCGTTCGCGCCGTCTAAGGCAGGTTGAAAGCAAGGTAGGGCGGCGTTCCCATGGGGACGTCGCCCTTTCTGATCCAGCATTCAGCCAGAACGCTGGCACAGCTGACAGACTGTGGACATGGCAAGGGGAATTCTTCGGATACGCTCAGGAGGGCTGGGCCGGGCCAGGACCACGGCGGGGTTTATTTTGGCGGTACTCATCCCCGTTCTGGCCACGACGGTGATGTCCTTTGCCCCGGGTCTGAACTTTGCCACCCATGTACTGGTGCATTTGACCGGAGTGATGGCGGTGGCGTTCATCGGCGGTCTCTGGCCTGCCGTGCTGGCCGCGATTCTGGACTCGTTGTTGCTGAATTATTTCGAGACCGAACCGGTCGGAACTTTCAGAATCAATGACCCGCAGATTCTGTTTGCCTTGTTCGTGTTTTTGGGGGCGGGGATTGCTGTGTCCTTGGTCGTAGGCCTCTCGGCCAAGCGGGCCCAGGAGGCTATTCATGCCCGTGCCGAGGCGGGGACACTGTTGGAGTTGGCGAGGGACGCCCTGATCGAGAACGACACCATTGCGGCATTTCTGGATAAGGTCCGGGAGACCTTTCAGGTCCGCTCGGTGGGCTTATTTACCAGGACCCCCGGAACAGGCGAGGGCTGGGAACTCCAGGCCCAGTCGGGTGAACCGCAGCCAAAGCCTCCGGGCTCGGCTGAATCAGGCGGCGGTGCGTATGAGATGGCAGATACCGGGACGGCCCTTGTGGTTTCCGGCAGGACCCTCACCGCCGGAGAGCGGCGGTTGCTGGCGGCACACGCGACCCACCTGCTTTTACTCCGGCAACGTCATGCACTCCAGCTCCGGCTGAAGGCGACCACGAAAATGGCTGAGGGCAACAGCATACGGACGTCCATTTTGAATGCCGTCAGCCACGACTTGCGGACGCCATTGGCCGGAATCAAGCTGGCCGTGACCGCCTTGCAGCGCCAGAAGGGACGGCTTGCCGAAGACGTGCAGGACGAGATGCTCCATACCATCGACTCCTACGCGGACCGTCTTGACTCCTTGGTGGGCAATCTGTTGGACATGTCGCGGATCTCCAGCGGATCCACCGCCCCGCTCACATCTTCGGTGACCTGGCGTGATGCCATCGAAGATGCGCTGCGGGGTCTGCCGGCAGGAGCGATCCGGATCGATCTGGCTCCTGACACGCCAGCCATTGATGCCGACCTCGGCATGCTGGAACGCGTCATTGCCAATATCGTCGAGAATGCCCTGAAATACGCGGCGGGCTCGGATATCGCCATCGTGGGACCTGCCAATGGACCAGCCAATAGGCCAGGGGTTGCCACGATTGAAGGACGCCCCTGTGGAGAACTGAGGATTGTGGACCACGGCCAGGGGGTGGCCGCCGCGGATGTGATCGCGATGTTTGAGCCGTTCCAGCGGCTGGACGACGCGCCGGCGGGCCTGGGAATAGGACTCGGACTGGCCGTTGCGAAAGGATTTACCGAAGCGATGGGCGGCCAACTAAGGGCGGAACCGACACCAGGAGGGGGACTGACCGTTGTCATCCGCCTTCCTCTTTCCACCGGGGACGGAAACCCACATCACGCACCCGGCACCCCGGAACGAAGGGAGCCATGAGGACTGTACTCGTCGTAGACGACGAACCCCAACTGCTGCGCGCTTTGCAGGTAAATCTGCGTGCTGAGGGATATCAAGTGCTGACGGCACTGGACGGCACCGCTGCTCTGCAGCAGGCCACGGCCAACCACCCGGACCTCATCGTTCTGGATCTTGGACTTCCGGACATTAATGGCGTTGACGTCATCACTGCGATCCGCCGTTCCAGCAGTACCCCGATCATTGTCCTGTCTGCCCGGCAAGGGTCCGTGGACAAAGTCCGCGCTTTGGATGCCGGCGCGGATGACTACGTCACGAAACCGTTTGGCCTGGATGAGCTACTGGCACGGTTGCGCGTCGCCGAACGCCGTCTGGGCACGTCCGACGGCGGCGAACAAGTTGTGATTGTCGACGTCGGGGACTTCGCAGTGGACCTCGAAAAGAAGAAAGTGACACGCGATGGCTCACCAGTACGGCTGACCCCGCGGGAATGGGCCATCCTGCAACTGCTGGTCTGCAACCCGGGACGGCTCATCACCCAGCAGCAGATGCTTGCCAGGATCTGGGGGCCGGGTTACGACGGAGAAACGCATTACCTCCGCGTCTATATGGGACAGCTGCGACGCAAACTTGAAGCCGACCCTGCCCGTCCCAGGCATCTGCTCACCGAGGCCGGAATGGGTTACCGCTTCGAGCCATAACCGGCAGCGACGGGCAAGTCTTCAAGGGACAGCCGGGGCGTTCCGGAGGGGTGTAAATGATTCGTAAATAGAAATGCCTTTCCCGTTTCAATGCCTTCTGTCGGTGTTAGCTTCGGCTGTGACCGCGGTGCATTGACCGCGCGGAAGGGAAACCATGACCACGTTGAGCAGGCCCCCGGCTGACCCGTCGGCGCCCAAGCCGGGCGGCAAAGCCGCGCTGAAAAACTGGTTGTTGTTCGGGCTCCAGGACAGCAAAGGCACGCACCAGGGTCCCGGCGGACTAACTGCGGCCAATGAGAAGAAGCATCCGTGGTGGCAGGTCATGTGCCTGACCGGCGTCGATTACTTCTCCACCTTGGGTTACCAGCCGGCAATCGCGGCGCTGGCCGCCGGTGTGATCTCACCATTGGCTACCATGGTGCTCATCGTCGTCACCCTGTTCGGCGCCCTGCCCGTCTACCGCCGCGTGGCCCGGGAAAGTCATCGCGGCGAAGGCTCCATTGCCATGCTTGAACGCCTCCTGCCACGCTGGGGCGGCAAGCTCTTCGTCCTCATCCTGCTCGGATTCGCCGCCACCGACTTCATGATCACCATGACCCTCTCCGCCGCAGACGCAAGTGCACACCTGATTCAGAACCCTGTGGCCCCAGGTTGGTTGCAGGGCCAGAACATCCTCGTCACGCTCTTCCTTCTGGCTCTGCTGGCTGCCGTCTTCCTCCGCGGTTTCAAGGAAGCCATCGGAGTGGCCGTCGTCCTCGTCGTCCTTTACCTGGGCCTGAATGCCGTGGTCGTGGCCGTAACCCTCGCCCAGGTGTTCACGCACCCGGTCGCCATGGGCGGCTGGTGGAACGCGCTCTGGACCTCGCACGGGGACCCGGTCATGGTGGTGGGAATCGCCCTGCTCGTCTTTCCCAAACTTGCCCTCGGCCTGTCAGGCTTCGAAACAGGCGTCGCCGTCATGCCCCAGGTCCGCGGAGACGACACCGACACAGAGGAAAACCCCGAAGGCCGCATCCGCGGAACCCGCAAAATGCTCACCACCGCAGCTGTCATCATGAGCGGATTCCTGGTCACCACCAGTTTCATCACCGTCGTACTGATCCCGGAACAGGAATTCCAACCCGGCGGACAAGCCAACGGCCGCGCCCTGGCCTTCCTCGCCCACGAGTACCTCGGCGTGGGATTCGGCAGCATCTATGACATCAGCACCATCGCGATCCTATGGTTCGCCGGAGCCTCCGCCATGGCCGGACTGCTGAACCTCGTCCCGCGATACCTGCCCCGATACGGCATGGCCCCAGGCTGGGCCAAAGCCGTCCGCCCCCTGGTGCTCGTCTTCACCCTCGTCGGTTTCCTCATTACCTTCCTCTTTGAAGCCGACGTCGATGCCCAGGGCGGCGCCTACGCCACCGGCGTGCTTGTGCTCATGACCTCGGCAGCTGTTGCCGTCACGCTCTCTGCACGCCGGCGCAGGCAGCGAAAACGCACCATGGGCTTTGGCATCATCTCCCTGGTGTTCACATACACCACGATCGCCAATATCTTCGAACGGCCCGAGGGCATCAGGATCGCCGGAGTCTTCATTCTGGGCATCATCGTGATTTCCCTGCTCTCGCGCATCCGCCGCTCCTTCGAACTCCACGCCACACGCGTCCATCTGGACCGCCAGGCCCTGGAATTCATGTCCGACACCCTCGAAGGCCCCATCGCAATCATCGCCCACGAACCGCTGCGGCTCACCGCCGAAGCGTACCGGGACAAGCTCACTTCAGCGATCGAGGTCAGCCATCTGCCGCTGGAACAGCAAGCCATCTTCCTCGAAGTGATCGTCGACGATTCATCTGACTTCGAAACGGAACTACAAGTACACGGCGTGACGCGGCACGGGTACCGGATCCTGGAGGTCCACGGCCCCGTGGTACCTAACACGATCGCGTCCGTCCTGCTCCATATCCGGGACGTCACCGGGCTCATGCCACATATCTACTTCCGGTGGACCGAAGGAAATCCTTTCACCAATCTCCTGCGCTTCCTGTTCCTGGGCGAGGGCGAAATCGCTCCCGTCACAAGGGAAGTGCTGCGTGAGGCAGTGCCCGATGTCACCCAACGCCCGTGGGTCCACGTCGGCTGACCAAGGAGGTGTTCCCGCATGGGCCCGCATCAAGGCGATACCGACGGCGGAGTGAGGTTCGCTGCACCGCCGGACTCAGTGGAGGGTTACGGAGGACGCGGTGTAGACGGCGCAGCGTATCGCCCTCCGGGGGGCTACCTCTTCAGGGACAATGCCGGCGATACCTGGTGGATCATTTTCCAGGTATCCTCTGACCCGGCTTCTCACGGACCCAACGTTCGTGGAGACGTCCTCGGCTGCAGCGAATCCTACGAGGAGTTTGTTCACGTACGGGTGCTGGCCGCCGACGTGCTCCGTGTGGACGCTGATGCCGCCTTCCGCCAAAAGTTACCCTCCAGCTATGAGGAGGCTGCAAATGTTGCCGCGGGCATCCCGCGTGCTGGAACACAATTCCGGCGTGAAGGGGGCGGGGCGTAAAGGAACCGTAAAGGATCCCCGATTTTCCTGTTTCCACGTTTTCTCCGGTGCTACGCTCCCCGGGATCACGTCGGCAGACAGGAAGACGAGGCAGTGACAACATCGGCCCGGAAGGACATTCCGGACAGCATCCCAAACCCTGAACGCAAACGGCAATCAGGAAATCCGCTGGTGCGATGGTTGTTGGAACACCGTGTCCATCAGCCCGTCGGTCCTGAATCCGTTGAGGACCATGCCACCCAACAAAGCTGGTGGAAGGTCATGTGCCTGACGGGTGTCGACTACTTCTCAACGTTGTCCTACCTACCCGGCATAGCAGCCCTGGCAGCGGGTGCGCTTTCGCCGCTGGCGACCCTGTTAATCGTTGCTCTGACATTGCTGGGCATGCTGCCGATGTACCGAAGGGTGGCAAAGGAAAGTCCCCACGGACAGGGATCCGTGGCCATGCTGGAGAACCTGCTGCCTTTCTGGCGCGGCAAGATTTTCGTACTCGTCCTTCTCGGCTTTGTTGCGACATCGTGGATCATCACCATCACACTGTCCGCGGCCGACGCAACAGTACACCTTCTGGAGAACCCGTTCGTTCCGCCTTTCCTTGAAGGCCAAGCAGTCGCCGTGACGGTGGTTCTCCTGCTGATCCTGGGCGGGGTGTTCCTGATGGGCTTCAGCGAGGCCGTGGCCGTGGCGATCCCGCTCGTAGCCGTGTTTTTGGGACTGAACGCCATCATCATCGGCGTTGGGATCGTGGACATCGCAGCTTCTCCGGCTCTGTTGTCCTCCTGGTCCGAAGCACTGACTGCCGCGTCCGGTGGAGGCTTGGGTGGGCTGGTCCTGCCTGCCCTTGTCGCCTTCCCACTCCTCGTACTGGGCCTTTCAGGATTCGAGACCGGCGTCAGCATGATGCCACTGGTCTCGGCGAATACGACACCCGGGGAACGGCTCGCCGTCCGTATCAGGAACACCCGCAAACTCCTTACGACCGCTGCTGTCATCATGAGCGTCTATCTGATCGGCAGCAGCTTCGTCACGACCGTTCTGATACCCGCAGAAGCTTTCCGGGAAGGCGGGGCAGCAAATGGCCGTGCCTTGGCCTACCTGGCACACCAAAGGCTCGGTGAAGGATTCGGATCGGTATACGACATCAGCAGTATCCTCATCCTCTGGTTTGCCGGGGCATCGGCCATGGCGGGACTGGTCAACATCGTCCCGCGCTATCTTCCGTCCTATGGCATGGCGCCGGATTGGACCCGGGCAGTGCGCCCCGTCGTCCTCGTCTACACAGCCGTAAGCATCCTGATCACCATCGGCTTCAAAGCAGACGTGAACGCCCAGGCAGGAGCTTATGCCACGGGGATCCTCGCCATGATGGTTTCCGGATCGGCTGCTGTGACGATCTCCGCCCTTCGCCGAAAACGACGGCGGGCCGCCAGCGGCTTCGTAGTCCTGACTCTCATTTTGCTTTACGCCCTGATAGCGAACGTCATTGAGAAACCTGACGGACTCACCATCTCCGGCTTCTTCATCCTGGGCATCATCGTGGTGTCCCTCGTTTCCAGGGTCAGCCGGACGACCGAGTTGCGGGTGGATCGAATCCAATTCGACGAGAATGCGCGTCGTTTCATCGCAGATTCCCTCGACTATGACGGCCGGCTCAACCTCATTGCCAATCGCCCTCAAGCACGGGACGCTGCCGAATACGCGGCCAAGGAAACCGACCAGCGCGAATTGAACCCGGTACCTGGCTCCGCCGACGTCATCTTCCTCGAAATCGACGTTAGTGACCCGTCCAGCTTCAGCGATACCCTCACCGTTACCGGCGTCGAAGTTGCCGGTCACCGCGTCCTGCGGGCCCAAAGCCCCGCCGCGCCGAACGCGATCGCTGCGATCCTCCTGGCTCTCCGCAACGCCACAGGCGTTCGTCCCCACGCCTATTTCGAATGGTCCGAAGGCAACCCGCTGGCACACCTGATGCGCTACCTGCTGCTGGGCCGTGGCGACACGGCTCCTGTGGTCCGGGAAATCATCCGCGAAAATGAACCCGACCCCGACCTTCGGCCAGGCATCCATGTCGGCTAACCCCAAGCCGTCGGTTAAACCAAAGCCGAACCGGACCCCTGGACCACCCCAGGCGGGGAACGGCAACACACGCCTGCGGTGGAAGCGCCGGGACCCACAGACACGGCGTGAGAACGTCTTTGGGCGCGCCCTTTCGCACCCAGTCCGCTCAGTACCCCTCGCTTTCCTGGCGGTCATCCTCCTCGGCGCAACCCTGCTGATGCTGCCTGTCTCCCGCAACGGCACTGATCCAGCCTCGCTCATGACGGCCCTGTTCACCGCCGTGTCCGCGACGTGTGTCACGGGCCTGATTACCGTTGACACGGCAACCTATTGGACCCCTTTCGGGCATGTCGTGATTCTGGCATTGATCCAGGTTGGCGGGTTCGGCATTATGACCCTCGCGACCCTGCTGGCCCTGCTGGTCCGCAAAAGCATCGGCTTGCGCGGCCAGCTTGTTGTGCAGTCGGAAACGCACACCCTCAATCTCGGGGATGTCCGCTCCGTGCTGTTCCGGGTTGCCCGGATCATGGTCGTTTTTGAGGCGGTAACGGCTGCAGTCCTGGCTGTCCGGTTCTGGTTCGCCTACGACTCCAACCCAGCTGTTGCGCTATGGCATGGCGTCTTCCACGCAGTGTCTGCCTTCAACAACGCCGGGTTCGCGCTCTACAGCGACAACCTGATCAGTTTCCGCGAAGATCCTTACATCCTGGTCCCCATCTGCCTGGCCATCATTTCAGGTGGTCTCGGCTTCCCCGTCCTCATCCATTTGCTCAACGGCGGGGGACTGCGGGTCCGTAACTGGACGGTTCATTTGCGCCTCACAGTCTTCGGTACCGTCTTCTTGCTAATAGCCGGCTTCGTCTTGTTCGCCGCGTTCGAATGGAACCGGGCCGAAACGCTGGGGCCGCTGTCCCTCCCGGGGAAGATCGTCGGTTCCTTCGCCGGAAGTGTGTTCCCGCGCACCGCGGGATTCAACAGCATCGACTACGGGGTGGCCTCACCGGAGACGCTGATGGTCAGCGACATTCTGATGTTCATCGGAGGGGGAAGCGCTGGGACTGCGGGTGGAATCAAGATCACCACTTTCCTCCTCCTGGCATTCGCCATCTGGAATGAAGTCCGGGGCCGGGACGATGTGACCATAGCCCACCGGTCCATTAGCCCTGCCTCGGTTCGGCAGGCCCTTTCGGTAGCACTGCTCGGCATTGGTGCGGTCATTACCGGAACCATGCTGCTGCTCATGTTCACCGACTACAGCCTGGAGAAGGTCCTGTTCGAATCCATCTCGGCGTTCGCCACGGTTGGCATGAGCACAGGAATCACGTACAACCTTCCTCCATCGGCTGAGTGGGTACTCATGGTTCTGATGTTTACGGGCCGCATCGGGACCGTCACAGTCGCTTCCGCACTGGCCCTGTCCTCCCGCCCCCGCCTGTTCAACCTGCCCGAAGAACGGCCCATCATCGGCTAACAGGGACAGGTTGGACGCTCGCTGCTCCGCTTCACCGTTTCCGTCACTGATTCCGCTGGCAGGACCTCACGAGCGTTCTGACTACTGGCGCGCCCAATTGCCAGATCCACTCCAGTAGATGATCCTTGTGAGATCGAAATTGATCGTTTAGTGTTTCTATAGATCATAAAACGTCACTGGATGAGCAGGAGCGAAACACACGATGAGCGAGAACACACTGGGCGCCTTCATGGAAGAAGAGCTGGTATCACAGCCCGATGTCTGGCAGCGGGCCATCGACCAGGCCGGTGCTGAGAAGTTGCTCCCCGCCGACGGTCAGCGGATCGCCGTCATCGGCTGTGGCACCTCCTGGTTCATGGCCCAGAGCTATGCTGCCGCCCGTGAATCCGCGGGCAAAGGCGTGACGGATGCCTTTGCGGCGTCGGAGGCTTTCCTGAACAGCAACAGTGCGGATCGCCAGTACGACGCCGTTGTGGCCATTACGCGGTCCGGCACCACCACTGAGGTGCTGGAGATCCTGACGGGGCTGAAGGGCATCGTCCCCACTGTCGCCATCATTGGCGACACGGCGTCTCCAATCGTTCACCTGGCCGATACCGTGATTGGACTCCCGTACGCAGATGAGCGATCGGTGGTGCAGACCAGGTTCGCTACCTCGGCACTGGTGTACTTGCTCGCCAGCCTTGGCATTGACCTGAAGCAAGCTATCGAAGACGCCAGGGACGCAGTGACAGGTCCCGTGGCACAGGAACTCCTGGATGCTGAGCAATTCACCTTCCTCGGTACCGGATGGACGGTTGGCCTGGCCCACGAGGCAGGACTTAAGATGCGCGAAGCCGTGCAGGGCTGGACCGAGTCCTACCCGGCCATGGAATACCGCCATGGTCCCATCTCCATCGCTGCGCCAGGACGCGTGACCTGGCTGTTCGGCGCAC
Organism: Arthrobacter sp. 1088; assembly: GCF_031455315.1. NCBI lineage: Bacteria > Bacillati > Actinomycetota > Actinomycetes > Micrococcales > Micrococcaceae > Arthrobacter > Arthrobacter sp. 1088. The sequence continues at coordinate 221,140 of NZ_JAVDSM010000004.1, forward strand.
AGCCTGAAGGCCTTGACAAGGACATGGCCGCTACCGGCGCCCTTTACATCCACACGGACAAGCACCCGCTGGCTGAACTGGCCCGCGTCCACAAAGTGACCCTGGAACGTGCGCGTGTCCGTGGCCTGAACCCGGACCTGCCCCGTAACCTGACGCGCTCCGTCATTCTCGACCCCTCCGCCTAGGCCCCGTCATGGTTCTTGGGCAGGCAGAATCAGCGGTCCTGGCCTTCGACGTTGGCGGTACAGACGTCAAGGCCGGACTCGTGGATGCCTTCGGAAACGTCCTGGGCATGCGCCGGGTACCCACGCCCCTTGATCCAGCGCACCCAGGGGAAGCGGTGCTGGACAGGCTCGCAGGGCTCGCTGAGGAGCTCGCATCCGAGTTTCCGCACATCCCGGCCAAAGCAGCGGGCGTCATCGTCCCTGGCATCGTGGATTCCGTAGGAGGAATCGGGATCTACTCCGCGAACCTCGGGTGGCGTAACTTCCCGTTCACTGCTGAGGCCGAGAAGAGGCTGGGGCTTCCCGTGGCGTTCGATCACGATGTCCGCTCCGCCGCTGCTGTGGAACACGCCTTTGGCGGATCCAAAGAGTTCAACGACGTCGTGGTCATGGTGGTGGGCACAGGAATCGCCGCGGCAGTCTTCTCCGGTGGTGTGGCCGTCACAGCCGGTGGTTTCGCCGGCGAACTCGGCCACGCCCAGGTACTGGACCCCGACGCCGGAACTGAAGCAACAGGGGCCACCATCCTCGAGGCCGTGGGTTCGGCAGGCGCCATCGCCAAACGGTACAGCAGGAAGTCGGGGAATGCCGTGGACGGTGCCCGCGACGTCCTGCTCCGGTCCCAGAAGGGAGATGCCGTGGCTGCCCGTGTGTGGGCAGATGCCGTGGACGCCCTGGCCTTCACAATCTGCCAGTGCGTGAACATCATCGGCACAGAAGCGGTAGTGATTGGGGGAGGCCTGGCCGAAGCAGGCGAGGACCTTCTCGAACCGCTCCGTGCCCGGGTTGACCAAATCCTGGACTTCCAACGACGCCCACGCCTCATCCAGGCCCAGCTTGGCCAGGACGCCGGACTCCTTGGAGCGGCATTGAACGCACGAGCGCTCCTGGATGGTGCGCGATGACCGCTCCGGACGCGGCCCGCAGCGGCACGTCCCCAAATGCCGCAACCCGGATTGTCACCGTGACCCCCAATCCGGCCATCGACATGACCTACACCGTCCACGGAATCACCGAAGGCGCCACCCACAGGGTTCCCACACCCATCAGCCGTGCCGGGGGTAAAGGGCTCAACGTTGCCAGGGTGGTTCACCAAGTAGGCCATCCCGTGCTGGCCGTCGCTCCTACCGGAGGAGCCGCGGGCCAGACCCTGGCCGCTGAACTTTGGACGAGCGGGGTGCCGCATGCGTTGGTGTCTGTCGCCGCCGAGACACGCCGCAGCATCGCGCTCGTGGACACCCTCGCCGGCGAAACCTCCATCTTCAACGAGGAGGGCCAGGCGCTCCTGCCGGACGATTGGCGCTCGCTGACCGCCGCCGTCGTTAAAGCCCTGCGCGGCGATGACGGAGAAGGTCCGGCCGCTGTTCTGGTGGGGTCCGGCAGCCTGCCGCCGGATGCACCCGCCGATTTCTACCCGTCCCTGGTGAAGCTGGCACACGACGCCGGCATCCCGGCCATCATTGACACCTCCGGACCCGGAATCATCACCGCAGCCCAGGCGGGTGCCGATGTCCTGAAACCCAATCACCACGAGCTCGCGGAAGCCACGGGGGAGTTGAGCGTGGAAGCCGCCGCGCTCTCGCTGATTGCCATGGGCGCCCGGACGGTCCTCGTCAGCGCCGGTGCGGACGGAATGCTCGCCTTCGACCACGCAGCGCCCGGCGGGTACTGGAGTGCCCGCCTCCCCGGGCCCCTAAGCGGCAACCCCACAGGGGCGGGCGACGCCGGTGTGGCGGCTGCCGCCGTCGCCCTCGCCGAAGGCATTACGGAACCCCGCGAGATTCTGCGCCGGGCCACAGCCTGGTCCGCCGCGGCGGTGCTCATGCCTGCAGCAGGCGAGATGTCGCCCAGGTACCAGGAACTTGAAGAACAACTCATCGTGACATGGAAGGAGACCCGGTGACCCTTGTCAGCACGCGGGAATTGATGGACAAGGCCGCGGCCAACGGCACGGGCCAAGGCGCGTTCAACGTCATCCATGTGGAAACGGCGGAGGGACTGGTGGCGGGCGCCGAGACAGCGGGAGTTCCACTGATCCTGCAGATTTCGGAAAACTGCGCCAAATACCACGGCGGACTGGAACCGATCGCGGTGGCGGCTTTGGCGATCGCCCGCGAAGCATCAGTGCCCGTCGCCGTTCACCTGGACCATGCCGAATCCGAGGACCTCGCCATCGCGGCCGTGGACCTGGGCTTTGGCTCCGTGATGTTCGACGGCGCGCACTTGCCCTATGAATGGAACGTCGAAGTCACACAACGGGTAGCCCGTTACGCCCACGAGCGAGGCGTTTACGTGGAGGCCGAACTCGGCAAAGTGGGAGGCAAGGACGGCGCCCATGCACCCGGTGTCCGGACCGACCCCGCGGAGGCGCAGGCGTTTGTTGAAGCAACGGGTGTAGATGCGCTCGCCGTCGCCGTTGGCTCCTCCCACGCCATGACCGAACGCAGCGCCGCATTGGACCTGCACCTAATCACGCGGCTGAAGTCTGCGGTCGGAAAACCACTCGTGCTGCACGGCTCTTCAGGCGTCACAGACGACATGCTCGTAGCCGCAATCGGCGCAGGTATGACTAAGATCAACGTATCCACACATTTGAACGGGTTCTTCACCCGTGCCGTCCGTGAGTACCTCGATGCCAACCCCGCAGTGGTGGATTCCCGGAAGTACATCAAGGCCGGCCGGGACGCACTGGCGCTGGAATCCGCACGTATGCTCACGCTGTTCGCCAAAGCGAAATAGCCAGACCCCGCGAAAGGCTCGTCATGACCCGCACCGATCGGCTGACCGCCATCCTTGACCTCCTGGCCGAATCCGGCCATGTGGAAGTCGAGGACATCGTGACGCGGCTTGGCGTGTCACCGGCCACGGCACGCCGGGACCTGGACAGCCTTGCGAAACAACGCCTGCTGAGCCGTACCCGCGGTGGCGCCACCACCGGATCCGTTGCATACGATCTCCCGGGCCGCTATAACCGTGACGACCACGCCCTGGCCAAGCAGGAGATCGCCCAGGCGGCATCGGCCCTGATCCGCCCCGGAGCCGTGATCGGCTTGAGCGGGGGAACCACCAACACGGCGCTGGCGCAGCTGTTGTCCACCCGTGAGGACCTCAACGCACCGTCCAACAGGCCCACCCTCACGGTGGTGACCAACGCGATCAACATTGCCTCGCAGCTCGCCGTTCGTCCGAACATCAAGATCATGGTTACCGGGGGCATCCTGAATCCGCGCTCCTACGAGCTCGTGGGACCCTACACCGACGTGATCATGCAGAAGGTTGCCCTGGACATTGCGTTCATCGGGGTCAACGGTGTTGACCCCGACCTCGGCCCCACGATCACCGATGAAGGCGAAGCAATGGTGAACACCGTCATGGCGCGCCGGGCCACCGAATCCTACGTGGTGGCTGACTCCTCGAAAGTAGGCCGCCGCTCCTTTGCGGCCATGGCAGGGTATGACTTCCGGCACCTCATCACGGACGCCGGGATCAGCGCTGAAGATAAGGCCGCGTTTGAAGCCAAGGGCACGGAAGTTATCGTCGCACCTGCCAACTAACCGGTCCTGCAACCCACCGTTCCCGCAACCAGCCGTTTCCGCTAGAAACGCATTCTCGGCGCGTGAAGCACTGAATCGTCAACATCCCTTGGCACCCACTGGCTGAACGGTTTGTCCAAGCTGTACTGTCCGTCGTCGGTCCTTACCAACGTTCGGAGTTCGGCGTTGTCCGGGTTGTTCAGCGATTCGAAATACTCAACAGTCCAGTGGAACCAGCGCATGCAGAACAGCCTCATGGTTAGTCCGTGGGTGACCATGAGGGTATTCGGGGCATACGTCGGCTTTTCCCAATGGCGGTAAAGGGTCTCCATGAATGAGGACACGCGGTCGTAGACGTCCGAGCCTGACTCGCCTTCACGGAACCTGTAGAAGAAGTGGCCGTAAAGGTTGCGCAACTCCTTCTGGTCCTCGATTTCCCCGGCAATCTGAAAATTGGCCCAGTCCTGCTCACGCAGCCTCGGTTCTTCGATGACGCGCTCGATCAACGGTCCCAGGTCCAACGCCTCAAGAGTCTGGTATGCCCGCAAATAGGGGGACACATAAACGCAGACCTGCTCGCCGTCGAGCTTCTGCCGGAGGGCCTCACCAGCTATCCGGGCCTGTTCAATTCCACGTTCGGTCAGCGGAATGCGGTAGTCCGGCACGCGGTTGTAGATTGACGTGTCGGCATTCGCGGCGGACTGGCCGTGCCGGATCATGAAGATTCTCCCTGGGGCACTCATCCCACCAAGCATAGGGTCTGCCTACGGGTGGAGCGGGAACGTGCACACTTCACGGCAAAGTGGCAGGAACTGCAGGCAAGATAGGTACATGCTCCTCGCTTCCCGCCGCCGCCTGCGCGCCGAAGTACTCATCGTACTGGGCCTGTCTTTGGGCCAATCAGCTGTGTATTCCGTGGTGCAGCTCCTGGACAAGATGACGCGGGCGCCGCTGTCCGAGGCAACCTCCACTCTTAACAGGTCCCAAAGCACCCGCGAGTACTTCGACCTCACGTATCAACTACTGGACATTGTCTTTGCTTTGGTGCCGGTGGTCCTGGTGTTCTATTTCCTGTCATCGCATGTCCAGGGTGGGCGCGAAGGCGCAAGTGGCTTTGCCCGGCTGGGGTTCAACTTCGCGCGCCCCGGCAAGGACCTTTTGCACGGATTGGGACTCGCGGCAGGCATTGGCATCCCGTCACTTGGCTTGTACGCGGCCGGCCGCGCCCTCGGAATCACTACCGCCATTGTGCCCAGCGGCCTGGAGGCTTACTGGTGGACAGTGCCTGTGTTGATTCTCTCCGCGATCCGCCACGCGATCGTTGAGGAAGTGATCGTCGTGGGATACCTCATGGACCGTTTCGGAAAATTCGGTTGGAGCACGCCGCTGGCCATTGTCGTGAGCGCGGCCCTTCGCGGCAGCTACCACTTGTATCAAGGCTTCGGGCCGTTCATCGGCAACTTCGCCATGGGCTTGGTCTTCGCCTGGATCTATACCAAGACGAAGCGGGTGATGCCTTTGGTCATTGCGCATGCGCTGCTGGACATCGTCGCGTTCGTTGGCTTCAGCCTCTTCGGCAAGGCGATAGGCCTGGGCTAGGCACCCTTAAAGCCAGGGGACCCTTAACCAGGGCACCGTTAAAGAGAAATTCGGCCGCCATCGGTGGGTGACGTCGTTGGCACTCGCTGATGGCGGCCGAAGCTTGACCGGACACACTGGACCTGTGACCCAACATGCTGGACTGGAGGGGACCAGGCCCCAGGGAAGGTGTGCGTCAGATGGTGACGGCGCCGGATGCGGTTTCGAAAGTGACGGACATGATGCCAGGCGTACCGTGCGGGGCCATCCACTGGACAGCGACGTCCTCAAGCGGCTTCTCGACGGGCTCGCCCAGCCATTCGGTAACGCGTTCCGCCGAGCCGGCAATGGTGAGGCTGGACATCTTGACGTCACTCTCATAGACCTTGGACGGGTGCAGTGAGGGATCGCCCTCCCACTTGAGCAGGTAAGGCACCTGGGGATCGGCGATCAAGCCGAGAATGCCGATCTGCTGCCATACGAGTTCGCGGCCATCCGGGAACTTGCGGTTGCCCGGAACTGCGGACCGGCCGAGGCGTTCCTCGAAGGGGGCGAGGTCGTCAACGGCGACGCACCAGCCCATCCAACCGCCGCCTGCCGCCGAGCGTGCGCGGACTGCCTGGCCAAAGGGTGCCTTGTCGGAAGCAGGGTGGTCCAGGACCTCTACGACTTCCAGGTATTTGTTATCCGCCAAGGGAATGATCATGTTCCGGGTACCGAAGCGCGGGTGCACTCCGCCCCGGACTGCGTCCACTCCCAGAGCTGCGGAAATTCGTTCGGTGGTGGCCAAAAGGCCATCTCGTTCACAAGCGTAAGAGACGTGATCCATGCGCATGGCTTCATCTTGGCACTTTGTGATCGGGGTCTCAGCTAAGGGAAGCCTTACTAACATGGGATGTTATTGTGCGCCGCCGGAACGCTTCACGCCGGGTCGCGTAAAGACTGAAAAATACTGCCTTCGTCACAAAGCTGTCCAAGTGTCCGGACGCTTCCTAGACTGGCTCCAGCCCACGCCTACAGCGATCAACGGCAAACCCGCGCGCCACGAAGAGGAGAACCCAATGTCCCAAGGATGGTCTTTCGAAACCCGCCAGATCCACGCAGGGCAGGAGCCCGACTCTGCCACGGGGGCGCGGTCGCTTCCGATCTACCAGACCACGTCCTTCGTTTTCCCGAGCGCAGAGTCCGCAGCCAACCGCTTTGCACTGGCCGAGCTCGCCCCGATCTACACGCGGATCGGCAACCCAACACAAGACGCCGTGGAGCAGCGGATCGCCAGCCTCGAAGGCGGGCTGGGCGCGTTGCTCCTTAGCTCAGGACAGGCCGCGGAAACCTTCGCTATCCTGAACATTGCCGAGGCCGGAGACCATGTCGTCGCGAGCCCCAGCCTCTACGGTGGCACCTACAACCTGCTGGCGCACACTCTGAAGAAGTTCGGCATCTCCGTGACGTTCGTGGAGGATCCGGACAACCTGGACCAGTGGCGGGACGCCGTGCAGCCCAACACCAAGCTGTTCTTCGGCGAGGTTGTGTCCAATCCGCGCCAGGACGTGCTGGACATCGAGGGTGTTTCACGCGCTGCGCACGAGGCTGGCGTGCCGCTCATCGTGGATAACACGCTCTCAACCCCCTACCTCATCCGTCCCATCGAGTGGGGTGCGGACATCGTGGTGCACTCGGCTACCAAGTATCTGGGCGGCCACGGCGCGGCGATCGCCGGCGTGATCGTGGACTCCGGAAACTTTGATTTCGGCAAGGACCCGGAGCGCTTCCCCGGATTCAATACTCCGGACCCCAGCTACAACGGACTCGTTTACGCCCGGGACCTTGGCAAGGATGGCGCGCTCGGAGCCAACCTCTCCTACATTCTCAAGGCGCGCGTGCAGTTGCTGCGCGATCTGGGTTCGGCGGTTTCCCCGTTCAACGCCTTCCTCATCGCCCAGGGCCTGGAAACCCTGAGCCTGCGCGTCGAGCGTCACGTCTCGAACGCCACCAAAGTGGCTGAATGGCTGGAAGCCCATGACGACGTCGAATCGGTTGCCTTTGCGGGCCTGCCGTCCAGCCCTTGGTACGACCGCGGCCGTAAGTACGGGCCAAGGGGTACCGGTGCAGTGGTGGCATTCAACATCAAGGGTGGCGTCGAGGCCGGCAAGCGATTCGTGGACGGCCTGGAGTTGCACTCCCATGTTGCCAACATCGGTGACGTCCGCTCGCTGGTTATCCACCCGGCGTCGACTACCCACAGCCAGCTCACGGTCGAACAGCAGCTGGTTGCGGGCGTGAATCCAGGCCTTGTCCGCCTCTCCGTGGGAATAGAGCACGTGGACGACATTATTGCTGATCTTGAGGCCGGTTTCCGGGCTGCCAAAGGCGCTTAATCGCGCTGCTGGGGGAGCGGCCGCCCGCCGTCGAAAATTCGCCGGGCGGCCCTTCGCGGTGCGTGTTCCTGAACGAAGCGGCGCCAAACCGTCACACAGCTGTCACATTCTTCGCCAAGACAGCGGTATTTTTCCTAGACTCTACGTATTAGGTCATGAGTGCCAGCGACAGCCCCGGCTTGCTGGCCGGCAACCCTCCTCCGCGGTGGGGTGCCCCGGGTGAAGACCTGGCCTGTCGCACGCAAGGCGGCAGGCAAGCGCGAGGTTAGGTGTCAAAGGAATGACCATTACTGCTACAGCACCCCCCAAACCGGGCAAAGAAGACGGGACGGTCAAGTACGCCGGCGTAGGTTCACTGGAACTTGAAGCCGGCGGTTTTCTCCCGGATGTTGTGCTTGCCTACGAAACCTGGGGGCAGTTGAATGCGGATGCGTCCAACGCAGTCCTGGTTCAGCACGCACTGACGGGCAGCACGCATGTGGCCCGCGGTGCTACTGATGAGGAAGGCTGGTGGGAGCAACTCGTTGGTCCCGGCGCGACGATCGACACCAACCGGTTCTTCGTTATCTCCATCAACATTGTCGGCGGCTGTTACGGCAGCACGGGCCCATCGTCAGAGGCGCCGGACGGACGGCCCTGGGGATCCCGCTTCCCACTGATCACCTTGCGCGACAGCACGGTGGCTGAAGCCCGGCTCGCGGATGCCTTGGGGATCAAGGCATGGCACGCAGTCCTTGGCGGTTCCATGGGTGGGGCGCGGGCACTTGAGTGGGCGGTCACCTTCCCTGAGCGTGTTCAGCGGTGCGCGGTTATTTCTGTGGGCGCCTACAGCACAGCCGAGCAAATTGCTTTCGCCCAGTCGCAGACGCTCGCCATCCGCCAGGACCCGAACTTCAACAACGGCGATTACTACGGTGGACCAACTCCTGAGGCAGGCCTTGCCCTGGCCCGACGGATAGCGCACATCACGTACCGGTCAGCGCTGGAGCTTGATGTCCGCTTCGGCCGGGAAGCCCAGCACCAGGAGACGCCCCTGGCCGCTGCGGTCCTGGGGGAGCGTGGCCGCTACCAAGTGGAAAGCTACCTCGACCACCAAGGCACCAAGCTGGTGCGCCGGTTCGATGCGAACAGTTACATCGCCATCACCGAGGCGCTGATGTCCCACGACATCAGACGGGGCCGGGGCACCTTGAAGGAAGCCTTGGCTGCCGCCACTGCTGAATTCTTTGTGGCAGCCGTCGATTCCGACCGCCTCTATTTTCCGGCCCAGTCAGTGGAACTGGCGCAAAACCTGCCAGGCAATGTGCCCGTCCACGTGATCGAGGCCCCCATCGGCCACGATGGCTTCCTGACCGAAATCGGCCAACTATCGAAGCAGCTTCGCGAGGCCTTCTTCGCCTAAGCCGGCTCAGCCGTTCATGATGTCGCCGCGCTGCTTCATGTAATCCTCCATGGCAATTTCGCCGTTGCTGAACTTGAGGTCCAGTTCGGCCAGCTTGCGCGCGCGGAAGCCTTGCTGCTCAGAGCCGCGGTGGCTCGGAAACGTAGGTGAAGAAGCGTTCGACGCCGGTCCTGGCGGCGGTGGGGCATCGGCAGGGCGGATGGTGGTGGGCTGCGTGGGATAGCCCGGATAATTCGGCTGCGGGTAACCCGGTCCCGGAAGATTCTGCGGGGGATAGCCGGGGCCCGGATAATTCGGGCCCGGGAAATTGCGGTCCTGGAGCCGCCGCGCCCGGGACTTGTTGTACATGCGTATCCCCATGGGAATCAGCCACGAGCAGACGATGATCCAGAAGATCAGATTGTTCACGGTGCAGGCCTCCTAGGTCTTAACCCAGCTTAGTCCCGCAGTTTCACACCAGCTTTGTCTCCATGCCCAGGAACCTCCCGTAGCGTTCCACTTCTGCCTCCAAAGCTTGTTGTTCGGCTGTTGTGAGTGGCCTGTTCATTCTGATGTCGAGTTCGCAGATCCCACCCGAGAAGCTGTGGCGCCACCATCCGGTCAACCTGCCATCGAGCAACACCACGTGAATTGGAGCATCGCCCTCGGGGAAATAGGGCGCCCTGCCGCCGAGGTAGTGCCTCGATTGTGAATAGCCCATCACGTACTCGTCGTAGCACTGGATGAGATCGACACGGGGAAGTCCTGGCCCATCGTCACCTGGTGGGGGAGTCGCTGCAAGTGCCTCCACATCTTCTGCTGGCAAGTAGAAGTCCAAGCCGTCGACCGCCACGGTTGCCAAGGCGCCCGGAACGGACTCTTCAGCTACCTGCAAGCCAAGCCGTACATCCTTGATGGTCAGTCCGGACCACGCGGCACAGTCCTTGATGGTGGCAGGTCCCCGGCTGCTGAAGTACCGCAGGGCCAGCTGGCCCAAGGCCCATTCGCGGTCGCCGTCCTCCATCAGGGACGTATTGCCGTCGGGCACACGTTCCTCGAACAAGGCGTATGTCTGTTTCAGTGCACCCCCTGCAGAACGGACCGGGCTGCCGCTCACCAGGATTTTGCTGATCTCGGCGTGCATGAGGTGGTAAACGAAGCCAAGGCCTTTGCCGGGGAGCCCCGCCTTTTCCAGTATTCCGGCTAGTTCTTCGCGTGTTTTGTGGGCTCCACCGGCCACCGCTTCGGCAAGGATGTGCCCACTGCGGGCGGCTGCGTGCTCATCAACTCCCGCCTGCCGGTACATGCCCTTGTTGCCTTGATGAAGGCGATCTGCAGACAAACCCATCAACCAGCCGAGGTCGTCACGGTGCACAAAATGCCACGTCGGCCGCAGGATATGCGTCCGGAGGATCCTGCCGTCAGCCACCGCCTGCTCCACCTCATCGGCAGTGCTCCCGACCGCCCTTTGGGCGAGGCTCCACCTGGCATACGGAAATTCCTGCGACTGCACCGCCAGGAGGTTGCGCAGAACATCATCAACGTTTTCGCCGTAGGGAGCCCGCAGCTGCTGACGGCGCAGGCGCAGGGGGACAACATTGTTAGGCTGCATCGAATCCTCCCGGCCGCAGTCCCATCAGCTCAGCCGCGCGGCAGCATGGTGCCGTTGGGGCCGAAGACCGGTCCCGGCGTCGGGCGTTTGGGGGTAATGCCGTCACCGGAGGATCGATGCCGCAACCTGCGGATAACCCACGGAACAAAGTACTCGCGGGCCCACACCAGATCCGAGGATCGGGCCTCGCGCCAGGTGCGGACCGGCAGGGGCTTGGGCACCAGGGGCTCAAGGGTGTGCTGGACGTTCAGCGCTTCAAGGACCATCATCGCGATGGTGTGGTGTCCCAGAGGTGAGAAGTGCAGGCGGTCTTCGTCCCACATCCGCGGATCGGCCAACTGCCTCAGGGACCACATGTCCGCGATGATGGCGTCGTGCCGTGCAGCTACAGTCCTCAGGTTTTCGTTGTAGATGGCCACCTTGCCACGGATGCGGCCCAACACCGAGGACGCGGTGTCCGGTCCGTTGAACAACACCACAGTCGCCCCACCGGAGGCCAGTTCCTGAACAGCAGCATCCAGCTTCTCCGCCAAGAGGTCCGGGTCGCCACCGGGCCGGATGAGGTCATTGCCGCCCGCTGAAATCGAGACAAGGTCCGGCTGAAGTTCCAGGCAAGGACCAATTTGTTCATCCACGATCTGCTGCAGCAGCCGCCCACGGATAGCAAGGTTGGCATAAGCGAAATCCTCATGACCGCGGCCCAGTTCCTCCGCTACACGGTCAGCCCATCCCCGGAAGCCGCCGGGGTTCCGGGGCTCGGGATCGCCGATGCCTTCCGTGAACGAATCCCCCAGTGCCACGTAACGGCTCCAAGGGTGTGTTTGAACCGGTTCGCCCGGCTTCACCAATGAATTGACGTCACTCACGCTTTCCATCCTGCCTTGAATCTGCGAACCTACGCCACCGTAGGTTGTTACTCATCAGTAACTGCAAGAATAGACCCATGACTGAAGCCGTTGCATTCCCCGCGCCCGTTGTCCTGTGGTCCCATGACGAAGCTGAACGGGAGGGCAAGCCGCTTCTGGTGCTGCTGCACGGCTATGGCTCCAATGAGGACGATCTCTTCAGCCTCGCGGGCCTGCTTCCCGAGGGCTTTGTGGTGGCTTCCCTGCGCGCGCCGATGCCCATGGGCCCCGGCTTCACCTGGTTCCCGCTCACTGCGTCAATCGAATATTCCCTGGAAGCAGTAAAGCTTGCCGCCGAGTATGCCCTTGAATGGTTGGATACGGTCAAAGCCAATCATTCTTCAGTGACGCTGCTCGGTTTCTCCATGGGCATGGCCATGGCGACCACCATGCTCCGGTACCGTCCCGCGGACTTCGCTGCCGTCGTCGGGCTTTCGGGTTTCGTGGTGGACGCCGGCGATGACCCCGCCTTCCGCGATGCCGAACTGGACGGCACCTTGCCGATGTTCTGGGGCCGCGACCAGCAGGACCCCGTCATTACTCCGGACAAGATCGAATACACCATGGGGTGGGTGCGCAAGCACGTGGACCTCACCAAGGTGCTCTACACAGGCATGTGGCATGGCATTAATCAGCAGGAAATCGGCCACGTAGGCGAATTCCTGACGCACAAAGTCCTCGCATCTTAATTGCAACGCGGGGTCACTTACGGCCCATAAATGGCGTCACCATGGGCCTTAAGTGACCCCGCGTTGCTTCAGGCGGAGATAATCCTTACGGTCTGGCCGTTGACGGTGACGGTGTCGCCGGCGTGCAGCTGGCGGCCCCGGCGTTCGTCGATCTCGTCGTTGACCTTCACCAAGCCATTCTTAATGAGCTCGGTGGCCTCCACGCCGTCCTCCACCAGGTTGGCCAGCTTCAGCAGCTGACCGAGGCGGATCATGTCGTCGCGGATGGGGACCTCTTCGATTTCCGGGTTGCTCATAAAGCAATGATGCCTGACGTAGTGTGGTGTCAGTGCCGCAGTCTTCCCGTCGTTCCACCCTTCCGCTCGCCGTTGGCCTCCCTGTTGCAGTAGCAACTGGGTTGGTCATTCCGCTTCAAGGAAGGATCAACGGGGCTCTCGGGGCCCGGCTGGACGATGGCATCGCCGCAGCTGTGGTGAGCTTCACCACAGGCCTCGTCCTCATTGCGGCCATTTCCCTCGCCACACCCAAAGGCAGGGCAGGCCTTCGGCGCATCGTCCCGGCGGTCCGCAGCCGTAGCTTTCCCCGCTTCTACGTCATGGCCGGTGGGATCGGTGCACTCTTCGTCATCGCGCAAACATTCACTGTGGGCCTGCTGGGGGTTGCGCTGTTCACTGTGGCGGTGGTCACCGGGCAGACCCTGAGCGGCCTCCTTGTGGACCGAATGGGCATAGGTCCCGGCGGCAAACGGTCCATTACCGGAGTGCGGATCCTGGGCAGTGTGCTGACGGTCGCCGCCGTTGCGTGGGCTGTTTCCCCGCGGTTCGGGGGCAATACCGACATCGCGTCCCTGGTGCTGCCCGTACTGTTGCCTTTGGCTGCAGGGTTTCTCATGAGTTTCCAGCAAGCCATGAACGGAACCGCCACCGTTCACTACGGGACCCCTGTCGCAGCCACGCTGGTCAACTTCATCGCCGGTGCCGTCATCCTCTGGATTGCCTGGCTGATCAAGCTTTCCGTGGCAGGCGCCGGCAACCCGCTTCCGGGTGAATGGTGGTTCTACCTGGGCGGCCCCATGGGCTGCCTTTTCATTGGGCTTGCGGCGCTCCTGGTCCGAAGCCTTGGCGTGCTGGTCACCGGTCTGGGCATGATCGCAGGGCAGTTGGTGGGTTCTTTAGTGCTCGACGTCGTGATCCCCAGTCCCGGTGCGGTGGTCGCCTTGCCCACGGTGTTGGGTACGGTATTGACGCTCGCGGCGATCGTCGTGGCCACGCTGCCCTGGCCCAGGGGAGCATTCGCACGAAAGGTCCCGGGCAAAGGCCGGTAGGCTAGGACACGCAGCTTTCTGCACAGTTATTATCCGCACCAATTCCCCAGCCCACCCCGCCGGACAACCTCGTTCGGAATCCGGGGCAACCACCGCGGACCGCACCCAGCGGCCCTGTAGAACAAATGGAGTACCCATGGCAGCAAAATCCGTCCTTGACCAGGTCATTTCCCTCTCCAAGCGGAGGGGCTTTGTCTTCCAGGCCGGTGAAATCTATGGTGGTTCCCGTTCGGCGTGGGATTACGGACCCCTGGGTGCGGAACTGAAGGAAAACATCAAGCGCCAGTGGTGGCAGAGCATGGTCCGCGGCCGCGAAGACGTCGTAGGCCTGGACTCCTCGGTCATCCTGCCCCGCCAGGTCTGGGAAGCCTCCGGCCACGTCGAGGTGTTCTCGGACCCCCTGGTGGAATGCCTCTCCTGCCACAAGCGCTACCGTGCCGACCACCTTGAGGAAGAGTACGAGGAAAAGAAGGGCCGCCCCGCCGAGAACGGCTTGAAGGACATTGCCTGTGCCAACTGCGGCACCCGTGGCCAATGGACGGAGCCGCAGGAATTCTCCGGCCTCCTGAAGACCTTCCTTGGCCCGGTAGCCAACGATGAGGGCATGCACTACCTGCGTCCGGAAACGGCCCAGGGCATCTTCGTGAACTTCAACAATGTCCTCACCACGTCCCGGAAGAAGCCACCGTTCGGCATTGGCCAGATCGGCAAGTCCTTCCGCAACGAGATCACGCCGGGCAACTTCATCTTCCGTACCCGCGAGTTCGAACAGATGGAGATGGAATTCTTCGTCGAGCCCGGCACGGATGAGGAATGGCACCAGTACTGGATGAAGGAGCGCATGTCCTGGTACACCAGCCTGGGCATCCGTGAAGAAAACCTCCGCTTCTTTGAGCACCCGCTTGAGAAGCTGAGCCACTACTCCAAGGGCACCACGGACATCGAGTACCGCTTCGGTTTCCAAGGCTCCGAGTGGGGCGAGCTCGAGGGCATCGCGAACCGCACGGACTTCGACCTCTCCACGCACGCCAAGGCATCCGGGACGGACCTGAGCTACTTCAACCAGGCCACCAATGAGCGCTACACCCCATACGTGATCGAGCCCGCTGCCGGGTTGACCCGCTCCTTCATGGCGTTCCTGATTGACGCCTACACCGAAGACGAGGCACCCAACGCCAAGGGCGGCGTCGACGTCCGTACGGTCCTGAAGCTGGACCCGCGGCTTGCCCCGGTCAAGGCAGCTGTCCTGCCCCTGAGCCGCAACGAGGACCTGTCCCCGAAGGCAAAGGCGCTGGGCACCCAGCTGCGCAAGAACTGGAACATCGACTTCGACGACGCCGGCGCCATCGGCCGCCGTTACCGTCGCCAGGACGAGATCGGTACTCCGTTCTGCATCACCGTGGACTTCGATACCCTCGAAGACCAGGCCGTGACCATCCGTGAGCGCGACACCATGAGCCAGGAACGCGTGTCCCTGGACAAGGTTGAGGCTTACCTGGCAGCACGACTGATCGGCGCCTAACCGTGGCCTTGGAATACCGCGAGTGGAAGGAAGGCGACGACCTCGCCCTCCTGGAAATCTGGGGCGGCCCGGAGACCCTCCCTGCAGAACAGTTCCGTGCTGCTTTGGCGCCCTCGAGCAACCAGCCTTGGCGCCGCTGCATCGTTGCCGAAGACGTCGTTGACGGCGTTCGCATCCCCGTTGCGGCCGGCGTGGTTCACGAAGCGTCCCTGCACCCGGAACGTCTCTGGGCTTACATCGAGGTTGCCAAGGACCATCGCCGGAACGGCGTCGGTGCCACCCTGCTGACCATGCTGCGCCGCGAAGCCGGGAACTCGCCGTCGGGCGTTTCCAAGCTCCGCAGCAAGGTTGAACCGGGCACCCCGGGGGCTGCTTTCGCCGAAGCCGCAGGCCTGGGACCCATCCAGCGTTCCCAGTTGGTAGTAGTGGAGCCTGAGCCGCTGAAGCTCCCGCGGTTCGGCGACGGTTCCGAGGAAGCTGCCTCGGAGCGCGTGGAGGACCTCGCCACCGGATCCGTGGAACTCAGCGAAGTGGTGGGCCGCTACTACTCAGCTGTCCACCACTGGGACAGCCCGGGCGAGCTCAGCATTGCTACGGTGCAGCGGCTCTTCCTGCACGATCTCACCGGGGCGCACGGAGCCATTGTGCTTCGTGCTCCGAAGGCAAGCGCCTTTGGCGGGGGAGTGCCGGCCAGCCGAAAAGGTAAGATCCAGGCCTTCGCCATCAGCTACGCCCAGGGGAACTCCGAGGAGCCCTCGGATGTCTTCCTGGGTCACGATCCCATGCTGTCCGCCGACGACGCCGAAGCTGCCGTACGGGATCTTCTGGCGCTTATTGCGTACCAGCACCCCGTGCTGTTGGAAGTGGACGAATCCATGACGGCGCTGCGCAGCGTTCTGGCACCTTTGCTGGAGTCGGGCAAGGCCCACGTTCGTGGCGCTGACACACTGATCGTGAGCGACTGACCACGTACTCGCATGTCCGGATCCCGCCCTGCCCATCGCCGATGGGCAGGGCGGGATCCTCGCTTTAAGCTCAGCCCGCATTCGTGGTGGAAAAGCCTTGACGCGGCCATGGCGCAGGAGTAGGAAGGCGACGTAAGCCACGCGCCGGCACACTCGGAGGGAAGCGGCGTCTGTGGAACAGCTCCGGTCTCCTCTGAATCGGCGGTAACAACAATGAACGGAACGACCTTGGACGGGCTGCGGGATCAGCTGCGCGGACAGCTCATCACTCCCGAAGACCCTGAATATGATTCGGCACGGGCAGTCTTTAACGCCATGGTCGACAAACGTCCGGCGGGCATCGTCCGGGTGGCCCAAGTTGCGGATGTGATTGCGGGGGTGAACTTCGCACGGGAGAATTCCATGCCCCTGGCCATTCGGGGCGGCGGACACAGTGCTCCTGGATTTGGAACAGCGGATGACGCCCTGGTGCTGGACTTCGTCAACCGTACAGGGGTGCGGGTTGATCCGGAGACCGCAACTGCGCGGGCCGAAAGCGGAACCACGTGGGCTGATTTCAACCACGCAACGCACGCCTTCGGATTGGCGACCACTGGCGGGATCGTCGGATCCACGGGAGTTGCGGGACTGACCCTGGGCGGGGGAATAGGCTACCTTGCCCGAAAGTACGGTCTCTCCTGCGACAACCTCGTTTCAGCCGATGTGGTCACGGCTGATGGAAAGTTCCTGGTGGCCAGCGAGGACCAGAACGAGGACCTGTTCTGGGCGCTCCGGGGCGGTGGTGGCAACTTCGGCGTGGTGACCTCGTTCGAGTTCAAACTCCATCCTGTTGATATGGTCCATGCCGGAGTCATCCTCTACGGCGCAGAACATACTGACACAGTCGCCCGGTTCTACCGCGATTACATCGCGAACGCGCCCGAAGAGTTCGGCGCTTTCCTGGGATTCCACCAGGGCCCGCCAGTCCCGTTCCTACCCGAAGAGTGGCACGGCAAGCCCGTCTGTGTGGTGGTTGGGATGTGGACGGGGGATTTGGGAGAAGGCGAAGCGCGGTGGCAGCCTTTCCTGGACGCAGCCCCTGTTGCGGGCTCACTGGTAGCTCCCATGCCGTACCCAGCCCTGAACGTTGCCTTCGATGCGCTCAACCAGAAAGGAATGCAGGGCTACTGGAAGGCGAACTTCCTCCCCGAGCTCAGTGATGGCGCCATCCAGGCTCACGCTGAGCATGGTGCGACGGTCACCAGCGTCAATACGGCTGTCCACATCTACCCCATCGACGGCGCCGTCTCACGCGTTGGCGTCCATGACACAGCCTTTGCGCACCGTGACATGAAGTTTGCGCCCGTCATTGCCGCCCAATGGATGGAACCCACGGATAACGAAGCCAACATCGCCTGGGCGCGAGGCTATGCGGCGGCCCTTGCACCGCACTCGGCGCTGGGCGGGTACATCAACTTCATGGACGCTGAAGACCAGAACCGGGTCACTGACAATTACGGCCCCAATTGGGATCGTCTGGTGCAGGTCAAGAGCAAGTACGATCCCGGCAACCTTTTCCACGTGAACCAGAACATCAAGCCAGCCTGAGGGAAGGGTTTGCGTGTGACCCGGCTAGGCTTGAAACCATGAGGTTTTGCAGCTGATGGGTCACGGACACTCCCACGGTCACGGTCATTCTGAAAGTTCCGAGCCAACCCCGCAGGCGATTGCCTCCCGGAAGCGCGCCAACTGGCTCCTGGCTGCGGTGCTGGTTCCACTTGGGGTGCTCACTGTCATTGCCATGATGGTCATGTGGCCCTCGGGCAGCCGGGAGGGAATCTCCTTCGCGAGTCCCTACCAGGCTGCCCCGGGGGTGACTTTCGATACCGGAAAGATCCAGAGCGTGGTGCAGGAAAGCTGCACACAAACCGGCCAAACCGGTGCAGGCCAAACCGATCCAGGCCAGTCCGGCGGATCCGACTGCACTTTCGCCTTCACGCAGCCGGACAAGGGCGGGGAAGCCGTCAAGGTGGTGATCAACCCCGACGTCGCTAAATCCCATGGCGTGAATGTGGGGGATTCGATCCGCTATCTGAACCTTTCCGGTGTCCAAGGCGCGGCGCAGGCCAACGGCTCGCCGTCGTACGTTTTTGTGGATTTCGTGCGGAGCCTGCCGATTGCCCTGCTGGCTGTGCTCTATGCGGTGGTGGTGATCGCTGTGGCGCGCTGGCGTGGCTTCCGGGCACTCCTTGGACTGGTTGGCGCTTATGCCGTGCTGGTCAGCTTTATCCTGCCGGGGCTTGTGGAGGGGAAGCCGCCACTCATGCTGGCTTTGGTGGGTTCAACGGTGATCATGATCGGGGTCCTGTACTTCGCCCACGGTTTCTCGGCGAGGACGTCCACGGCCCTGCTGGGAACCATCTTCGGGTTGGGCATCACAGCGCTGTTGGCGGCGTGGGCCACGGATGCTGCCAACCTTGCAGGCGTCGGTGACCATGACGCTGCAACGCTGATAAATATGTCGGACAAGATTTCAATCTCCGGCATCATCTTGTGCGGCCTGATCATCTCAGGCCTCGGCGTCCTCAACGATGTCACCATTACCCAGTCATCTGCCGTGTGGGAACTTTACGAACTGGCCCCGAACACCAGTGCCCGGAAGCTGTTCTCCTCGGCCATGCGGATTGGCCGGGACCACATCGCCTCCACGGTGTACACGATTGCCTTCGCGTACGCTGGTGCCGCCCTTCCGATCCTGATCATCGTGATGCTTTACGACCGCCCACTTGCCGAGGCCCTGACCAGTGCGGAGTTGTCCGAGGAAGTCATCCGGACATTGGTCGGCTCCATCGGCCTGGTGCTCGCCATCCCGGTTACCACGCTGATAGCCGTCCTTGTGGTCAAGGCGACAGGCGTGAAGGGTGCCGTCGCTTCGCCGGCTCTTTCGGTGAATCCGGAGGACGTGGACGATACCGGTACGCTCGCTGCTGCGGCCGCCGTCGTGGGTTCCGGCAGGGCCGAAACGCTCGACGGCGGCCGGTCTTCCCGCGCGTCCGGCAAGCCTGCCCGCCCGGGGAGCCGCCGTGCCCAGCGTGAGGCGGAGCGCCGGGGCGACGGGGAAAAACCGATTCCGTAGGGCGCAAAGGGTCGATTTGCCCTGATTTGCGACAATGGATGGGTGACTGTAGTAGCAACGCCCCCTGCCCCAAAGCTTGAGCTTCCGCCTTTGCAGCTCGGTGGGATCACCGTGGACACTCCCGTGATACTTGCCCCCATGGCGGGCATCACCAACTCGGCCTTCCGCAGGCTCTGCCGTGAATACGGTGGTGGCCTGTACGTGGCCGAGATGGTTACCTCGCGTGCGCTGGTGGAACGGACCCCGGAATCGTTGCGCATCATCTCCCATGATGAGGACGAGAAAGTGCGTTCCGTGCAGCTCTATGGTGTTGACCCCGTAACGGTCGGCGCGGCAGTCCGCATGCTCGTCGAGGAAGACCGGGCTGACCACATTGACCTCAACTTCGGCTGCCCGGTGCCCAAGGTCACCCGGCGCGGTGGTGGTTCCGCGCTGCCATGGAAGATCGATCTGTTCACGTCTATAGTGCAGACCGCGGTGAAGGAAGCCTCCAAGGGTGGCATCCCGCTCACCATCAAGATGCGCAAGGGCATTGACGAGGACCACCTGACGTACCTCGACGCCGGACGGATCGCCCGCGATGCGGGAGTGGCCGCCGTCGCCCTTCACGGCCGCACCGCCGCCCAGTTCTATTCCGGCCAGGCTGACTGGTCCGCAATTGCCCGCCTTCGTGAGGCGCTGCCTGACATTCCGGTGCTGGGAAACGGTGACATCTGGTCCGCAGAGGACGCTGTCCGTATGGTCCGGGAAACCGGTGTGGACGGCGTGGTGGTAGGCCGTGGTTGCCAGGGACGCCCGTGGCTGTTCGGTGACCTGCAGGCGGCGTTCGAAGGCAGCGATCAGCGGCACCGTCCGGGGCTGCGGGAGGTCGCCGAAGGCGTCTACCGTCACGCAGAGCTCATGGTAGAGACCTTCGGCAACGATGAGTACAAGGCACTGCGGGAAATCCGTAAGCACATGGCCTGGTACTTCAAGGGTTACGTAGTTGGCGGGGAGCTTCGCGCCAAGCTGGCCACCGTTCCCACCCTCGAGGTCCTGCGCGGACTCCTTGATGAACTGGACATGGATTTGCCGTATCCGGGCGTCGATTCCGAGGGCCCGCGCGGCCGTGCCGGATCACCGAAGAAGCCTGCGCTGCCCAAGGATTGGCTCATGAGCCGTCAGCTGAACGCGGAACAGAGTGCCGAAATCTCCGCAGCAGAGCTGGACGTGTCAGGAGGCTAGCTTCACACGTGTAAGACTGGCTCAAGAGGCACCACACAACGGCGCTTGAAGGAGGCAGATACCCATGGGAACCGAAGCGATGCTTGGCCGCACCGGAACGCCGCACGACTACGTGCAGGCAATTCCGGGCTACACCGAAGCGGATTCTGCGCGGTGGGTGGAAGAGCCGCGAAAAACCAACTACCGTTCCGATTTTGAACGTGACCGGGCACGGGTCCTGCATTCCTCGGCCCTGCGGCGGCTCGGCGCGAAAACGCAGGTTGTTGCTCCGGACACGGACGATTTCGTTCGCACCAGGCTGACGCACAGCCTGGAGGTTGCCCAGGTAGGCCGCGAACTTGGCCGTTCATTGGGCTGCGACCCGGACGTTGTGGATACCGCATGCCTGAGCCATGACCTTGGCCATCCACCCTTCGGCCACAATGGTGAGTCAGCACTGAACGAAGTCGCACATACTATTGGCGGCTTCGAAGGCAACGCGCAGACGCTGAGGTTGTTGACGCGCCTGGAACCGAAAGTCCTTGCCGAGGACGGCAGGCCCGCCGGGCTCAACCTGACCCGCGCCAGCCTGGATGCTGCGTCCAAGTACCCGTGGTCCGCCGTCGACGCCCCCGTCATCCATGGCCACCGCACCAGCAAGTTTGGCGCGTATGAGGACGATCTTCCCGTGTTCGAATGGCTGCGTGAGGGCGCTCCGGGTAACCGCTCCTGCATTGAGGCCCAGGTGATGGACCTCGCGGACGATATTTCCTACTCGGTCCACGACGTCGAGGACGCAATCGTCGCAGGCCACTTCCAACTGAAGTGGATGGAGAATCCGGACCACCGTGCCCGCGTTGTGGGCTACACCAAGCAGTGGTACCTCCCACACAACGATCCTGCTGACATCGATGCTGCCCTTGCCCGGCTGGAAGCCACCAAAGTGTGGGTCCGTGAGGCTGACGGGAGCCGGAAATCCATGGCCGCGCTGAAGGACATGACCAGCCAGCTCATCGGCCGGTTCTGCCAAAGCGCCATGGAAACCACCAGGGACCATTTCGGCCCTGCCAACCTGACCCGCTATGGCGCCGAGCTGATGGTCCCGGAGGACACCGTGACCGAAATCGCGGTCCTGAAGGGCCTGGCTACTACATTCGTCATTTCCACGGACCACCGCCAGCCCGTCTACGAACGCCAGCGTGAAGTCCTGCACGCTCTGGTGGGCGTTCTGAATGCCACGGGCGACCGCCACCTCGAGCCGATGTTCGCTGCTGACTGGCGGGACGCTGCCGATGACGGGGCCCGGCTGAGGGTGGTGATTGACCAGGTGGCGTCTTTGACGGATGGTTCCGCGCTGGCCATGTACGAGCGCCTGGTGGGGAGCCTGCCGTCGCTCTGGTAGCACTATCAGCCTGTTGCTCCGCCAGCCTTCAGCCAGGGCCGTCAAGGCGGAGCGGCTAGGATGGTCACGTGGCTGGCTTGATCAAACGTGAAGATATCGACGAAGTACGCCAGCGCACAGATATCAAGGAAGTCGTTGACGGTTACGTCACCCTGAAGAGTGCTGGCTTGGGCAGCTTCAAGGGCCTGTGCCCCTTCCACGATGAACGCTCACCATCCTTCACTGTGCGCCCCCAAGTGGGCAGATATCACTGCTTCGGTTGCGGCGAAGACGGGGATGCCATCTCCTTCGTCCAGAAAATGGACCACAGCTCCTTCCACGAGGCAGTGGAAAAGCTGGCCGCCAGAATTGGCTACGAACTTCGGTACGAGGACGGTGGCAGTGGTCCAAGCCGCGAAGAAGTGGGCAAGCGCCAGCGTCTCCTTGATGCCCATAAGATCGCCGATGAGTTCTTCCGTGCCCAACTGCTGACCCCCGGAGCGGCCGAGGGCCGCAACTTCCTCGCTGGCAGGGGCTTTGACCGTGCGGCAGCAGAGCACTTCGGCGTGGGCTATGCGCCACAGGGCTGGGACTCGCTCCTTAAGCACCTGCGTGGCCGTGGGTTTACCGATGCTGAACTCAAACTTACGGGCATGTTTTCGGAAGGAAACCGGGGCATCTATGATCGCTTCCGTGGCAGGCTCATTTGGCCCATCCGGGACATCGCCGGCGACACCATCGGGTTCGGCGCCCGGAAGCTCTACGAAGACGATCAGGGTCCAAAGTACCTGAACACGCCTGAAACCACTCTCTACAAAAAGTCCCAGGTCCTCTACGGGATCGACATCGCCAAACGGAACATCGCCAAGGACCGGCAGCTGGTGGTGGTTGAGGGGTACACCGACGTCATGGCCTGCCACCTTGCAGGAGTCACGACGGCGGTCGCCACCTGTGGCACCGCGTTCGGCACCGAACACATCAAGATCGCCCGGCGCCTGCTTTCGGACGACGGCACCGGGGGAGAGGTTGTCTTTACCTTCGACGGAGACGCCGCCGGCCAGAAGGCGGCCCTCCGCGCCTTCGAGGAAGACCAACGGTTCGTCGCGCAAACGTACGTTGCGGTGGAACCCACTGGCGCTGATCCGTGTGATCTTCGTCAACTCAAGGGCGACGCAGCAGTACGTGAACTCATCGATAGCAGGAAGCCGCTCTTCGAGTTCGCGATCCGTGCCTCGCTCCGCAGGCACAACCTGGACACGGTGGAAGGCCGGGTCGCAGCGCTGCGGGAAGCGGCGCCCGTTGTGGCACAAATCCGCGACTCCGGCATCCGCCCCGCCTACATACGCGAACTCGCTGGCTGGTTGGGGATGCCGATTGAGGAAGTCAGCCGCTACGTTGGGGCGGCAGCCAAGCGCGCGGCATCCGGTGCGAGTCCGTCCGGCGCTGCGGAACAACCCACGACGACGGCAGCATCGTCGAACGGTCAGGCGTCGAACGGTCAGGTCTTCAATCGTCCCGATCCGCGGGACCCCGTGGCAGGGATGGAGCGCCAAGCGCTGGAAGTCGTCCTCCAGGAGCCCTCAGTCCTGGGTGACGGGGCATGGGAGCGCTTTGAGGCGTCCCATTTTGCTACTCCTGCATACGCGGCGGTGCATGCAGCTGTGCGTGCCACAGGACTGGCCCACGCGGCTGATCCGGTGGCATGGGTGGAGCACATCCGGCAGGAAGTCCCGGAGCCTCTTCGGCCCTTGGTTTCGGAGTTGGCTGTAACTCCTTTGCCGGCCAGTACCCCGGAGGCCATGCAACGGTATTGCCGGGACATTTTGGCGAGGCTTTTCGAACTGCAGATCACCCGCATTAAAGCGGACAAGATGGGCCAGCTGCAGCGCCTTGACGCAGCTGCATTTCCCGAGGAATTCCAGCGGCTGAACCGCGAACTGATGGTGTTGGAAATGCAGCGTCGAGCCCTGCGTTCAGACTCCTGAGGGTCCCAGCGGAGGGCCGTCGGAAGCGGCCTGGAGGCTCGATTTCGTTTTCCGGCGGGGCCCTGTTAAGCTAGTAACCGCTTCATTCCTCCGTAGCTCAATTGGCAGAGCATTCGACTGTTAATCGAAGGGTTACTGGTTCAAGTCCAGTCGGAGGAGCGCACAATACCCCCGTTCCGGAGTTTCGGAACGGGGGTATTTTTATACCCCCAGGGGGTATCTCCGGCCGATTCGCATTCGCCTAAAACCTTTGCTAAAGTCATAACCGCTTCATTCCTCCGTAGCTCAATTGGCAGAGCATTCGACTGTTAATCGAAGGGTTACTGGTTCAAGTCCAGTCGGAGGAGCGCAAGGACCCCGCACCGGTTTCGTACTGGTGCGGGGTCCACTTTTTTACACAAAATCCATCTCCACCTGGAGGAACCGTGCGGCTTCGGCCACGGCTGCCAGGAAGGCTTCCTGTTCGGTCGGGGGTGTCCGCGGTTCGCGCGGATGCCACTCGTGGGGAGCGGAGTACACGCGGGTGAACCCACCGCCCGGGGGCGCATAGAAGATTCCAAAGCGCTGGACCGGCCACTCAGGTGAGGTCTCGGGGGCAACCAGCAACGCGGCGTCGGCTTCCGGGTTGTACCACTGGGCGATGGGCCGGCGCCGGTCATCCGTGAAAAGGCCTGCGGCATAGAGGGCAGCGGACTGGGGACTGGTCACGGAGCACAGCCGGTCCCACCACAGCGGCAGGATGCGTTCATCCCGACGCTGCCAAGGTGCCGGAAGCGGCTGCAGCTCTTGCCAATGTGGCACATCTCAACTTTATCGCCGGGGACGGGCCGGCAACAGGGCTGCCTATGGGGACAAGCCGAGTCTCGGATACAGCACCTCAAAGCCCTTTGTCAGGCCGGCGTTCAATGCGATGCCTACATGCCCGCCGTTTGGCACCTCGTAATAGGTCACCGTCATTCCGGAAGCTTTTGCAGCTGCCGAGACAGCCTTCGCAGCTGCAACATAGGTCACATCATCCGAGCCGACGGTGAAAACGGCAGTGGTGTCTGGAAATTGCTTGCCCTTCATGATGTTGATGGGCTTCTGGGCGTCATAGGTTGCCTGGTTGCCGCCAAAGATCTCTGCCAGGTTGCCTGCAGGGTCCTCCGCGCCGGGAAACTCCTCGCCGGAGATATCCACCACATTGCCCCACATCTTCGGGTATTTGAGCGCAAAGGAGATGGCGCACTGCCCGCCGTTGGAGTATCCGGCGATGGTCCAATGATCGCGGTCCGGGAGGATGTTCAGGTTCGCCTTGGCCCAGTTCACCACGTCAACGTTGATGTACTTCTCCACGTTTCCGTACTTGGCCGTATCCAGGCATAGAGTGTCGTCCTGATCCGGTCCGATCTGGTCGGCCACGATCGCGATGGGCGCCAAGCCATTGTTCTTCGCAGCAAATTCGTCCAACGCGGCCGAAACGTACTGGGGGTCAGGCAGGCCCGGCTGGCCCATCATGAGGACAAACAAGGGCAAACGGGGTGGGTTCTCCGTCAGGGCAGCAGGCGGCAGGTAGATCCCGGCAGGGCGGGCATTGAAACCCGAGGCGGTGGGTGGAATGACCTGCGTTCCCACTTCGCCTTTTGCTGGCATGTTGGCTGGTGGTTTCCAGTTCTGCCAGAGGGGCCCGGAAGGGACAGGAGCATCCGGGTCCGGCTTGCTCAGTTGGATGGCTTCCTCAGTGGAAATCCCCAGCGCTGAGCCCAGGGTCCTGTTGAGCCCGAACTCCATGTTGACGCCCAGCGCAGTGACCAGGAGGAACACGGGAATCGATATCGCCGCCACGGCCTTCCGCCACCGGGGACTGTGGCGAAAACTAACCGCGGCCAGGCCAAGTGCAGCGAAGCCTGTGATCACCCAGAACCACACCCGGGGTGTCAGGCCCACGTGGAAGACGTCCAGGACATCCTCCACGATCCAGACCGTCAACCAACCCAGCGCTGCTGTCACCACAATGCCAACGACCGCTGTGACGACCCAGCGAGAAGCCGGCCTGAGGAACAGCAACAGGAAAAGCCCGACGCCGATAATCACCGCTATCGTCATGACCACAGGGCCGCTGATCTCGATTTCCAGGAGGCCCTTCATGACTGCCGCGTCCGTCCGGCGGCAGTCATGCGGCGGGTTCCCGGGCAACCATTTGGCGTAGCAAACCGGCGCTCTGTGCGGGGGACAACCCCGGCAAATACGCCGACCCAACGGCAAGGCCTATGGACGGCAGGGCCAGCGGATCCCGGTAATACATGTACAGAGTGCGGTGCTCGGGCTGGAACCGCGATTTGAAAGCTGCCAGGGACTTGAAGCCGTACATGGGCTCCAGTGCATTGCCCAGCATTGCCAGGACCCGGTCCAAGGCACTGTGGTCACCGTCGTCCGTCGCTGCCCCCGTGTTGGCCAGCGGGGAGCCTGACAGCGAGATGCGCGGAACGTCGTCCTTGAAGTGCGTAACAGCGGAGGCGATCAGGAATTCCATAACCCCTTTGAAACCAGTGGTTCGGCGGCGCATGAAGTCCAAGGTCCAACCCGACACCACGCCGTCGGTAAAGACCGGCAGCCAGCTTGTGACCCCATGGACCAGGCCGTCGTCGTCCACCGCGACGCAACACATGACTTCGGGATCCTTCAGTTCATCGAGTCCGCCCAACGTGAACCCCATCTCGGGGAGGGCCTTGTCCGCCACCCACTCTTCCGAGATTTCGGCAAGTTGTGCCCGGATCCCCGGAGGCATCTCCGCGTAGTGGTACCAGTGGTCCTTGATGGACAGCTTCTCCGCCCTGTTCAGCGCGGTCCGGACGTTCTGCCATTCCTTGCCTTTGAACGTCATGGCCTGGACGTTCAGCAGGGTTTCTTCCGCCACCTCCAGTTTGCGGAAGCCGCGGGGGAGGAGAGCTTCGTCAAGCTCCGCCGTGGCCGAGTAGAAGCACGGTGTGAGGCCCAGTGCTGCGCAATGTGCCAGAAAGCCTGTGGCAGCCTCGGTGTGGTGTTGGCGGGCTCCGAACGGACCCGCCACCGTCAGTGCCACCCCGTTGTGCACCTGGTAGGCGAGGCCAGCCCTCCTGTCCGGTGTGAACCAGTACTGGTTGTTGTCCCACAGGGCCATCCAGGACAAGGTGCCCCCGCCGTCATGAAGCAGTTCACGGGTGTGTCCCAGATCCGCAGCAGGGTCTTTCGCCAGCGCCCGGAACCGCTGGAAATTGTTCAGGACCATCAAAAGGATGCACAGCCAGATGACGTCCCCGCCCAGTCCGTAAAGAACTGTGCTCAGCAGTCCCTGGGGCAGTTCAACGACGAACGGAACGGGGAAGGGGACCAGGATATGGGTCAATTGGCCTGCGAGGTCCCACAGGGATGAGCGGCTGGGGTTGCCCTCCAGGAACCAGAAGACCACATAGAAGGCCGCCGCCATAGCAGCCATGATGAGGGTTGTCCTGCCCAGGACGCGATATCCGGCGTCGCTGGATTCCACCCGGAATTTGTGGCGGTTGATCACCAGCAGGACCGCGATGATCAGCGGCGCCAGGATAGCGGGCACGGCGTAGAGCAGGAGATAGCCGATGTCGTCATTGCCGAGTGTCACTTCCGGATCCGTCACGTACTGCAGGATTGCCACGCTCGTCACGAACGCCAGGTACAGCTGGATGACCAGAGTCAGCCTGTACGCAAGTCGGCGACCACGGCGCAGCCCCTCGGCACAGACAAGGAGCAACAGCACCGGGATCACTGTGAGGATGGTGGCACCGAAACTCTGCACGCCCACAACACTTTGCAGCGTGACGCAGCTCTTGTCGTTGTCGCATGCTTCGTTGACTTCGTCCACGCTGGGACTTGCCTGCAGCATCACCTCGGAAACCACAGAAAGCGGGCCGACCTCCAACGTACCCGTTAGCTGCGTCAGCAAGGGACCCAGGGCGAACACACCCACCACAGTGCCCACAAGGAACCGGGTCTCACGAAGGCTCGAGGAATGAAGGGAGCCCGCACGCCGCCGCAGCACGAGGGCTTGGACGGCCCAACCGGCCAGAATGCCGATGACAGCGCCGGCAAGGGCCTGGAGTGTTTGTGCGACGCCTACAAACAACGCGAACATGAGCGTGGCGGCCAGCAACCATGTCCGGAGGCGACGACGCCACAGCGCCTCCAGTGCCGCCGTCGAACATCCCAATGCCGCGGCGGCACCACCGTAAGCGCCCACAACGTACTCGCCACCGAGGAAACTCAGCCATTGGTCGCTGTTGTCCGTTCCAAAAGCAACCAGCCCCATCAGCACCAGGGCGCTCAGAGCGGAACCAAAGATGAATGCTGCCAGCGCCAGCCATGGCCCCATGGTGCGCTCGGCGATACCCACGCCCACCAGGATCAGAACGGTGCATGCCAGATAGTCCAGCAAGGATGAGGCAAAGAAAGATGATGTGAAGATGGACCATCCCGGTCCCGGATCCAGCGCCAAACCCAGCCCGACTTGTTCCAGGAGTGACTCATTGGGACCGGCGACAAGGCTGCCCGTAACTGCGCCGACAACCCAAAGGAACAGCACGAGTCCCAGGGTCAGGGGCAGTCGCCGTATGGCCGCCAGGCCGTAAACAGTGCCCCTGTATCCATCAGCCGCACTCATGTGATGTCCCCTTCACCGGCGAAGCAGGGGAAACCCCCGGCTGGCCACCATTCTGCCCTGCCAGGCGCCCTAAGGGGAGGGCTTATACGGGCCGATAGACCCGGTTACGGTTAGTCCCTGTTCCAGGGGCCCGGGTTCACCCGGTACAGCAGGGCCGCTCCAATGACGGCGCCAAGTATCGCCCCGAACAGTGCACTCCCGGCCAGACGGCCCAACAGCGCCCCGACGACGGCGCCAAGCACGGCCCCGAGGAAAAGGCCCCTACCGTTGCGGTGCGGTTTCTTGGTCATGGTCACTGCCTTTGGTCGGGTCAAGGTGAAATGCCGAATTAGTGGATTGAGGGGACCTAATGAATTGACGGGACCGTCCGCGGCCGGACCACCAGCCACAGTGCGGCAATGGCTCCGGTGATGCAAACAGCCTGGACCGCGCCCATGGGTACCGCTGAATCGACACCGAGCCAGCCGACAACGGGGGGAACGATGCCCGCCATCATGAATTGCGCTGCCCCCAGGAGCGACGCCGCCGTCCCCGCCTGGGCTCCATGGTTCGCCAGGGACAGGACCTGGACGCAGGGGAACAGGAAGCCTGTGGCGCAAATGTAGAACCACAGCGGAATCAGGATGCCCCACAGACCCACGTGGAGGAGATCGAGCACGATAATCAGGGCCGCCATAAGCAGCATGAATACCGTGGCTCCGGCCACGATCCACTGTGGAGCGACGCGTCGGATCAACCTCGAACTGATCTGGACGCCCGCCACGATGCCCAGTGAATTGACCCCGAACAGGAGGCCGTATTCCTGGGGAGAGAATTCATAGACGTTCTGGAACAGAAAGGTGGAGGCGGAAAGGTAAGCAAACAAACCACCGAAGTTGAGGCTGCCAACCATCAACATGCCCACGAATATCCGGTCCGTCAGCACGGTTTTGTACCGCTGCCGCACCGTGACTGTGGATTTCCCGCGCCTTTCCGCCGGGAGGGTTTCGCGAATAAAGAAGATCGCGGCCACTATCACCAACGTGCCGTAGCAGGCCAGGAAGTAGAAGATGCCGGGCCACGGGAACACCAGCAGCAATTGGGAACCGATGATGGGGGCCAGGATCGGAGCCAGCCCGTTGACCAAGGACATCCGGGAGAACATGCGGACCATCGAATAGCCGTGGAACAGGTCCCGTACCATGGCCATGGCGACAACGCCGCCGCCCGCGGCGCCGATACCCATGAGCACACGGAAAAGGGACAGGAACCCGATGTCCGTAGCCAAGGCAGCGCCCAATGACGATCCAATATGCAGGGCAGTGGCGAGGATCAAGGGCAGGCGACGGCCAAACTTGTCGCTGAAGGGACCAACCACCAACTGTCCAAGGCCAAACCCAACCGTGGTGCCGGTCAGGGTCAGTTGGATCGCCGTGGCTGATACGCCAAAACTCTCCTCCAGCGCAGGGAACGCAGGAAGGTAGAGATCCACTGTGAAGGGCCCCAGAGCGGTCAGGGCACCGAGAAGGACAATGTAGACAAGCTTTTCGCGTCGGCTCAGGGAATCGCCCGGAGCAATTGGATTGGTCACGATCATCTATCCTATGGCCGTCACATCATATTTATGCAGCTGCGTCAGGCGCGCCGCGGTGTCATCGGCGAAAGTTGAGCCGGAACCTGAATGATAGTTTTGAGGACAGGTGCCCGCGGCGATCTTTTTCCGGCCGCGTTCGCCCGACACGATGCCCAGAGGAAGCAGTTAGGCGGAACCCAATGAGTGGACGTCACACCGGCCGGACCAGCACGAGACCAGCCATCCGTACTTTGCCGAAGACCCTCAAGCTCGTTGCCCGTTTGGCTCCCAGGCAACTCAACGATGAGATCGCCCTTGCCAAGGTCGAACTCAAGCGAAAGGCCACCCAGGTTGGGGTGGCCGGCGCGTTCTTTGGCGTAGCCCTTGTCTTCATGTCGCTCCTGGTGATCGCGTTGGTGGTGGCCGCGATTCTCGGTTTGGCTACCATCATGCCGGGCTGGCTTGCGGCGTTGATCGTTGCAGCGGTCTTTCTCGTGATCGTCGCGCTCGGAGCGTTGATCGGTGTCTCCAAGTTCAAGAAGGCCATGCCTCTGATCCCTGAAGACACCATCCGTGGACTCAAGCACGATCTTGGAATTGCGAAGGAGGGCTCGGCCTTCGACGAATCGATCCTCGATCCCAATTCGCCCGCTGCCAAGGCGGAGAAGGCTGCCAAGGAAGCTGCCGCCGAAAAGGCGAAGGCAGAAAAGGCTGCAAAGGAAGCTGCCAAGGAAGCGGACGCAGCCAAGGCGCCCACGGAGGCAGAACTCCGCCTGCGCCTGAACAAACGGCGCGAACACCTTACCGGCGTGCGCGACGAGCTTGGCGAGCAGTTGGACGTCAAGAAGCAGAGCCAGGCTTTGCTGGGGGCAGCCACCGTGAAACTCCAGGAGGGAAAGGACTTTGCTTCGGCCAAGTTCGCTGACCTTGGGGAGGCCGTCCCCGAGGACCTCGCCGGGCGCCTTGCGTCCCGGTGGAAGGACCTCGTGGCTTTCGCCGCCGCTGCTGCAGTCTTCGTGGTTGCCCTGCGGAAGCTGCTGAAGAAGTAGCAGCCTGACGCGGTACCGCACACACTGGAGGAGAGGAAAGGGGGACACCATGAGGTTCATCGGTGCTGGTTCGCATCCGGACCGTCCCCAGGTGGACCACGACCTCGTCTTTACCGTTCCCAATGTGCTCACCGTACTGCGCTTCATGGGCGTCCCGCTCTTTGTGTGGTTGGTCCTGTGGCAGAAGGAATATGGCTTCGCTGTGCTCGTCCTGGTCATCATGGGCAGCACGGATTGGGTGGATGGCTACATCGCCCGTCGCTATGACCAAACCTCCAAGTTGGGCAGGATCCTGGACCCCTTGGCGGACCGGGCCGCGCTCATAGCCGTTGCCGTCACTTTGGCGATCGCCGGCGTCGTGCAGTGGTGGTATCTGGCCGCGCTGGTGGTGCCTGACGCCATTCTTGCCATTGCCTCGCTGATTTACTTCCGCAGCCATCCAGACCTTCCCGTCAGCATCATCGGCAAGATCCGCACCGGGCTGCTGCTGGTGGGCACTCCGTTGCTGGTACTTTCCAAATTGCCGATTCCCTACACTGATGCCTACTTCGCCGCGGCTTGGGTCTTCCTCGGCCTCGGCCTGCTGGGCCACTGGATTGCGGCGTACAACTACTACTGGGCCATCCTGCGCAAAGGCAAAGAACTGCGGGCCAACGACGGCGGACACGGCTGATGGTGTGGCTGGCGGTTTTCCTTGCCGTACTTGGCGCCTTTTTCCTTGCCATTGGTGCACAACGCCAGGGAAGCGCGGTAAAGGCTGATACCGGTGGGCTGGCACTGAGTTCCAACGGGTTCCTGCGGCTTCTGCGCAACCCACGATGGATGCTTGGGCTCTTGCTGTTGTGCCTTGGCATGGTGATGAATGCGATCGCCCTTGTATCGGCACCCCTGACGGTGGTGCAGCCCATTGGCGCGATCGCACTGGTCATTACCACCGTGGTCAATGCCAAGGACCAGGGCCTGAGTATCAACCGCGCCACCGTGGTTGCCATTACCGCCTGCGTCACCGGATCGGCATTGTTCGTACTCCTGGCAGTTAACGTCACGCAGGAAAACCACCATGTTAACGCTGAAGACGAACTGACAATCGTGCTGCTCCTGGCCCTGGCCGTGGGCCTTTTCGGCACTCTTGCAGTGCTGTTCAAACACCGCATGAGCGCCTTCATATACATCCTGGGAGCGGGTGTACTGTTTGGCTTCGTGGCCGTCCTGACCCGGATCATCGGCAAGCACCTCCTGGACCCCAATGGCCTGTTCCTGCTCAATGTGCAGTGGTACACCCTCATTGCCATCGCCGCCGCCGGCGGCCTTGGTTCCTGGTTCGTCCAGAGCGCGTATTCAGGTGGCCCTCCGGATCTGGTTATTGCCGGACTGACCGTGGTGGACCCCATGGTGGGCATCGCCATCGGCATCGTTATCCTTGGTGAGCTTCGTCCCGATGTTCATGCCGTGATGGCAATCAGCATGGCCGCCGCAGCTTCCCTTGCTATCGTGGGGGTTATTGCCTTGAGCCGGCACCATCCGGAAGTCACCAAGCGTAAGAAGGACGCGAAGGCGGCTGCAAGCCGGAAGGCCTAGGCAAAGTTTGATCCTTGCGCCACCGCTTCGCAGCGGTCCGGCAACCCGGCGACACCGCAGCATTGACCCGTTCAAGGCTGTTCCGCACCGTGACCATCAGGAGTTCTCCACGTGACCATTCCCGACACCAACAAACCCCTTACCATCCTGATCGCGGCGGACACCTACCCGCCGCACGTAAACGGTGCTGCGCAGTTCGGCTTCCGCCTGGCCAAGGGAATGACGGCGCGCGGACACAACGTGCACGTGTTGGCTTGCCGTCCGGACACGGGCAAGAGCTACACCGAGTTCCGTGACGAGGCAACCGTCCACCGTCTCCGCTCCCATGGGGTGTTCACCCACGAGTACTTCCGCATCTGCTTTCCTTGGGAAATCAAGAAGGAAATCAGTCTCCTGTTCGACAAAGTCCAGCCGGACGTGGTGCACATCCAAAGCCACTACATGATTGGCGAACACGTACTCTACGAGGCCGTGAAGCGTGGCATCAGGATTATTGCCACCAACCACTTCATGCCTGAAAACCTGAACCCGTTCCTTCCGTTCCCGCAGTGGTTCAAGGACATCGTGGGGCGCATCTCCTGGAAGGACATGGGCAAGGTGATGGGCCAGGCGGACGTCGTCACGACACCCACACCCCTTGCCGCCAAAGCCATGCACCAGCACGCGTTCCTCCGTAAAGTCCTGCCCCTGTCCAACGGCATTGATTCCGCAGCGTACGAGCTTCAGCCTGGCGAGACGATCGAGCCCCATGCCAACCCCACTGTCCTTTTCGCCGGACGGCTTGCGGAAGAGAAGCACGTCAATGTGCTGATCGACGCCGTTGCGAAGACCCCGCGCGAACTCAACGTCCACCTGGAGGTCGTGGGCGGCGGCGAAGTCCGCCCGGCCTTGGAAGCACAGGTGGCCAGGCTTGGCTTGGGGGATCGGGTGAAGTTCCTTGGACTGGCAAGCGATGAAGAGCTGCGCGAGGCCTACATCAAGGCCGATATTTTCTGCATGCCCGGCACTGCGGAACTTCAGTCGTTGGTGACGCTGGAAGCCATGTCCGCCTCCACGCCTGTGCTGTTGGCAAATGCCATGGCACTCCCGCACCTGGTCCGCGACGGCGAAAACGGGTACTTGTTCACGCCCAACGACAGCACGGAACTCGCAGCGAAGATCACCAAGCTGGTGGAGCTGCCTGAAGACCAACTTAAGGCCATGGGGAAGGTCAGCCGCGAGATGGTGGAGCCGCACAGCATCAACGGCACCCTTCAGACATTCGAGGACCTCTACCGCGGTGCTTCCTACGAGGACATGGTGGTGTGACAAAAGCACTCTTAAGTAGCTATTAGTATTGCTAGAGTGCATTTGCCCCAACTGTTGCTTTTTAGCGGCTTGGGGCGTCACGGGGCTATAGCTCAGCTGGTTAGAGCGCGGGACTCATAATCCTAAGGTCCTCGGTTCAAGTCCGAGTAGCCCTACCTATACACGGGAGCCGTGGCTGGCGTTTCATACGTCAGCCACGGCTCTTTTGCGCTTCGGCTGTTCAACCCACTGCCGCTGACAATTCCGAGCGAATGCGGGCTTCCTCCCCGCTTCCCGTCGTAGGCAAACGCAGGAGACGAATCCC
Organism: Arthrobacter sp. 1088; assembly: GCF_031455315.1. Lineage (NCBI taxonomy): Bacteria > Bacillati > Actinomycetota > Actinomycetes > Micrococcales > Micrococcaceae > Arthrobacter > Arthrobacter sp. 1088. Next base: position 255,377 of record NZ_JAVDSM010000004.1, read on the forward strand.
ATGCGCATGGCAGATGGCATCTTTGAGTTCATCGCGGAGGTGTTGAGCGGGATTGTCTTCGTGGAATGCGAAACCGTCAACTTCAATGGCCAGGACCGGCAGGTTGGTGACGCGGTTATAGACCACGAAGTCCAGGCTTGCCCGGTTCTGGACAAAAGAAGCCTGTTGGGATGTGAGCATCGCAGGATCGCGAAGCAAATTCTTCAGCAGGACCTGTGGGGCCACAGCTAAGTCGGAGAAGTCCTCTTCCTCGAGGACCTCCGACAAGAGAGTCCAGATAATGTTCTCCGAAGCGAATGTGGAGCCGTTTCGGAGTCGGCCGGCCAAGGGTCGTAGCAACGCTGAATACTCTCGGTACAGGAGGTCGAAGACGGACAGGACGCTGCTGTCGAAAACACCATCCTCCGGATTTCGGTAGCGAATAAACTGCACGAGGTCTCGAAGGTGCCGGCTTTTTGGCAGCATCTCATTGTTCGTTACAAGTACGAACCGCTTCACTGCCCGGGAGACGGCGACATTGACGAGGTGCGGGTCATCGACGAAGCTGACGCCTTGGTGTCCGCTGCTTGTCTCGTCCAGGACTGTGCTCATGATGATCACGTCCTTCTGCCGTCCTTGGAACTTGTGGACTGTGTCGGCGTGGATGCTACTGAGCAGGGCTTTAGCCACTTTGTCCACTTGCCGTCGATACGGGGTCACCACGCCAATCTGGTCATTGCTGATACCTGAGCAGTATCGCCTGAGGACCTCCTTGGCAATGACGTCCGCCTCACGCTGGTTGGTCCGACCCCCGCTGCTGTGCTGGCGCATGTGGTTCCCCTCCACCGTCCGGACTACCACCAACGGCTGACCGCCCGGCCCGCTGGAGGTGTACGGGACCAGCCTCCCGCCGTAGAACTTCCTGTTGCAAAAGTCGATGATCGCCGGATCGCAGCGGTAATGCTCCCGAAGCATAGTGCGGGGAAGGTCATCGCCGAACTGCTCGATGATTGAGGACAGAATGTTGTGCTTCCTGTAGTCCACGCTGGTGGACGGGGCTCGCGTGGAGTTCCTTGAAGCCTTCTCATCGGCGATGTGCTGAAGTTGCTGAAGGTCCCCGACCACGATGACGTTCCGGGCGCGGGAGAGTGCCAGTCCAGCGGCGAGCAGATCGACCTGGGAGGCCTCGTCAATGATCAGATAATCGAGGAGCTGGCCGGTGGGAACATTTCGTCGCAGGGAGTGGCACGTGCTCAGAATTACCGGATAGTCAGCGGTGAAGCCTGCAAAGTTTGACTTGTAGGTGGCCTCTGAATGGATCCGCCTGCGGGTTCGGCTGTAGCGGCGGTGGAGAGATGCTTCCAGGGTCTGTCTGGAAGCCCGCCGGTGGTCTTCCTCAAGACGCCCGTAGTCCTTGTTTGCCAGCAGCCGCTCCGCTTGATCGATACGCTGTTCAAGCTCCCGTATCTTGCTGTCGTAATAGGCTCGCTGAAGCCGCACCACGACATCGGTGTCGTGGGGATCGATTCGTCCGAGTGGTCCATATCGGAGGCGAAGTCCAAGACGCTGGAAAAGTTTACGGAGTGGCCCCGATCCGACGGGCGTGATTGCGGTCTCGGCCAGGAATTCCAGGATCCGACCGGATGGGCCACGCAGTAGCGGGACGCCTTCCAGGGCGGGCACCTCACGGGCGTCTGCCTGCAGAAGGAAATGACGCCTCTCGAGTTGGTACGCGTCCAGCTCCTGCTTCAATATGGCCAGCTGTCTTGCGGTCCCTTGCAGGGTCTGCAATTGACTGTCGAGTTCGGCCACATACTCTGACGGCGGCGCCTCGCCGGATGGCCTGCCGACCAATCGATCGACCCTGGCGTTCCTGGATTCCTGCTTGGCGAAGAATTCGGTACTTTTCTCTTTCCGGCCGAGGTCCGCCACGAGGTATCCGTAGCCTTCCTCGACGAGTTTGTCCCGGACATTTTCCACGGCGGCGTTGTTGAAGGAGACGATTCCAACCGTCTGCCCCGGAACTGTCACGATGTTGGCCACAAGGTTCAGTATCGTTTGGGTCTTTCCCGTACCGGGTGGGCCGTCGATCACCGATATTCGATGGCCGAGTCCTCTCAGGAGAGCCTCTCGTTGGCTGATGTTTGACGAGAAAGGCAGTATCGGGTGCTGTTGAACCAATTCCGGGGAAACCAGGGGCTGGCGCTGGAGCAGCACATCCAGCGCGCTTCCTTTGGGGACGCTCCTGAAGTTCTCGTACTGCCCGCGCAGCGGATCGTCTGCGCTCAGCTTCGATGCAACATCCCGCCAATAATCAAGCACGACCTGGGCTTGTATTTCTTCCTCGGATGGCCGGGAGATTGCTATCTCACTGTCACCACAAGCTTGAAAGCAGGGCCCTGGGCCGTCCATATGAAAAACGCGCCACCATGGCCCCTGAGGGGAATCGAAACGGAGGACCTCTGTGACAGCTTCGAGAACCTTGCCACGCACGATGACGGTGTCGTGGGGGCTGAGGAATATGGGTGCGGGATTTCGAAGAATAATGACGTTGTCCGCCGAGTATTTGTATGTCTTCCCGGAACTGAAGGTTACATACGTGAACGCGCCCGCGGCGCGGTACTCCACCAGTTCCGCGGTCTTGTCATCAAAGCCGTTCCGGCTACGATTGCGGACCAAAATGGCTTCGCTCCGTGGATTGATCATCTGCACTTCCCCCAAACTTGTGTGCGGCGTTGCACTAGCGACGTTACAGAAGTGTCCCGTGCGATCAGATGATTTGGAATCGGGAGAGGTGACTCCAGCGTTGCGGTAAACCGTGAAGCTGCGGTATGTTACTCATCAGTAACTTACTACTTGCCGGTAACTTCCGGGGCCGTGACGTGGTGGCAGGTGACCACCACCCTTGAAGGAGCGCACATGTCCAACGCTGCATTTGATGCCAACAACCTCCCCTATGCTGATGGTGACTTTTACGCCTTTGAGCAATTGCTGACGGGCAAGGAGCAGGATCGTCTGGCCGAGGTCCGCCAGTTCCTGGCGCGCGAGGTCAAGCCCATCGCCGTGGACTGCTGGAACCGCGCCGAATTCCCCATGGACCTCATTCCCAAGCTCGCCGAACTCGATCTGGTCAGCCCGGTGCGCCGGCAGGGGTACTCCAATCTGTTTGCGGGCGTCCTCCACGCTGAAGTGACCCGTGCCGATGCATCGATCGCGACGTTCATGGGAGTGCATGATGGGCTATTCACGGGCTCTATCGAGGCCCTGGCTTCCCAGGAGCAGAAGGATGCCTGGCTTCCGGACATTTACTCCCTGAAGAAGATCGGCGCTTTCGGCCTGACTGAGCCTCTGGGTGGTTCAGATGTGGCCGGCGGTACCCGGACCACGGCGCGGCGCGAGGGGGACCACTGGATCCTCAACGGGGCCAAGCGCTGGATCGGCAACGCCACGTTCTCCGATTGGGTAGTCATCTACGCCAAGGATGTGGAAGACAACCAGGTCAAGGCATTCCTCGTGGACACCTCGCTTCCCGGATACTCGGCACGCAAGATCGAGAACAAGATCTCCCTGCGTACTGTTCAGAACGCGGACATCGTCCTGGACAACGTGGTGGTCCCGGACTTCTTCAAGCTGGCCAACGCCAACAGCTTCCGCGATACCAACAAAGTCCTCAAGGTCACCCGCCTTGCCGTCGCCTGGCAAGCCGTGGGGCTTCAGCTCGCTGCCTTCGATGTGGCCCGAGCCTACGCAGTGGAGCGCCAGCAATTTGGCAGGCCCTTGGCAGTCTTCCAGTTGGTGCAGAACCAGTTGGTTCAGATCCTGGGCAATGCGGTGGCGTCAATGGGCATGATGGTGCGGTTGGCGCAGCTTGAGGATGCGGGGGTTGCAAAGGACGAGCAGTCAGCATTGGCGAAGGCATTCACTACCGCACGCATGCGCGAAAGTGTTGCCCTTGGCCGCGGCATCCTGGGCGGCAACGGCATCGTCACGGATTACGAAATGGCCAAGATATTCTCCGACGCCGAGGCCATCTACTCCTACGAAGGCACCCATGAGATCAACACCCTGGTGACCGGACGCGCCATCACCGGCGTGTCCGCGATCGTCTAGGTGGTCCTTTGGCGGTGAGGACCTGGTCCAAGGGCAGCAGGATGGAAGGCCGCAGGTCTTCCACGAATCCCAAAGGGTTCACGTAGTCCTCGCCGCGGCGGACGCCCCAATGAAGGCAGGGTGTTCCGCTGCAGTGCGCCAGCGCCACGGAGCCAATGGACTCGCCCTTGCGTACGCGATCTCCGGGCTTCAGGTCACTCGTCACGGGTTCAAAGCTGCTCCGGAGTCCGTCGCCATGATCGATCGTGAGGACCGGACGGTCAACCACGACGCCGGCAAAGGTCACCACGCCGTCGGCAGGCGAGGCGACCAAAGCGCCGTCGAGCACTGGCCCCAGGTCTACGCCGCGGTGCCCGCTGAGCCACGGCTTCTCTGGCGGATCGAACGTCCGAACGACTCCGGGTTTGGGGGAGAGGGGCCAGCTCCAGCGCTCGCCTGTGGGTGTGGATGCGCCGGGGCCTCCAACCACAGTCGCGGCGAGGATGAGCAGGGAAATGGAAAGCTTCAAAATGGCCATGTAGCAAGGCTTTCCGGTCGCGCCCTGCCGTGCCATCCCTGGACTGTCCTATGTGGACAATGTCCCCGACAACATCCGGGTTCGGGAGGTCAAACGAGTGGTGCCGCTGTAGTACACTTGGTGGAGCAGTTTGCTGTGCCCTCAAGCTAATTCAGGAACATGTCTCATTCAGATATGTGAGGGTCCAGAGCTGACTACGCGTATCCAGCCCTCCACCAGCGAAGCCGCTTGGCTTTAGGCTGCGGAGGATTGTGCCTCTTGCGGTCCGGTTGAGCCTTTGCGGCTCCATTCCGGATGAGAAGCGCAATGGATGCCAGGAGCCGCGCCCGTCCGGGCAAAGGCTAAACAACCGTCAACTATTGGCAGGGTAAGAGCAGCCCCATGGGCTCTCTCATGAATGACCTGCCGGAAGGAGCGTCGGCATGCCCGTCGTAACTATGCGTCAGCTGCTTGACAGCGGCGTCCACTTTGGACACCAGACCCGTCGTTGGAACCCGAAGATGAAGCGCTTCATCTTCACGGAGCGCAACGGCATCTACATCATCGACCTCCAGCAGTCGCTGTCCTACATCGACCGCGCCTACGAGTTCGTCAAGGCTACTGTCGCCCACGGCGGCACCGTCCTGTTCGTCGGCACCAAGAAGCAGGCTCAGGAAGCAATTGCCGAGCAGGCTACCCGCGTTGGCCAGCCGTACGTCAACCAGCGTTGGTTGGGCGGTATGCTCACCAACTTCCAGACCGTCGCCAAGCGTATCCAGCGCATGAAGGAACTCGAAGAGATCAACTTCGAGGACGTCGCCGGCTCCGGTTACACCAAGAAGGAGCTCCTGCTCCTCAAGCGCGAACTCACCAAGCTTGAGTCCAACCTCGGTGGTATCCGCAACCTGACCAAGGCCCCGTCTGTTCTGTGGGTTGTTGACACCAAGAAGGAACACCTTGCTGTCGACGAAGCCAAGAAGCTGAACATCCCGGTTGTTGCCATCCTGGACACCAACTGCGATCCCGACGAAGTTGACTTCCCGATCCCGGGCAACGACGACGCCATCCGCTCCGTCAACCTGCTCACCCGCGTTGTTGCCGACGCCGTTGCTGAGGGCCTCATCGCCCGCAACCAGCGCGCCACCGGCACCACCGAGGCTCCGGAAGAGCCGCTGGCCGAGTGGGAGCGCGAGCTCCTCGAAGGCAGCAAGACTGAAGAAGCTCCGGCCGCCGAGGCTGCCGAGGCTCCTGAAGCTGCAGCCGGCGAAGCCGAAGCAGCCAAGTAAATCTGGACCTTCCCTGAGGCCGGAAACGGCATCGGGGGCATCTGACAGGATGGCGGCCCACATGGTGGGCTGCCGTCCTGTCAGTCCGTAAACACACAACTTTCTAGACAGAGGGGTTCACATGGCGAACTACACTGCTGCTGACATCAAGGCCCTGCGCGAGCGCACCGGCGCCGGCATGATGGACGTCAAGAAGGCTCTTGACGAGGCCAACGGTGACGCCGAGAAGGCCATCGAGATCATCCGCATCAAGGGCCTCAAGGGTGCTACCAAGCGCGAAGGCCGCTCCACCGCAGAGGGCCTGGTTGCTGCCAAGGTTACCGACGGCGTGGGCGTAATGATCGAGGTCAACTGCGAGACCGACTTCGTCGCCAAGGCTGACAAGTTCATCCAGCTGGCTGACAAGGTCCTCAACGTTGCAGTCGAGTCCGGCGCTGCCGACCTCGAAACCCTGCTCGCCACCGAGGTCGACGGCAAGCCGCTGTCCGAGATCGTCATCGAAGAGGGCGCTGTCCTCGGCGAAAAGGTTGTTGTCCGCCGTATTTCCCGCGTTGAGGGCACCACGGTTGACGCTTACCTGCACAAGACCTCCAAGGACCTTCCTGCACAGGTCGGCGTCCTGTTCGCTGTGGACGGCGAAGGCGAAGCCGCTGCCACCGCAGCACACGACATCGCCGTCCACGTGGCAGCCATGGCTCCGAACTACCTGACCCGCGAAGACGTCCCGGCCGAACTGGTCGAGTCCGAGCGCCGCATTGCTGAAGAGACCGCCAAGGCTGAAGGCAAGCCGGAAGCTGCACTCGCCAAGATCGTCGAAGGCCGCGTGACGGGCTTCTACAAGGGTGAGGTCCTGGTTGACCAGGCATTCGCCAAGGATTCCAAGAAGACCGTTGCACAGGTCCTCGAAGAAGCCGGCGTCAAGGCAACCGCAGTATCCCGTTTCCGCGTCGGAAACTAGTAATTCATGAAAAGGGGTGGTCACTTCGGTGGCCGCCCCTTTTTCATGCACCCGTCCGGGTAGTATCTGCGCGGACCCACAGCACGATAATCTAGCCAGAGTCCACCAACGGGAAGGCACCATGGAAACCGTCAATACTGCAATCCAGCCCGAGAAGACCCGCCGCCGTGTACTTCTGAAACTTTCCGGCGAGGTCATCGGCGGAGGCAAGCTCGGCGTCGATCCTGAAACCGTCCGCGCTATTGCCAAGCAGATCGCTGCTGCCGTCGCTGACGTTGAAGTAGCCATTGTGGTTGGCGGTGGAAACTTCTTCCGCGGAGCCGAACTATCCCAGAGCGGCATGGACCGGTCCCGTGCGGACTACATGGGTATGCTTGGCACGGTCATGAACTGCCTCGCGCTGCAGGACTTCCTGGAGCAAGCAGGCGTGGAAACCCGTGTCCAAAGCGCCATCACCATGGGCCAGGTGGCAGAGGCGTACATTCCGCGCAGGGCCATCCGCCACATGGAAAAGGGCCGCGTGGTCATCTTCGGTGCAGGAGCCGGCCTGCCGTACTTCTCCACGGACACGGTAGCTGCCCAGCGCGCCCTCGAAGTCCACGCCGACGTCGTACTGATGGCCAAGAGCGGTGTGGATGGCGTCTACACCGCAGATCCCAAGAAGGATTCATCTGCCGAAAAGCTTGATGTCCTCAGCTATGACGACGCCCTGCGCCGGGACATCCGTGTGATGGACCAGACGGCCATGACCATGTGCAAAGACAACAACCTGTCCATGGTGGTCTTTGGCATGGAGGGCGAGGGCAACGTTACCCGCGCCATCCTGGGTGAAACGCTGGGAACCCTGGTTACTCCCTAGCAGCGGCTAGGATATTTCTAGGACCGTCCGCCCCTCGTGGCGGATCTTTACTGTGCATTCCTGTAACGTGCATTGCCGCCCGCAGTTGGGCAGCGACTATTTTCTGAGGAGAAACCCGTGATCGAAGAGACCTTGCTCGAAGCCGGCGAGAAGATGGACAAGGCGGTTGAGGTAGCCAAGGAAGATTTCGCCTCGATCCGTACGGGCCGGGCAAACCCAGGGCTCTACAACAAGGTGATCGTGGAGTACTACGGCACTCCCACTCCGCTGCAGCAGCTCGCATCCTTCGCAGTTCCGGACGCACGGACCATCCTCATCACGCCGTACGACAAGACGGCCCTGCGTGACATCGAGAAAGCCTTGAGCGATTCCGAAGTTGGCGCCAACCCCTCCAACGACGGCAACATCATCCGTGTCACCATCCCGGAGCTCACCAAGGAGCGCCGCAAGGAGTACGTCAAGATCGTCAAGGGCAAGGGTGAAGACGCCAAGGTCTCCATCCGCAGCATCCGCCGCAAGGCCAAGGACGCAATTGACAAGTTCGTCAAGGATGGCGACGCCGGCGAGGACGAAGGTTCGCGCGGCGAGAAGGAACTCGACGCCATCACCAAGCAGCACGTCGACAGCATCGACGAACTGCTCAAGCGCAAGGAAGCCGAGCTGCTCGAGGTCTAATGAACCAGGCAGAGCCGGCACCCGCTGGGAGGGTCCCGACACGCGATACGAGCAAACGCGTCAGGCGTTTGCGAGGTAACCCGACGCCGAAGGCAGGCCGCAATCTTCCGGCCGCCATCGGCGTCGGGCTTGCCATGCTTTTCGCCGTTCTTGGGGGATTGCTTTTCCTTCCGCTTGGCTTCGTCCTGCTCACCACATCGTTTGCGGTGCTGGGCGTTTGGGAAGTCTTCAGGGCCCTTGAGGCCCAGGGAACCAGGATGCCGATCATCCCTGTGATGATCGGAACGCTGGTGATGCCGGTTTCCGCCTACTTCGGCGGTTTGGAAGGCTTGCTGTTCACCATGACCGCAAGCTGCGTCGCGGTTCTGCTGTGGCGCTCCATCGAGAGTGCTGCAGGTGCTCCCCGAAGCGTTTTCGCGGGTGTCTTCACTCTCGCCTGGATACCGTTCCTGATCAGCTTCGCGGCGCTCCCACTGCATGCAAGCGGTGGCGCGACTCCAGTCGGCCTATGGCCGGACGGGATTCCAGAGGGAGCCTGGCAGATTGCCACCATGCTGCTTCTGGTCGTTTCGAACGACACGTTCGGTTACATCGTTGGCGCTTCCTTCGGGAAGCACCCCATGGCACCGAAGATCAGTCCCAAAAAGTCGTGGGAAGGATTTGCGGGTTCTGTCGCGGGCGCCATGATCATTGGCGTTCTCGCGTGTGTCCTCATTTTGGACAAACCGTGGTGGGTTGGCCTGGTGCTGGCTACCGGCATGGTTGCTGCTTCGACGGCGGGAGACCTCGCCGAGTCCATGGTCAAGCGCGAACTGGGCGTGAAGGACATGAGCAGCATCCTCCCTGGCCACGGCGGCGTCATGGACCGTTTGGACTCGATCGTCTTCGCGGCTCCTGTAGCCTATGTTCTGTTCGCGCTGCTGAGCGGCGTCTGACAACCCCGATGAAGGAAAATTAGTGGCTTTGGATATTCGTCGCCAGATTCCCGCAACGTTCGATCGCGTTGAGCGCAGCAAGTACGGCTACAACGCCAAGCAAGTGGATGCGTTCCTTAGCCGCGCCAGGACGTCTTTCGAGAACCCTGTGGGTGCCGCAGATCAAGTGTCCAGCACGGACGTGCGCGATGTAGCTTTTGACCCGGTCAAGGGTGGTTACGACGCCAACAGCGTCGACGCTGCCTTGGACCGGCTTGAGGACGCCTTCGCACGCCGGGAACGCGACGACCTCATCAGCCAGCAGGGCGAGGAAGCCTGGCTGCGGCAGATCGGTAAACTTTCCGGCATCCTTCGCGGACGGCTGCACCGGCCCGACGGCGAACGGTTCCGCCGCCCGGCCAAGAAGAAAGTCCGCAGCTACAACGTCCAGGATGTGGACGCACTCTGCGCCGAACTTATCGGTTACCTGGAACACGATCAGCCCCTCAGCGTGGACACCGTTCGTCGTGCAGTCTTCCGTGCGGCCAAGGGTGACGAAGGCTATGAGGAAGCCCAGGTGGATGCATTCCTTGACCGTGTGGTTGAACTGATGGCGGCCATCGACTAAGAAGTCCGCAAAACTACCGTGGCGTTGGAGAGATGGGTGGGTTGTTCTTCCACGCATCGAGGTAGCGGCGCCTTCCACGGGCCAGCGCTGTAACGAAAAAAGCCAGTGCTGCCACTACGGCGACGCTCACCGCTACAACGGCCGGCAGTCCTGCAACCAACAGCGCCGAGCCCACCAACAAGGCGATCAGGGCTGCGTTTACGGTCGCCATGAACACCATGCTGCTGCCGGCAACCTGACTGAAGTCCTTCCTGCCGCCGAAGAAGTAATACGTCCGTTTGGCGCCTTCCTCGTCATCGTGGGATCCAGCCATAAGGTACCTGGCAATGCCGGGGTCCAGATCCAGATATGCGGCGCGCAACCGGTTCATGGCAATGACATACATCAGGTCCTCCATCCCCACGCTCATGACGCGTATGTGGGTTAAGAGCCCCACCATAAGGTCAATGGTGAGGATAGTCAGCGCGAATGCCCTGAAGGCGTCGGAGAATTGCGTAGCCTGACCCACCAGTGCCACACTCAGCAGGCTGGCCGACGTGAAGGTCAGGAACATGCTGATACGCGTGAGGACCTCACCTTGCGTAGTGCTCCTTGAGGCAAGCAGGCTCCAGTGCTCGGTGGCCAGCAATTGCGCCCGTATGCTCGGGGAAGCCGAAGCTTGGGCAGCTGCCGGCTGGCTCACCGGAAGTTCGGAGTTGGCTGCACCCGGTTCTTCGGACATGGCGCCATTGTCCACCCTGCCGCAATGCACGGACAACAGGCGCTGCGCGGACAACAGCTGCCTGCGCTTAGCGTTCGGTAGCTACGGGCCGTTCCGGAACGTGCAGGCGGGACATTACGCGGTTCACGGTAGCGGGCACGCGGTTTTTGGTCCAGAGTGAGACTGCCACTGTCGTTGCGAAAGCCGCCGGGACCGTCCATGCAGCCGGTTGGGCCAGCCAGGCAGGTGCATTGCCCTGGCCCATGACCGTGCTAACCACCATGGCCCCGCCGCACAGCAGCGCGCCGGTCACCATCCCTGCAATTGCCCCGGCATCGGTCAGCCCGCGCCACCAGATTCCCAGCAGCAATACGGGACAAATGGTGGACGCAGTAAAGGCAAAGACGAGTCCAACACTCCCCGCCAGGGCCAGGGTGTCTGTCATGAAGGCAAAACCCAAGGGCACGACGGCGGCAAGCAGCGCTGCGAGGCGGAATCCCCGGACGCTTCCTCCGAAGAGGTCCTGGCTGATGACGCCCGAGAGCGAAACCACCAGCCCGGACGTGGTGGAGAGGAACGCGGCGAAGGCGCCGGCGACCACAAGCGCTGAGAGGAGTTCACCTGCTGTTCCTCCCACGAGCTTGCCGGGCAACAGCAGGACCAACGCATCGGCTTGTCCGGACTGTGCAAGTTCCGGGCGAAGATTCTGCCCACCGCGCCGGAAAGCGTGGGGAAGAGGTAAAACACGGAGAGCAGCCCCAGGACGATCAGTGTAGTACGGCGTGCGGATTGTCCATCGGGATTTGTGTAGAAGCGCACCAAGACGTGCGGCAGGCCCAGTGTCCCGAAAAGCAATGCCACCATGAGCGAAATGTTCTGATAGGCGCTGGCCGCTGGTTGGCCGGTGGGATTGACCGGGAGTTGGGCTTGCTGAGAAGTGCCGTTTCCAGCCAGCACCAGGAGCACGAAGATCACAGGAACGGCCAACGCAGTCAGCTTGAGCCAGTACTGAAAAGCCTGAACGAACGTAATGGAACGCATCCCACCAGCCACCACCGTCAGGCACACCACCAGCACCACCGCCGTCGAACCTACCCACGATGGCAGTCCCGTGGTTATGCGGATGGTGAGCGCAGCGCCATGAAGCTGGGGCACGATGTACAGCCAGCCGACGGCCACCACCACAAGGCTTGTGACGCGTCGAACCATCCTGGAATCCAGCCGCGCCTCGGTGAAGTCAGGGATGGTGTACGCGCCGGAGCGCCGCAGGGGAGCGGCAACGAAAAGCAACAGCATGAGGTAGCCCGCGGTGTAACCAACAGGGAACCACAAGGCATCGGTTCCGGACAGCAGGATCAGTCCCGCGACTCCCAGGAAACTCGCAGCCGAGAGGTATTCGCCGCCAATCGCTGAGGCGTTCCACCACGGCGGGACTGTCCGCGAGGCAACATAGAAGTCACCCGTGGTGCGTGAGATGCGCAGTCCGTAGAAGCCGATGACCGCCGTCGTGATCGAAACTGCCAGGAAGGCGACCAAGCCAACAGCAGGGTTCACTTGTCCTCCACAAGGTCCTTATAGCGCGCTTCATTGCGTGCGGCCGCACGGTTGTAAAGCCAGGCGCTGAGGCCGATCACAGGGTAGATCCCCACCCCCAGCAACAGCCAGTCGAGCGGAATGCCCAGGATCCTTGTCTCAGCAACCCCTGGTCCGAAGACCAGGAACACCGCGAACGAAGCAAGGATCAGCAGGAAGCCGCAGGCCACCACCAGGGCAAGCCGCAACTGCGAGCGGATAAGGGAGCGGACGAAAACACGTCCCACGTCCGAATCCTCGGCGACTTCGCCACCATAGGGGAAGCGCAGGGGAGCCGGTTTCGCTGATTGGCGTGGTGCTGTGACCCGAACGCGCGTCATCCTTGTGGCCGGATGCGCGTGGATTGCAGCTTGTCCCGCACCGATGGCAGGTGGCGCCGGCTGATGGGCAGTTCCGCACCGGCAACTCTTACGCTGGGGGAAGTGGCAGAGAGCTTCAGATGACCCACATGGTTGAGCGCAATCAGGTAGCTGCGGTGGATCCTGATGAAACCGGCTTCCGCCCACTTCTGTTCCAGATCGCTGAGGGGGACACGGATCAGGTAGCTGGCTTCGGCCGTGTGCAGCCTGGCGTAGTCGCCCTGTGCCTGCACATAGCTGACATCATCGCGACGGATCATGCGGGTGGTGCTGCCCAGGTCCACCGTGATCATTTCGGGAGCAGGAGCCCCGTCCTTGATCAGCTCGCTGATCCGGTCAACGGAACGTGCCAGCCTTTCGGCACGCAGCGGCTTGAGGAGATAGTCAATGGCAGCGAGGTCGAACGCCTCCAACGCGCAGTCTTCGTCAGCAGTGACAAAGACGACGGCGGGCGGGCTGCTGCTGCGCGCAATGGCGCGGGCGATGTCCAAACCGGAAAGGGCCGGCATATGGATGTCGAGGAACACCGCGTCAACGGACTCCCGTTCCAACGTCCGCAAAGCCTCGGCCCCGGACGACGCCCGGTGGATGGTGCCGATGCGCGCATCCTGCCCCAGCAGGAAAGCGAGCTCCTCCACGGCAGGCAGTTCGTCGTCAGCGACGAGCACGTTGATCATGATTAAAGATTAGCCCGGTGTGTCAGGCGTCATGTCCGGGCTGGGATTTGGGGACCCGCATGGTGATCAGCGTCCCCTCGCCCGGGGCCGTTTCGATGACGAGGCCGTGCTCGTCCCCATAGACCTGCCGCAAGCGGGCGTCGACATTCCGCAGGCCTACGTGCTCACCGTCTGTATGTCCGGCAAGCACGGACCGCAGGTGCTCCGGGTCCATCCCCACGCCGTCGTCCTCGATAGTGACCTCAGCGAACGCGCCGGAATCGTTGGCGCAGATGGTGATGTGTCCGGGGCCTTCCTTCGCCTCAAGACCGTGCCGGACCGCATTCTCCACCAGCGGTTGCAGGGAAAGGAACGGTATGACCGTGCTCAGCACCTCGGGTGCGATCCGAAGGCTCACCTGCACGCGCTCGCCGAACCGGGCCCGTTCCAGAAGAAGGTAGCGGTCAATGCAGCGCAGTTCCTCGGCCACGGTGGTGAAGTCGCCGTGCCTTCGGAAGGAGTACCTGGTGAAGTCGGCGAACTCCACCACTAGCTCCCTTGCCCGGGCCGGATCGGTATTGATGAAGGAAGCGATCGCGTTCAGGGAGTTGTAAATGAAGTGCGGGCTGATTTGGGCACGAAGAGCCCGGACTTCCGCCTCCATCAGCAGGGTCCGGGAAGCCTCCAACTCAGCCAGTTCAAGCTGGGCGGCAATCCAGTCAGCCACTTCGCCGGTGGCCCGTACCAAGCCGGCTCCGGCCGCAGGCGCCAATGCCGCCACCGATCCGACAACTTTGGAGCCGGCACGGATGGGGGCAATGACGGCACTGAAATCGTGGTGGCCGTGCTCGGATCTTGCGGAGGCCGAATGGCCGGCGTGGGGCACCACGGCAGTCCGGCCCGTCGCCAGCACTTCCGCGGCGAGGCCCATGAGGGAAGGCCGCAGCTCCTCGGCAAACCCGTCCCATGCAAGGACCGAATCGGTATCGGTAATGGCCAACGCGTCGCAGCCCAGCAGCATTCGCAGTTGCTTGCTCGCCTTGGCCGCGCCGGCCGCCTGCAGCCCGCCACGCAGATGCTGCCCAGCACGCGAGGCGGCATGAAGTGTGTTGTATGTGGCCCGTTCAGCATCCGTGCCCAGGTCCCGGAAGGAACGGATCACCTTCAGCCCAACACCCACGACGACGGCGACGGCCAGCACGATCACGGCGATCGCGGCTGCGGTGAAGAGCGGGGAGTCAGGCATAGAGCCAGCGTAGCCGGATGCCCGCTCACATCCTGCGCCGTTTTCCCCAACGTTCTCTCACATCCCACCGGGTTTTCCCCAATGTTCTCTCACATCCCACCGTTCGGCGCAGCATCCTGACCGCTGGGCGACGGTGGCCGCTGGTTCTCTGGAACCGCTGGCACAGCCCGTTCGATAGTGATTGCAGTCACATTGGCAAAGCGTGTGGAGCTGATGTGGACACATCACAATCAGGAGGAACCATGGGTAATGAGGCCCAACCCCAAGACGCAACAGCGTCCGTGGACTTCCAGGAAGTCCAGCAGACGGAACGGTTCAAGACGCTGCGCAAGCGGCACCGCAGGTTTGTCTTCCCGATGGCAGTGGCGTTCCTGCTCTGGTATTTCGCCTACGTTCTCTTGGCCGACTACGCCGTCGGCTTCATGTCCATCAAAGTTTGGGGCAACATCAACGTCGGCCTGATCCTCGGGCTGCTCCAATTCGTCACCACTTTCGGCATCACTGCTTGGTACGTGAGCTACTCCAACAGGAAGCTGGACCCCATCGCGGCATCGATCCGCAATGAGATCGAGGGCCACCAGTTCGATAAGGATGGCAACATGATCCGCGGGGCAGCCAAATGAACACGAACCACATCAGCACCGTTGTCCCCGCGGTCAACGTCGCAGCATTGAAGGATACGACGCTCCTCAACATGGGCATTTTCGCCCTCTTCGTGGCGGTCACCATGGTGATCGTCTTCCGGGCAAGCAGGAACAACAAGACCGCGGCCGACTACTATGCGGCCGGCCGTTCCTTCACCGGTTCACAGAATGGCACCGCGATTGCGGGCGACTACCTTTCTGCGGCCTCGTTCCTCGGTATCACTGGCGCCATTGCGATCAACGGATATGACGGGTTCCTTTACTCAATCGGCTTCCTTGTCGCCTGGTTGGTGGCGTTGCTCCTCGTGGCCGAGCTCTTGCGCAATACCGGCAAGTTCACCATGGCCGATGTCTTGTCCTTCAGGCTGCGCCAGCGGCCGGTCCGCATAGCGGCTGCCCTCTCCACACTCGCGGTTTGCTTCTTTTACCTCCTCGCGCAAATGGCAGGAGCCGGCAGCTTGATTTCGCTCCTCCTGGGCATCAGCGACTGGGGCGGACAAGCTTTGGTGATCATCGTCGTCGGCGCATTGATGATCATGTACGTCCTCATCGGAGGCATGAAGGGCACCACGTGGGTGCAGATCATCAAAGCCATCCTGCTGATCGCTGGAGCTGCAGTCATGACTGCCTGGGTGCTGGCGATCTACGGATTCAATCTCTCCAACCTGCTCGGTTCCGCGGCTGAGGCAGCCAACAACCCTGCCGTTCTCAACCCAGGCCTGCAGTACGGCAAGACGGAGACGTCCAAGCTTGATTTCATGTCCCTGGGCTTGGCGTTGGTCCTGGGCACAGCTGCCCTCCCACACGTTTTGATGCGTTTCTACACGGTTCCCACCGCCAAGGAAGCACGCAAATCCGTGGTCTGGTCGATCTGGCTGATCGGCCTGTTCTACCTGTTCACGCTGGTGCTGGGTTACGGTGCTGCAGCTTTGGTTGGAGCAGACACCATCAAATCGGCCCCAGGCGGCGTCAACTCTGCCGCGCCCCTGCTGGCCTTCCACCTCGGCGGGCCGCTGCTGCTTGGCTTCATCTCCGCCGTTGCTTTCGCCACCATCCTTGCCGTTGTTGCGGGCCTGACCATCACGGCGGCAGCCTCGTTCGCCCACGATATCTACGCGAACGTCATCTCCAAGGGCAAAGCCGATGCAACCACAGAGGTCAAGGTGGCCCGGCGCACCGTAGTAGTGATCGGCATCCTGGCCATCCTGGGTGGTATCTTCGCCAACGGCCAGAACGTGGCCTTCCTGGTGGCTCTCGCCTTCGCAGTGGCAGCTTCGGCCAACCTGCCAACCATCGTTTACTCGTTGTACTGGCGGAAGTTCACCACGCAGGGCGCCGTATGGAGCATGTACGGCGGATTGGCCTCGGCCATCCTGCTCATCACGTTCTCGCCCGTGGTCTCCGGTGCAAAGACGTCCATGATCCAGGGAGCCAACTTCGCGTTCTTCCCGCTGAGCAACCCAGGCATCGTATCGATCCCTCTTGCCTTCCTGCTGGGCTGGCTGGGGACCGTCCTGGACAAGCGCCGTGAGGATCCAGCCAAACAAGCGGAGATGGAAGTCCGCTCGCTGACAGGTGTCGGTGCAGAGAAAGCGGTGGAGCACTAAGTTCACCAAGAATCAGGGCCAAACGCGGGGGCTCCTCTGCCATACGGCGGGGAGCCCCCAGACGCGCCAGCAGTAACTCACTTCTTAAGGCTGAGCCATTCCTTCAACTGCTCCAACGGCCATGTGGTGACGATCCGTTCCTTAGGCACGCCAAGCGCCTCGGCACGTTCGGCGCCGTATTGAAGGAAATCGAGCTGGCCGGGGGCATGGGCATCACTGTCAATGCTGAACAGGCAGCCGGCATCAAGCGCCATCTTGATCAGTGCGTCCGGAGGGTCCTGCCGCTCCGGCCGTGAGTTGATTTCGACGGCGACACCCCACTCGGCACATTCGGTGAAGACCTTGGCGGCATCGAATTCGGACTCGGGCCTAGTGCCGCGGGATCCTTGGACCAGACGGCCAGTGCAATGCCCCAGGACGTTCGTGTGTGGATCACTTATTCCACCAAGCATCCGCTTGGTCATGGTCTTCTTGTCCGCGCGCAGCTTCGAGTGGACACTGGCCACCACCACGTCCAGCCGGTCCAGCATTTCCGGCGATTGGTCCAGTGTCCCGTCCTCAAGGATGTCCACTTCGATGCCTTTGAGCAGGCGGAAGCCGTCCTGATTGGCGTTGATCCCTTCCACCACACCCAGCTGCTTTTCAAGCCGTTCTACGCTGAGGCCGTTGGCGATGGTCAGGTTGGGGGAGTGGTCAGTAAGGGCCAGGTATTCACGGCCCAGGGTTTTGGCAGCAGCCACCATGGTTTCAATGGGTGAACCGCCGTCGGACCAGTTGCTGTGGCTGTGCAGGTCGCCGCGTAACGCTGCCTTGAGCGTGTCGCCGCCGGATGCCAACGATTCCGCGCCACGCTCGCGAAGGTCGGCCAGATAGTCGGGCACCCTGTCTTCCATTGCCTGGGTAATGACTTCCGCGCTTCGGTCCCCAACACCTTTCAGGCTGGTGACTCTTCCATTTCGGACGAGCCTGGCCAGCTCGTCGGGCGGAAGCTGCCGCACGGCGTCGGCCGCTTTCCTGAAGGCCTGGACCTTGAAAGTGGGGGCTTGGCCGCGTTCCAGCCAAAAGGAGATTTCTTCGAGCGCCTCAACGGGATCCATGGCTCCATGATCCACGAACCGGGCGCACCATCAACAGAGGGCAATGTTGACGGTGCGCCGGTCCGGGCTATTACTTCTGGTGGTGGCCGCCTGGAACCAGTCCGGGAGGTGTTCCTTCCGAGGGCGCCAGTCCATGCTCCCCATGGGGAACGGCGTGCTGGCCGGCCATGGATGCGGCCAATCCCGGCGTGGCCACCGATGCAACAACGACGGCGGCCCCGAACGCGGCTGCCAGAAGCCGCCCGGTCCTCGGCAGGCCGTGGGCGCCGCCGTCGTTGGTCTTTTGCTGCCGGCCCAGCCAACCGCCTCCGCCAAGTGCCATCAGAGTTAGTCCCAGAGCCACAAGATGGCTCACTCCAAGCGAGCCTTCACTGGCCGCCAAACCCCCTGCAAGGACAGTGATGTGGGCAGCGGCGGCAACCAGCAAAGCTGGAAAGGCAAGCCGGCGCAAGACAAGGGAGTTCCGGTGGAGTCCCCACAAAGACCACGCCAGGAAGGCCAGCCCGGCTGCGAGGGCCACCACGCCGGCAAACACCATGCCAGGTGCGCCGGCTTCCGTGAGGTAGCCGGCCGCAATGGACAGCTCCACTATCGCGCCGGCCATGGCTGCGAAGTAGACGAACAACAATGCAGTGGCGTTCAGCGTGGGGTGATATTTGGCTGCCATGGCGCTGTCCTCGGTCTCGATGGGTCCGTGATCAGGGGTTCTGTGATCAGGCGCGGGCTGAGGCTACGACGGCCTTGTCCTGGGACAGGGCAACGCCCAGAAGCACCACAGCGCTGGCCAGGTGCAGCACGTTATCTGCCCCGTTCAGGGCGATGATGTTCAGCGAAGTTCCCACGAGGAACAGCCCGAGGATACCTACCAGCAGGTAGACACCGCCCACCGCCGTGTTGACGGATTTGGAAAGCGTGACACTGTTCATACCTGCATAAAGAAGGGCGGCACCAATGGCCAGGTGAATGACGTTGTGCAGGGGGTTCACCGCGAAGATGATCAGGTTGGCACCTTCAGTGGCGAAGAAGCCGGTTCCTGAGGTGACGAAGAATCCGAGCACGCCTACCAAGAGGTATACGGCTCCGAAGATGGTGGCGATCAAGCGATTGGGCGAAGTACGCATTGGTCCGAACCTTCCGGTGATGGCCGGGTGTTCCCGGCCGTCCTGTGGAGCCCCGGGCGGGGCTCTCAAGCAGTGATTCGGACCATGCGTTGCTGCGGATGGGTGGAAACCGGAATATTTTTTCCCGCCCTTATGGACGGAGGCGGATGCTGCTCATTTTGAGATCGTTGGTGCCCTCGAAAACGTACTTGAGATCGATGGTCTTGCCGGTGCACTGCAAGGTTCCCGCGATGTCCGCTTTGTTATTCCCGTTATCCGAATTCACGCTGACGGAGTTGTAATTTGGCTTGCAGGAATCATCAAGTTCCAGGCTGGCAATACCGTCGATGAAGGACTGCTTATCCAGTTCTTCCTTCAAGGCCGGGTGCAGGTAGTTGTCGTAGGCCTGCTCTGTTTGCCCTGAAACCACCAGATTGGTGAACTCGTCAGCCAAAGACCTCGCCTTCGACGTCGCGCCGCCCACAACGTTCACCAGCACCAGGATGCCCACCACGGCCAGGACGATCACTCCTGCCACAATGCCCAGGACAATCCAAAGCACCTTTTTGCTCTTGGCCGGCGGCGGAAGCTGTTGGCCGTACTGGCCGGGTAGATACTGGCCGGGTGGGTACTGCCCGGGTGGGTACTGGCCGGGCGCATACTGCCCCTGGGGGTACTGGCCTTGCGGGTACGGGTTTTGGTCAGGCGGATATTGTCCCGGCGCATACTGGCCCTGGGGACCCGGGGACGACGGCGGCTGTTGCCACTGCGGTGGAGTCCCGTTTGGTTGGGGGTACCCGGGGCCGGGCGGGACGGGCGGTGGGTTCTGGCCGTATTCGCTTCCGCTGTGTCGGGTTTCGTCGCGACCATTCGGTTCTTGCGGGTTGCTCACTGTAGTGCCCCTTTCGGCAGCCTGCGGCAGCGCCACCACGTAGCCAGGAACCGCTGGCCGGCCCCCGATGCGTCCACCTGAATCAAATCGCATCCGCAGTTCCACAGGCAAGGGCCAAAGGGTAGTAACAGCAGGTGAAAACGGGGGGTGTCAGCCTTCGGAGCGCCGGCCCAGCAGGGGTTGCACCCGGTACGGAATCATTTCCCGCATCGCCAAGGCAGTATCGGTGCGGTCAACGCCGTCGCATGCAAGGATCTTGCCGTTGATCCGGTAGAGGTCTTCGGCGTCCAGCGCCACCACACGCAGGAGCAAGTCGGCTGATCCGGTCAGCCCGAAACCTTCCAGGATCTCCGGGATGTCCGCAAGATCCTTCGCGAGCGAGGCGAGTTTCTGTTGCTGGACATGCACGGTGATGAACGCCGTAAGGGGGTAGCCGAGGGCAACCGGATTGATTCGCCGCTCAAAGGAGAGGAATGCGTGCTTCTTCTCGAGTTGGGCCATGCGTGCCTGGACAGTATTGCGCGACAAACCAAGTTTCTGGGCGAGGGCCACAACGGTCCCTCTGGGATCCTTTGCCATCGCTGAAAGGAGCCGTGTGTCAGTGCCATCCAAAGGTTGCATAATGCGCAAGATTAGCACGGCTTGGCCACTCCCAACATGGCAGAATGCTCAAGTTTTTCAACGGTAGTTGTACCCGATGCGTCTTGTGAGTAGGGTCACAATTAACGCTGGCGAAGGAGCCAGGGGGCCGGTCTGCGCTTGGATCACAAGTCCAGCAGGGTCGGCAAAACCTAGCCGGAAGGTTGCGATCACCTGTGTTAACGGATAAGGCGGGCAAGGGAGTGCAAAATGACGCTCCGCGCCCCGGACAAAGTGCACAAAATCCTTTGCGGACGGGGGGCAACCTCCTTCAGCTGGTGTCGCCGGAAGGCGAACGGATCAGCCACCCGGAATTTGATCTTTGGATCAAGGACATCGGCGATGAACAATTGGGCTCCTTGTTTGAGGACATGACAGTCATCCGCCGCATCGACACCGAGGCCACAGCCCTCCAGAGGCAGGGCGAACTGGCCCTGTGGCCGCCGCTGCTTGGGCAGGAAGCAGCCCAGATCGGCTCAAGCCGCTCCTTGCGCGACGACGACTTTGTCTTCCCCAGCTACCGTGAAAGCGGCGTGGCGTACATCCGCGGCGCGCACGTCTCAGAGATCGCCCAGGTATGGCGCGGAAACGCCTTGTACGCCTGGGATCCCCAACGGATCAACATGGCGACACCCCAAATCATCATTGGTTCCCAGAGCCTCCACGCCACTGGTTACGCCATGGGCGTCCAGTTGGACGGCGCCAGCACGGCAGTACTGGCCTACTTCGGGGACGGCGCCACAAGCGAAGGCGACGTGAGCGAGGCCATGGTGTTTGCGGCCAGTTTCCAGGCTCCCGTGGTCTTCTTCTGCCAGAACAACCATTGGGCTATTTCCGAACCCGTGCGCGTGCAGTCCCACGTTCAACTGGCCGACAGGCCAACAGGGTTCGGTATCCCCAGCCTGCGCGTTGACGGAAACGATGTCCTCGCCGTCATGGCTGCTACCCGCTGGGCTTTGGACCGTGCCCGCAGCGGCGGCGGCCCAACCTTTATCGAAGCGGTCACCTACCGCATGGGCCCGCACACTACGGCCGATGATCCCACGCGATACCGTGACCCGAACGAGCTGGAGGACTGGGCTGCCAAGGATCCCATCCTCCGTCTGCGGCGGCTCCTCGACGCCAAGGGCCTGCTCACTGAAGAACTGGAAGGCAGAGTCAAAGCCAAGGCCGACGCCGTCGCAGCCGAGCTCCGAACCAGTTGCGTCAATATGCCCGATCCCCAGCCGTTGGACGTTTTTAACCACGTCTACAGCACACCCAACTCCTGGATTGAACGCCAGAAGGATCACTATTCGCGCTACCTGAGCAGTTTCAACCAGCCCGTCGAGGAAGGTGCACTCTGATGTCCAAGCTCACATTTGCCCGGGCAATCAACGCCGGCCTTCGCAAGTCCCTGGAAAACGATCCCAAAGTCATCCTCATGGGCGAGGACATTGGTTCCCTCGGCGGTGTCTTTCGTGTCACCGACGGACTCCAGAAGGACTTTGGAAAGCACCGGGTGATCGATTCGCCGCTGGCCGAGTCCGGCATCATCGGAACCGCAGTGGGCCTGGCCTACCGGGGCTACCGCCCAGTGTGCGAGATCCAGTTCGACGGCTTCATCTATCCTGCCTTCGATCAGATCGTCAGCCAGGTGGCCAAGATGCACTACCGGACGCAGGGGCGGGTCAAGATGCCGATCACCATCCGCGTTCCTTTCGGTGGTGGCATTGGCTCGCCGGAGCACCACTCGGAATCGCCGGAAGCCTACTTCACCCACACTTCAGGGCTTCGGGTAGTGGCGGTGTCCAACCCGCAGGACGCCTACACAATGATCCAGCAGGCCATTGCCTCCGATGATCCTGTTCTCTATTTCGAACCCAAGCGCCGCTACCACGACAAGGGTGATGTCGATGAGTCCATCGACCTCTCCCAAGCGATGCCATTGGACAAAGCGGCAGTGGTCAACGCCGGATCGGACGTCACCCTGGTGGCTTACGGCCCTCTGGTAAAGACCGCCAAGGCTGCGGCACAGGCTGCAGCTGATGAAGGAATTTCCGTGGAAGTCATCGACCTGCGCTCGTTGTCCCCGGTTGACTACCCGGTGGTTGAGGCATCCGTGCGCAAGACAGGCCGGCTGGTCATCACGCACGAGGCCGGCCAAAATGGTGGCCTCGGAGCGGAAATTGCGGCCAGCATTACCGAGCGCTGCTTCAACTACCTGGAATCCGCACCCGTCCGCATTACTGGCTTCGACGTTCCCTATCCCTATTCGAAGCTTGAGATGCACCATTTGCCGGACCTGGACAGGATTCTGGATGGCGTGGACCGCACGTTGGGCCGCCACAACTCCCTGAGTGGACTGGAAGGATGACCGCTACCATGATCAAGGAATTCAGGCTGCCGGACCTTGGCGAAGGCCTGACCGAGTCGGAAATCCTTAGCTGGAAGGTCGCAGTGGGGGACACCGTCACCCTCAATCAGGTCATCGCGGAGGTTGAGACGGCCAAGGCCGTCGTTGAGCTGCCGTCGCCTTTCGC
Source organism: Arthrobacter sp. 1088 (assembly GCF_031455315.1). Lineage (NCBI taxonomy): Bacteria > Bacillati > Actinomycetota > Actinomycetes > Micrococcales > Micrococcaceae > Arthrobacter > Arthrobacter sp. 1088. The sequence continues at coordinate 278,337 of NZ_JAVDSM010000004.1, forward strand.
CGGCGTCGTAGCGGCCCTGCATGAGCAGCCTGGTTCCGTGGTGGAGGTCGGCAAGCCGATCGTCTCCTTCGAAGTGGACGACGCCGGGGCCTCCAACGGGGGCAACGCCAACGGCGGTGGCAACCCGACCGCCGTCGAGACCAAGGCCGCAGCGCCACAACCTGAAATGCCGCAATCTCAAACGCCACAATCTCCAACGTCACAGGCCGAGTCGCCTGAGGCTGACGCGACCCCCGCCAAGAGGGAGCCGAACCTGGTGGGCTATGGCGCCGTCGTCGAGGAGACCGGGCGCCCGGTCCGCCGTGCCCGCGGCCTTGTGCAGGCTGCGGCAACAACAGTGCAGGCAAGGCCCAAATCCGACGATGTCCCTGCAGAGCGTCCACGTTCCACACCGCCGGTCCGTAAGCTGGCGCGCGATCTTGGAATTGACCTCCAGCTGGTTCCCGGCACTGGTCCAGGGGGACTCATCACGCGGGAAGACGTCCAGAACTTCGCGGGTGAGCCGGAAGGCACAAGCGCAGTACCAACGGGGCCGGCAGCCACCGGCGAGCGTGAAACGCGCACGCCTATCAAGGGTGTCCGGAAGTTCACGGCCGCTGCCATGGTGCAGAGCGCTTTCACCGCGCCGCATGTGACGGAATTCCTGACGATCGATGTCACCGCCACCATGGAATTGCTCACGCGGCTCAAGGCAAGCAAAGCGTTTGAGGGCTACAAGCTCACTCCGCTTACCGTTGCGGCCAAGGCGGTCCTGATAGCGCTACGAAACAACCCAACGTTGAATTCCCGTTGGGACGAGGCGCGCCAGGAGATCATCCAGTTCAACTACGTCAACCTTGGCATCGCGGCCGCTACGCCGCGAGGCCTGACGGTACCGAACATCAAGGATGCCGATCGCCTGACCCTGCGGGAACTTGCCACTGCGCTGTCGGAACTCACGGACACAGCACGTGCCGGCAAGACGTCTCCGTCAGATCTTTCGGGTGGCACCATCTCCATCACCAACATCGGAGTATTTGGGATCGACGCCGGAACGCCCATCCTGAATCCGGGGGAGGCGGCCATTGTGGCCTTGGGTGCCGTGAGGAAGGCGCCGTGGGTGGTCGATGATGAGATCGCCGTACGCCAGGTGATGTCCCTGAGCTTGTCCTTCGACCATCGCTTGGTGGATGGGGAACAGGGTTCACGATTCCTGGCCGACCTTGGCGCTATCCTGTCCGACCCCGCCATGGTGTTGACTATGGTCTAGCTTCACGAATGTAGGAAGCTGCGCCGGCCCACCCCTTTACGAGTGCTTGCAGGAAACTGCGGCTAAGGGGTGGGCCGTTGCGTTTTCTAGCCCGCGTGTTTAGTCCTCTGTGGGCGTGTTCCGGTTGGAGTGGTAATCGCGCCAGCTGTATTCCGGCTCAAAGCCAAGGAGCCGCCGGGCTTTGTCGATGGACAGCATGGTTTCGTTCTGGCCCAGTTCCTTGACAACCTCGACGCCGGGAAAGACTTCGGCGGCAAGTTCGGCGCTGCTTCGGCTCATCACGGTGTCCGAAGCGGCGATGATGAAGGTCTCGAAACCGGCTGCACTTTTCTCCAAGGCGCGAACCACTGCCTGGGCGCCGTCGCGGGCATCGATATAGCCCCACAGATTCCACTTGCGAAGGGTGGCGTCCGAGTCGAAGGACTGGAAGGCGTCGTAATCCTCGGGGTCCATCACGTTGGAGAACCTGAGCGCGGTGATGCTCAACGCCGGGTCCCAGCGCGTGAGCTGGATGGCCATCTGCTCCTCGAGGTGTTTCACCAGGGAGTAGGTGCTCTCAGGCCGCGCCGCGTACTCCTCGTCTACAGGAATGTAGGGAGGGTCGATATCGAAAGGGAGCCCCAGGACTGTCTCGCTGGAGGCATAAACCACTTTCTTGATGCCCGCTCGCCGGGCTGCCTGGAAGACGTTGTAGGTGGAGAGCATGTTGTTTTCAAAAATTGCGGCGTCCGGAGCCAACCCCGGTGCGGGGATGGCGGCCAAATGGACGATCGCGTCCAAGCCGCTGTGTTGGTCGTCCAAACCAAGGACGACGTCCAGGACCTCGCCATAGTTGCGGAGGTCTACGTTTACGTAGCCGTGGCCCCTCTTGCCTGCGCGGTCCATGTTGAGCACGTGGTGGCCGTCCTGCGTCAGCCGGCGGACCACGCTCCTGCCTAATTTTCCGGTTCCCCCAGTGACAGCAATCCTCATGATGCGCTCCTCGCGTTATGTAATCGGCTCCAGCCTATGTGCCGCAAGAGGACCGCACAGCCCCTGAAACTGGCCCTGTGAGTCCTAGGAATACTGGAACAGCCCAAGCACATACGGGTAGCAGGTAGCGGGTAGGGGCGGTCAGGCAACTGACGCAGGTAGAGCCAGGGGCCTGGCGCCCGTCTGTGCACGCGCGCGCGCTGGTACTCGTCTCTGCACGCGCGAAGGCACCCGGCAACCATCTGTACATCGCATCCGGCACCTTCCGCCTACCGGGGCACCCCGTGGACGCATCCGGCACCTTCCGCCTACCGGGGCACCCCGTGGACGCATCCGGCACCTTCCGCATACCGGGGCACCCCGTGGACGCATCCGGCACCTTCCGCATACCGGGGCACCCCGTGGACGCATCCGGCACCTTCCGCATACCGCGGCACTCCCTGGACGCACCCGGCACCTTTGTCGGGCAGGTTTATGTTCTCCGGGGTGTGTGGTGGTGGTTGCGTCGGGGTGTTTGTTTGGGGTCGATGTGGGGTGGCGGGATGAACCACGGAACCCCTGTTGTGATGTCGATGCGCCAGTCTTCTTTGTGAATGAGGTGGTGGTGGTGGCTGCAGAGCAGGGTGCCGTTGTCGGTTGACGTGGTGCCGCCGTATGACCAGTAGGTGATGTGGTGGGCTTCGCACCACGGGGCGGGCATGGTGCAGTCGGGGAACGCGCAGCCTTGGTCCCGGGCGGTGATGGCTTTGCGGATGTGGGGCGGGAAGATCCGGGTGGTGCGGCCGATGTCCAGGATGCGGGAGTCGGTTCCGAGCAGGACGGGGAGGATGTCGGCGTCGCAGGCGATTTTGCGGATGGTGTTGGCGTGCATCGGTCCCTGGAACGTTGCTGTGCCGGTGCTGAGTCGTTGGTGGCCCGTGAGTCGTTGGTGGCCCGTGAATCGTTCGAAGAGGTCGCGTTCGTCGATGGTGACGGCGAGTTGGGGGCGGAGTCCGCCGTTGGAGGGCAGTTTCCCGGTGGTCATCGCGACAGCACAGGCTCCGACGAGGCCGTTGAGGAGTTTCTGGGCCCGCGTGCGACGGTCCAGATCCGGTCCGCCTGACGAGTGTTCTGGTCCGGGGTGGAGGGCCGTTCCGGTGCCATCGTCGGTGCTGGTGCTGGTGCTGGTGCTGGTGCTGGTGCTGGTGCTGGTGCTGGTGCTGGTGCTGGCGTCGGGCGCGATGGCGGGCTCGCCGTTGTGGCCCATGAGTCGTGGATTGGTGGCGGTATTCATGGCGGTGGCCAGGGTTTCGTATTGTTCTGCGGTGGCGAAGATTTCGATGTGGTGCAGCCCGTTGCGGCGTCGTCGGCGGAGGAACGCGCCTTGGATTTGGCGGAGAACTTCTTCGGACGGTTCGGGACCGTCTTGGTCGATCGAATCGACCCAGCGTTTGGCCATTTTGGTGACGAAATCCGGGTCGGATTCACTGGCCGTGGCGGTGAGGGCGTGTTCCATCCGGGCGATGGTGCCGTCATCGGCGAGCTGCCGGACTTTGTCCAGTGCGGTGCTGATGATCGTTGCGGACCGGGAAGGCACCAGAGCTGAGGAGAGGGCTTCGGCCAGCACTTCGCGCCGGGCCGGGATCTCCTGCCCGGCCATTCCGGCCTGAGGAAGGACGTCGGGTGCGAGGGCGAGCCTGCGCCGCGCTTCCCCGATGCTGATCCGCAACCGGGCCCGAAGGAACTCAGCGGCATTCCGGTACCCGTCATCCAGGACGCTGCCCGTTCCCGTAACGCTCGCATCCGAGGCTGGTTCGGTCCAACCGGTTCGCCACCCGGGCGCGCCAGCCGACGACCCCGGTGACGCTAGCTGTGCTTCCTTCCGCGTCCTTTCCACCGCCTGCGCCGCGACAACCTGCAAGTACTCCAACGACCGGGAGATCTCCTCGATCCTGCCGGCAAAGTCAGCGGCCTCAACAAACCCACACAGCCGCGCGGCATCGGCCGCTGCGGACAACCGCATGGGGTCCGAAAGAGCCGCACTGTCCCCAAGAAGAGCCGCCAGATCCCTTCCGGTAGCTGCAGGATTGGGATGCCTAATTTCGAAATGGGGGCTCGGCTGAGCAAGCTCCGGGCCATGGCCGGTGCGAGCTTTCCCCTCTGAGTCACGGATCTTTCCGGCGGCGGGGGCCGAGGCGTCTACCATCGGAGCGCCTGGGGACCCGGTGTCCGTGGATCTGGCGCCTGTGGATCTGGCGCCTGTGGATCCGGCGCCTGGGGACCCGGTGTCCGTGGATCTGGCGCCTGTGGATCTGGCGCCTGTGGATCTGGCGCCTGGGGACCCGGTGTCCGTGGATCTGGCGCCTGTGGATCTAGCGTCCGTAGATCTGGTGTCCGTGGATCTGGCGCCTGTGGATCCGCTACTCGTGGCTATCTCGCCCGCGGGCCCTGAAGCCCGGGCGAACTTGGCCTTGCCGTTGCCCAGCCCAGCTCTGTTGCCCAGTCCAGCGTGGAAATGGCTGATGGCGGTGATGGACGCCGTCGAATCCTTGAACCCGGCCTTGACCAAGTCCGGCATGCTCAAGAAGCGTTGTGACCGGATCGCGGCCAGGGCAGCGACAACAGGGGACGGTTCCGTCCGAAGTGCTGCCAGCTGCCCCATGTCTTCCATGATCAAAATCATTACATCGGGGTCTGACAATTTAAGAGGAAACTGGAAGACGGTCCCAATCTCCCGGAAAGATTAAACAGTCAGGCTGCTGTCAGCGCAGCCAGGGCCATCTGTTCCAGGATGGGCCTGGCCGACTTGACCGCGATCTTCCGCCCGTGATGGCGGACGGAGTGGGGTGTGGAGTTGATAAGGCCGAAGGCCGCATGCGCCCGGACACGGAGGCCAGCGACATCTGCGTCGGAGTGGATGCGTGCCAGGACGTCCACCCACGTTTCAACGTAGGCGCGTTGCAAGGATCGGACTTCGGCTTGGTCGGTGCTGCTGAGGCTCCCGAAGTCGCGGTCTTGGACACGTATGACGTCCGGGTTGCTCAACGCAAAATCTACCTGGAACTGGATCAAGCCCTTCAGCGCATCCATGGGGTTCCCGGCTTCCGCGACCACGCGGAGGCCGCCGTCGAGCAGATCGCGGCTGACGCTGAGGAGAAGCTCGGCGAGGACAGCCTGCTTGCCGGGGAAGTGCCGGTACACGGCAGGCCCGCTGACGCCTGCCGCCGCCCCAAGATCCTCCAGCGAAACCCGTGTGAAGCCATTCTCCGCAAAGAGTCCCGCGGCCGCTGAAAGCAATGCCAACCTGCGGAGTTCCTTGGCCTGGCCTCGCTGCGTTGCTGGGGCTGGATTGCTTGCTGGGGCTGGGCTGGCGACAGTTCCTGTTTCCGGGCCTCCGGTCACGTTCTCCTCCTTGGTGAAGTTCCACCGTGCTGGACATCACAGTTAATACAGACTAACCTAAATTTCAGTTACGTGGCACTAACCGAAATGGCCTGGGGCCGGGAATGGAACAGTGGTCAATGGAGACAATCGCCAGCGTGGCAGGACCCCACAGCGGCACCTTTGAAGCCAACCAGGAAGCGCAGCTGGCCCTCGTAGGGGAGCTGAAAGAACGTCTTGCCGCGGCAGCCCTCGGGGGGCCCGCGAAATCCAGGGAGCGGCACGTCGCCCGAGGCAAACTGCTGCCCCGCGAGCGAATCGACTACCTCCTGGACGATGGCAGCCCCTTCCTGGAGATAGCGCCCTTGGCCGCCAACGGCATGTACAACGATGATTCGCCGGGCGCAGGAGTGATTGCCGGTATTGGGTTGGTTCATGGCCGGCACGTCCTGGTGATTTCCAACGATGCCACGGTCAAGGGCGGCACTTACTACCCCATGACGGTAAAAAAGCACCTCAGGGCTCAGGAAATTGCCCTGGAAAACAAGCTTCCGTGTATCTACCTCGTGGATTCCGGGGGAGCATTCCTGCCCAAGCAGGACGAGGTTTTCCCCGACAAAGAGCACTTTGGCCGGATCTTCTACAACCAGGCCAAAATGTCAGCGGCCAAGATTCCTCAGATCGCTTCCGTCATGGGTTCGTGCACGGCCGGCGGTGCCTATGTCCCGGCCATGAGCGATGAGACTGTCATCGTAAGAAATCAGGGCACCATCTTCCTCGGCGGCCCGCCCCTGGTGAAGGCAGCAATCGGCGAGATCGTCACCGCCGAGGAACTGGGAGGCGGCGACGTTCACTCCCGGATTTCGGGCGTTACGGACCACCTCGCCGAGAACGACCAGCACGCGCTGGAGATCGTTCGGGACATCGTGGCGACGTTGCCCAAGCCGGCGAAACCGGCATGGGACGTGCTCGACGTCGTCCTGCCGCCCGTCGTCGACCCCTCCGGCATTTATGGCGTGGTGCCCACAGACGTCAACGCCCAATACGATGTCCGCGATGTAATTGCCCGGCTCGTGGACGGTTCCCAATTCCATGAGTTCAAAAAGAACTATGGCACCACGCTGGTGACCGGATTCGCCCATCTTCATGGGCACCCGGTTGGCATCGTTGCCAACAACGGTGTCCTGTTCAGTGAGTCCTCGCTCAAGGGCGCCCACTTCATCGAACTCTGCGATCAACGCGGGGTCCCGCTGATTTTCCTGCAGAACCTCTCGGGTTTCATGGTGGGCAAGGACTACGAGCAAGGCGGCATCGCCAAGAACGGCGCAAAGATGGTCACGGCGGTCGCAACAGCGAGGGTCCCCAAGCTGACAGTTGTCATCGGCGGCTCCTTCGGCGCCGGAAACTACTCCATGTGCGGGCGGGCCTACTCGCCTCGTTTCCTGTGGATGTGGCCGGCTGCCCGCATTTCAGTGATGGGCGGAAACCAGGCATCCAGTGTCCTTGCAACGGTAAAACGCGACCAGTACGAGGCCGCCGGCCAGGAATGGTCTGCCGAGGAAGAAGAAGCCTTCAAAGCTCCCATTAGGCAGCAGTACGAGGAACAAGGCAGCCCTTATTACTCCACCGCCCGGCTTTGGGATGACGGCATCATCGATCCCGCAGACACCCGACGGGTCCTGGGCTTGGCTTTGGACGTCGTCTCCCGCCAGCAACTGCCCGAGACCTCTTTCGGTCTCTTCAGGATGTGACCATGACTCTGCCAACCACCACCGCACCGGCCGCCACCGCGGCATCCCGTCCTTTCAGCGCTGTCCTCGTTGCCAACCGCGGTGAGATCGCCTGCCGCGTGATCCGGACCCTGAGGGACATGGGCATCCGCTCCATTGCCGTCTATTCGGACGCGGACAAGCACGCCAAGCACGTGGCCCTTGCCGATACCGCAGTGGCGATCGGGGGCACGGCGCCCTCGGAGAGCTACTTGAAAATCGAGGCCATCATCGATGCCTGCCGCCGCAGCGGTGCGGAGGCCGTCCACCCCGGATACGGCTTCCTGTCCGAGAATGTGGAGTTCGCCAAAGCCCTTGACGCGGCGGGGATAACGTTCATCGGACCGGGCATTGACGCGATCGAGGTCATGGGTGACAAGATCCGTTCCAAAAACCACGTCATGGCCTACGACGTCCCATGCGTACCCGGAATCGCAGTACCCGGACTCACGGACCAGGAACTAATCGACGCTGCGCCGTCCGTAGGTTTTCCTTTGCTCATCAAGCCTTCGGCAGGCGGCGGCGGCAAAGGGATGCACATCGTGGAGCGGCCCGAAGACATGGCTGCCACACTGCAGACCGCACGGCGCGTGGCAGCTTCGGCGTTCGGCGATGACACCCTGTTCCTGGAGCGGCTCATCAAGGCACCCCGCCACATCGAGGTCCAGGTCCTCGCGGATAACCACGGCAACGTCATCCACCTGGGCGAGCGCGAATGTTCCCTCCAACGCCGCCATCAGAAAGTGATCGAGGAAGCTCCTTCGGCACTCTTCGAATCGCTGGCGGACGGCCCGGCCGAACGGGCCCGCATTGGAGAAGCAGCCTGCAACGCAGCACGCTCGGTCAAATACAGCGGTGCCGGCACCGTGGAATTCCTGGTGTCCGACGAACATCCCGATGAGTTCTTCTTCATGGAGATGAACACGCGCTTGCAGGTGGAGCACCCCGTCACCGAAATGGTCACCGGGATAGACCTCGTTGAATGGCAGGTGCGGATCGCCGCCGGTGAGGTGCTCACCGTTGCGCAGTCCGACGTCGTTCTTGAAGGCCACGCCGTAGAGGCGCGCGTCTATGCAGAAGTACCGGAACGGAACTTCATGCCCTCGATGGGGCGCGTCGTTGCGCTCGCCGAGAATGGCGGGGCGGATCCCAAGGTGCTCGGAGAGCAACGCTCCAACGCTAACGTTCGGATCGACTCCGCTATGCGCGAGGACCTTGAGATCACCGGCGACTACGATCCCATGCTGGCCAAGGTCATCGCCTGGGGCGACAACCGCGCCGCCGCGCTGGACACCTTGGACGCCGCCCTGGGCAGGTACACGCTCCTGGGCTTGGACACGAATGTGGAATATCTCCGGCTGCTGATCAATGATCCTGACGTCCGCGACGGCCACCTGGACACGGGGCTGATCGAACGCAAGCTGCCGTCCATGGAATTCAGGCACGTCGGCGCCAACGAGTTGATCGCTGCAGCCCTGGCGCTGTGGCTCGAAAAGAAGGAAAACTCCGGTGCTTCCATGCTCGCTGGTAGCGCCTGGAGTTCGCCGGACTCGTGGCGTATCGGCCGGCGGGCCGCTTGGCGAGCCAGCTTTGGACTGCCCGGAACCGGCACCGCCACAGTGGCGTTGACGGAGGACTCCGGCACTTTCGCGGCAGTCATCGACGACGGCCCTGAAGCCGGCCGGGCCGCCAAGGTCACGGTGGTGGAGCGCACCGGTGACGGCATCGTCCTGGAGCTCGACGGCGGCCGGGTCACCTACGCGGTTGGCACAGCGACCGAGGGGGTCAGCGGGATCCGGGACATCTACCTATGCAACGACGGCTGGTCCTGCCGTCTGGAAGTCCTGGACCGCGCCGAACGTCTTCAGAGGATGCTGGCAGGCATCCAGCGCGAAGAAGGTGCTGCGGACCCGGAGGTGCGCTCGCCGATGCCCGGAACTGTGGTTTCCGTGGCGGTGGCCAACGGCGACATGGTCCAGGAGGGACAGCCGCTCCTGTCGGTCGAAGCCATGAAAATGGAGCACCAACTGGTGGCATCGGTTGCCGGGACCGTCCACCTCACCAGCAAACCGGGCGACCTGGTCAAAGCCGACCAGGTGCTCGCCACTATCCACGCGGCACCCCCTCTGGAGGGGCCCGCAGAAACAGACAAGCCCGCAGAAACAGACAAGGAAGTCCAGCTATGAGCAGTTTTGACCTCAACGAGGAATACCAGGACCTCAGTGATTCCGTCCGCGAATTCGCCGACGAAGTGGTGGCACCCGTATCTGCCAAACACGATGAAGAACACAGCTTCCCCTATGAAGTCATCAAGCAGATGGGGGAGATGGGGCTGTTTGGCCTGCCGTTCCCCGAGGAGTTCGGTGGAATGGGCGGGGACTATTTTGCCTTGGCGCTGGCTTTGGAGCAGTTGGGCCGGGTTGACCAGTCCGTGGCAATCACCCTTGAGGCCGGCGTGTCCCTGGGCGCCATGCCGGTGTACCGTTTCGGCACGCAGGAACAGAAGGAGCGTTGGCTTCCGGAGCTGGCATCCGGACGATCCCTGGCCGGGTTCGGGTTGACTGAGCGGGAGGCCGGTTCCGATGCGGGCGGTACCAAGACCCACGCCCACGTGGACAACGGGGAATGGGTAATCAACGGCAACAAGGAGTTCATCACGAACTCCGGCACGGACATCACCACCTTGGTCACGGTCACCGCCGTCACGGGCAAGACGGAAAACGCGGACGGCAGCACCAGGAAAGAGATCTCCACCATTCTGGTTCCCACCGAAACCCCGGGCTTCAAGGCAGAGCGGGCCTACAACAAGGTGGGCTGGAATGCGTCGGACACGCATCCGCTGACGTTGGACAACGTCCGGGTTCCTGAGGCGAACCTCCTGGGCCAGCGGGGCAGGGGGTATGCCAACTTCCTGTCGATCCTTGACGAGGGCCGCATTGCCATTGCCGCCTTGGGCACGGGCGCGGCCCAGGGTTGTGTGGACCTTTCGGTGAAGTATGCCAAGGAACGCACCGCCTTTGGCCAGAACATCGGCAAGTACCAGGCCATCCAATTCAAGATCGCAAGGATGCAGGCCAGGGCCCATACGGCTCGTTTGGCCTATTACGATGCCGCGGCAAGGATGCTGGCCGGCAAGCCGTTCAAGACTGAAGCGGCCATCGCTAAGATGGTCGCAGGCGAGGCAGCCATGGACAACGCACGGGACGCCACCCAGGTGTTCGGTGGCTATGGCTTCATCAACGAATTCACGGTGGCGCGCCATTACCGCGACTCCAAGATCCTTGAAGTCGGGGAGGGCACCACCGAGGTTCAGCTGATGCTCATCGCCCGCGAGCTGGGTCTGTAACCGTACGGGAAGGATCAAGGATGATTGACAAGGTTGTTGCCAGCGCCGCGGAAGCGGTGAAGGACATACCGGACGGCGCCTCGCTCGCCGTTGGCGGTTTCGGCTTATGCGGTATCCCCGTGTCACTCATCGACGCACTCCACAGCCAAGGCACCACGGACCTCGAAACCGTCAGCAACAACTGCGGAGTGGACGACTGGGGCCTGGGCATCCTCCTCAGGGACGGACGTATCCGCCGTACCATCAGCTCGTACGTGGGTGAGAACAAGGAGTTTGCCAGGCAGTACCTCGCCGGTGAACTGGAGGTGGTCCTCACGCCGCAGGGAACACTCGCCGAGAAACTGCGGGCCGGCGGTGCAGGCATTCCCGCTTTCTATACGAAGGCCGGTGTGGGCACCCAGGTTTCCGAGGGCGGCTTGCCGCAAAAGTACGACGCCGAGGGGAACGTTGCGATCGCCTCCTCGCCGAAGGAGGTGCGCACCTTCAATGACGCCGACTATGTGCTGGAAGAGTCGCTGACCCCGGACTTCGGCTTGGTCCATGCGTGGAAGGGGGACCGCCACGGCAACCTCGTTTTCCATGCAACAGCCATGAACTTCAACCCGCTCTGTGCCATGGCTGCCAGGACAACAATCGCCGAGGTCGAAGAGCTTGTGGAAACCGGCGAGCTGGATCCGGAGCACATCCATACCCCTGGTATTTTCGTCCAGCGGGTGGTGGTGGCTCCCACAATGGAGAAGCGGATTGAGAAACGGACAGTGGCCCTGACCACCAGCCAGGCAACCGGGCAGGCAGGAGCAGCACAGTGAACGACAACTCGTATCATGACATCCCGCCCCGCCCCGAAGCCGTTCGGCACGAGTACCGGCGTGCCGACGTCGACCATCACGAGGCCAAAGGCTGGAGCCGCAACGAACTTGCCGCACGGGTAGCCCGGGAACTCACCAACGGTCAGTACGTGAACCTGGGGATCGGGATGCCCACCCTGATCCCCAACTACATTCCCGCGGGTGTGGAAGTGATCCTCCATTCCGAGAACGGCATTCTGGGCGTTGGCCCGTACCCTGCCGAGGACCAGGTTGACCCGGACCTCATCAACGCCGGCAAGGAAACTGTCACCACCAAACCGGGGGCTGCATTCTTCGATTCGGCCTCGTCCTTTGGCATGATCCGGGGCGGCCACGTGGATGTGGCGGTCCTGGGGGCCATGGAAGTGGCGGCCAACGGTGATCTTGCCAACTGGATGATCCCCGGAAAGATGGTCAAGGGCATGGGTGGGGCCATGGACCTCGTGTTCGGCGCCAAGAAGGTGATCGTCATGATGGAGCATGTCGACCGCAACGGCAGGCCCAAAATCGTCAAGGACTGCACCCTGCCCCTCACGGGCAAAGGCTGCGTGGACCGGATCATCACCGACCTTGCCGTGATCGACGTCGTCAAGGATGAAGGCGAGCCGCGGTTGGTCCTTCGTGAGCTCGCCCCCAACGTCACTTTGGACGATGTAGTGGCTGCCACCGGGGCTGAACTCTTCGAAGAGGACCAGGAACTCACCGTATGACGCGTGTTGTTGAGCAGCGTGGACTGTACTTCGATGAGCTTGAAGAGGGCGTGATCTACGCCCACAAGCCCGGACGAACCGTGACGGAGACGGACAACGTCCTGTTCACTACTTTGACCATGAACACCCAGGCGCTGCATTTGGATGCAGCCTGGAGTTCCGCGCAGCCATTCGGGCAGCGGCTGATGAACTCGATGTTCACCTTGTCCACAATGGTGGGGCAGTCAGTGACCCAACTGACGCAGGGCACCATCATCGCCCAGCTGGGGCTGACGGATGTCACCTTTCCCCACCCGCTCTATCACGGGGATACCCTGTACACGGAAACGGTGATCACCGCCAAAAGGTTGTCGTCCTCGCGTCCTGGCCAAGGTGTGGTGACCATGCAACATACTGGCAGGAACCAGGACGGAGTGGTGGTGGCACTTGCCACGCGTACCTGCTTGATGTGGACCCAGGAAGCACACGCCGCACAGTCCTAGGCTGTTTTCCACATTTGTCAGCATTCCAGCAGCAAGGAACCGTTCATGCCTTCTTCCGACTCGTCACTCCACGGAGCCGTCACGCCGTTCACCATGGGGCCGGCACTCCTGTTTTGCCCAGCTGACCGGCCAGAGCGTTTCGGCAAGGCGGCGGAGCGCTCGGATGCCGTGATCCTTGACCTCGAAGATGCCGTGGCTCCGGCGGACAAGCAGCGGGCCCGGGGCGCGATCCTCGCGCAGCTCGGATCCGAAGGAGAGACTGCTGAGCTGGACCCCAGCAGGACGATTATCCGCGTCAACCCGGCGGGCTCCGCAGAATTCGAGAAGGACCTGCACAGCCTGGCGCACACTCCTTACCGCACCGTCATGCTCGCCAAAGCGGAGAGTGCTGAGCAGCTCAGGGCGCTTGAGGGCTACCGCGTGATTGCGCTCTGCGAAACAGCGGCCGGCATCGTCAATGCTGCAGCCATCGCCGCGGAACCCAACGTGGTTGCCCTGATGTGGGGCGCGGAGGACCTGCTGGCTTCCCTGGGCGGCCTCTCCAGCAGGAACGACGACGGCGGCTACCGGGCCGTGGCACTGCACTCACGGTCCGCTGTGCTGCTTGCTGCCAAAGCCGCCGGCAAGGAGGCCATCGACTCCGTGTATGTGAACATCCCCGATCTCCAGGGCCTGTCTGTTGAATCCCTGGACGCCGTGGCCAGTGGTTTCGGTGCCAAGGCGTGCATCCACCCCAGCCAGGTGGCAACCGTACGGGAAGCCTACGCGCCCACGCCCGAAGCCGTGACCGAGGCCGCCGAGCTTCTCGATGCAGCATCTGCTGCGGGAACGGGCGTTTTCCAGTTCAAGGGCAAGATGATCGACGGCCCTATTCTTAAGCACGCTGAGGCAACACTGCGCCGGGCCCGCCACGTGAAGTGACAGTTGAACCCACGCGTTCGTGGGAAAACCGAACTGTGGGTTCAACTGTTCACCTCGGCGTGTCCTCAGCGCTAGGCGCGTACCGGCGTCGTGAGTTCTGCCAGTTCCACCATGTCCGGACGCTTGACGGTGCTCTGGATGGCTACCGCCTGTCCGGTCTTGGCGGATTCCAGCACAGACTCCATGACCTCAAGGGCATGGAAGGCGAGTTGGCCACCCGCGCGGGGCTCTTGTCCCGCCGGAGTTGCTGACAAATCGGCGATGCCGAAGCCGCGGCCGGCGTCGACGTAACCCGCGGATACGGGGAGGGTTTTCCAGTCGTCGGCTCCCAACTCGAACAACTGCACGTCGCCGTCGAAGTGGTTGGGATCCGGAACAATGAGCGACCCCTTCTCCCCATGGATTTCGATGTTGGGGCTCTTGGTCTTGACGGCGTCGAAGCTCATGAACAGCGTCGACAGGGCGCCGGATGCGTGCACCAATACACCTGTGACATGGGAATCGATCTCCACCGGCACTTTTTGCCCCTCGCGGGGACCGGAGCCAATGGTTCGTTCGCTGCGCGTGTGGCTGGCCGCGCCCACCACGGACACTATGGGGCCAAGCAGCGTGACCAGAGCGGATACGTAGTAGGGGCCCATGTCCAGCAGCGGACCCCCGCCGGGCTGGTAGTAGAAATCGGGGTTGGGGTGCCAGCGCTCATGCCCGGGCGTTGCCATGGTGGCGGTCGCCGAAACCGGAGCGCCGATCAGGCCGTCGTCGATCGCTTTGCGCGCTGTCTGAATGCCGGTACCCAGCACGGTGTCGGGAGCGCAGCCGACAGCGACGCCTGCCGCAGCGGCGGCGTCGAGCACTTGCCGGGCCTCGGCGGTGGTCGCTGCCAGCGGCTTCTCGCCGTACACGGACTTGCCCGCGGCAATGGCCTTGAGCGCGACGTCGGCATGCGCTGCCGGAATGGTCAGGTTCAGGACGAGTTCGACGTCCTCTGCGGCCAGCAGCTCGTCCACCGTCAGAGCACGGACGCCGTCGTAAGAGTCGGCAACTGCTTGCGCCCGGGCGGGATCAAGGTCCGCGACGGCCACGAGGTTGATCGCATCCAGTCTGCGGAAGTTCGTCAGGTACTGGGCGATGATGGCGCCACAGCCAATGATTCCTACATTTAGCGGGATGCCCACAGCATGCCCCTTTCGATGATGGTGCGGACGTTGCTGTCCTGGAGGATTTCGACTCGGTGGCCGGGAGTGGAAACGAAGATTCTTCCCTTGCCCCATTGCCTGGTCCAGATGGCGGGGGAGGTCACTTCACGGTTCCAAGGGTCCCATTCGCGTACTTTTTGCGTAGTGGTCGCCAGGACATCGATGTAGTCGTCGGCCAGAACCCAATACTGCTCGGTGACTAGGTCAAAGTCTGCGATTCCCTGGGTAATGGGATGTTCTGCTGCGGCTGGGAGCATGTTCACCGTGTAGGGAACATAGTTATCCGACTGTTCCCCGGTCCGTTCGTCTTCATGCTTGCCCGGGTGGCAGGCGAACTGGCCCCCGATCAAGTGCAGGTAGTCCGAAGTGTTGCGGTAGGAATCGGCGACCCCGCCATGCCATCCGGCAAGCCCCGTGCCATTTTCGACGGCGGCGCGGAGCCCCTCGAACTCGTCCTTTTCGATGGTGGACATCGTCATGCACTGCACGATGAGGTCCACTCCGGCCATGTATTCAGTGTCTGCGTAAATTTTGGGGGATTCCTCCACCCTGACCTCATAGCCGTTCTCTTTGAGGAAGGGGAGGAACAGTTCGGTGGCTTCCACCGGCTGGTGTCCGTCCCAGCCGCCCCGAACCACAAGTGCGGTCTTACTCTTGGTTGTCATGTTTTCCTTTGTATTCTTAAACGTCCGGGTGAGTCTGTTGGGTGTTCGTAAGCGGGTTCAGCGGGCGGCGAAGGCGGCATCGAAAGCCGCAGCCGGGGGACGGATGGCAGCCAACCGGCGGACCATGTCCAACGCTTCCGGAGCGCCGATCAGCCGGTCCATTCCGGCGTCTTCCCATTCGATGCTGGTGGGTCCGGCGTACCCGATCGAGTTGAGCATGCGGAAAATGGGTTCCCAGTTCACGTCGCCATGGCCTGCGGTGACGAAGTCCCAGCCGCGGCGGGGATCCGCCCACGGCAGGTGGGATCCAAGGCGGCCGTTGCGTCCGTTGAGTTGGCGTACGGATTCCTTGACATGCACGTGGAAGATCTTGTCCGCGAAGTCCTGGAGGAACATCACGGGGTCAAGGTCCTGCCAGATGAAGTGGGAGGGGTCGAAGTTCAGGCCGAAGTTCTCCCGGTGCCCGATGGCCTCAAGGGTGCGCTTGGCGGTCCAGTAGTCGTAGGCGATCTCCGAAGGATGGACTTCCAAGGCAAAACGGACTCCTACCTCGTCAAAGACATCCAGGATGGGATTCCAACGGTCTGCGAAGTCCTGGTAGCCGCGCTCGATCATGGCTTCGGAAGCCGGCGGGAACATTGCGATGCACTTCCATATGGACGAGCCCGTGAACCCCGTGACGGTCTTGACGCCAAGCTTTGCCGCCGCAAGAGCAGTGGTCTTCATGGCTTCAGCAGCACGCTGTCGGACGCCCTCAGGATCGCCGTCGCCCCACACGTCCGGTGCCAGGATGTCCCGGTGACGTTCATCGATGGGGTCATCGCAAACTGCCTGCCCGGTGAGGTGGTTGGCGATCGCGTGGACCGATAGGTGGTGCTTCTCCAGGATGTCCAGCCTGCCTTGAAGATACGCGTCGTCCTCGACGATGCGCTGCGGGTCCAGATGGTCGCCCCAGCAGGCTATCTCCAGGCCGTCAAAGCCCCAATCGCCAGCCAGGCGCGCTACTTCCTCAAACGGCAGGTCGGCCCACTGGCCGGTAAAAAGGGTGATGGGTCGGGTCATGTTGGTTCCTCTCAGACGTTCTGCCAGCGGCTCGCGTTGCCCGCGCTCGCCTCAACGGCGGCCAGCACCTTTTGAACCTGCAAGGCATCAGCAAACGACGGCGAGGGCTGCTCCCCAGCGCCGATGGCATTCACCAGGTCCACCACCTGGTGGGTGAATCCGTGCTCGTAGCCAAGACCGTGCCCGGTGGGCCACCAATTGCCTGTGTACGGATGGGACGGTTCGGTGACAATGATCTTCCGGAATCCGGCGTCAGGTTCCAGCGCCGAATCGTAGACCTGTAGCGAGTTCATGTCCTCGAAGTCGAAAGCCAGCGAGCCCTTGGTCCCGTTGAGCTCCAGGCGCATGGCGTTCTTGCGGCCAAGGGCAAAGCGAGTGGCTTCGAAGATGCCGATGGGCCCTGCCACAGCGCTGGAACCAGTGCCGGAAGGAGTCCCGACGGCGGTGCCTTCCGTGGCGGTGGTGGCGGCAGCGCCGTCGTCGTGCTTTCCGGCAAAACGGGCGGTGAACAGCGCGGCGTCGTCCACCGTGACCGGGCCCTTGGGAGCGTCCGAACCGCCGCGGCCACCGAGGCCCACGAAGTCACCGCCCACAGGCCGTTCCTTCACGAAGGTTTCCAGCAGCGCCGAGACCCCGGTGATTGTGGAACCCGTGATCCACTGCGCGGCGTCAATGCTGTGGGCACCGATATCGCCAAGGGAACCGGAGCCGGACTTGGACTTGTCCAGGCGCCACGTGAGCGGCGCATCCGCGTCACTGAGCCAGTCCTGCAGGTATTGCGCCCGGACGTGGCGGATATCGCCCAGGCGCCCTTCCTCCACCATCCGCTTTGCCAACGCCAACGCGGGAGTGCGGCGGTAGCTGAAGCCGCACATGGACAGCACGCCGCGCTCTGCTGCCGCCTGGGCGACGGCTGTCATTTTCTCCGCCTCTTCCACTGAATTGGCCAGTGGCTTTTCGCAGAGCACGTGCTTGCCCGCTTCCAAGGCGGCGATGGCGATCTCGGCATGCGTGTTTCCGGGGGTGCAGATATCGATGAGGTCAATATCATCGCGCTCGATCAGCCGGCGCCAGTCGGTTTCCACGGAATCCCAACCGTACTTGCGTGCCGCAGCACGGACGCCTTCTTCGTTGCGGCCGGCGACGGCAGCCAATTCCGGGGCGAGCGGAAGGTCGAAGAACCGCGGAGCAGTGCGCCAAGCGTGGGAGTGGGCGGCACCCATGAAGGCGTAGCCCACCATGCCCACGCGCAGGGGTTTCGGTTCTGACATGTGAAAGTCCTTTCTTGTCTGAATTCGCACCTGGCTACTTGCTGAAGCCTGCGGTCAGGCCACTGACCAGCTGACGGCGTCCAAGGACGTAAATCACCAGGATTGGCAGGGTGCTCAGGACGACAGAGGCCAGTACGGCGGGGATGTTGACGCTGAACTCGCCTTGGAAAGTCCACAGTCCCAAGGGGAGGACACGGAGTCCGGGGCTTTGGGTGAGCACCAAGGGCAGCAGGAATCCGTTCCAGACATGCAAGCCGTTGTAAATTGCCACGGTTACTATCGCCGGGCGGGTCAAGGGCAGTGCCAACCTCCACATCGTCTGCCAATCACTGCAGCCGTCCAGGCGCATTGATTCGAACAATTCGTTCGGCACATCGCGGATGAAGTTGGACAGGATCAGGACCGTCAACGGAATGGCGAACGCTACGGAGGGAAGCATGATGGCAAGGAGGCTGTCATACAGATTCAGCCGGATGATCATCAGATAGATCGGGATGATGGTTGCCTGGAGCGGAATCGCCAAGCCCATCAGGAACATGCCGTTGACAAACTTCAGGTACCGGCCGCGACCACGAACGATCGCGAAGGCAGCCATGAAGGAGATCAACACCGTGGGGATCACGGAGCCAAGTGTGACGATCACGCTGTTCATGAAGTACGTCGTGAAGTTGGCCTCGAGAACCAGTTGGTAGTTCTCCAAGGTAGGAGCCGTAGGGAGGGCCAGCGGATTCTGCCCAAAGTACCCCTCGGAGGTCTTCAAGCTGGTGATGACGATGTAATAGATCGGCACAATGATGATGGCCAGCCATATCCAACCGCCAAGGCCTCCGGGAATGTTCAGCCGCCTGACCCGTGAACCAAGGCTCTGCTTGGCCTTCATGGAATGGCCCGGGGGAGTGACCGGAGCGGTTTTCGAATCGCTTTGAAGGACAGTGCTCACCTTACAAACCTTCCAATTGGCTGCCCTGCTTGTCCTTGCCTCCAAGGCGCTGGAGGAACAAGGCAAGGACAAGGCCTATAACGACGAGGATGACGGCGATGACACTTGCCGGGCCCATCAGGTTCGCCCGGAAGCCGCGCAAGTACATGTCCAACGCCAGGATGCGCGTGGAGTTACCCGGCCCGCCACCGGTGAGGACGAAGATGAGGTCGAAGTACGTCAGTGATCCTACGACCATCAGGGTGGACGAGGTGATGATGGTGTATTTCAGCTGTGGAAGCGTGATGTGGAAGAACTGCTTAATGATTCCCGCACCATCGATCTGTGCAGCCTCGTACAGGGATTTGGGGATTTGCCGGACGCCACCTTGATAGATGAGTGTGTGGAAGGGCACGAACTGCCAGGCGATCACGAAGATGACCAGGCCCAATGCCAACTGCGGGACGCCCAGCCAGTCCTGGGCCAGGATGGGCAATCCCAGTCCCATGGCCAGGCCAAAGTTAGGGTCCAACAGTGCCTTGTACGCGATGGCAACTGCCGCGGAGGAGAGGAGAAGCGGCAAGAAGTACAACACTGCCAAGGCAGCCCTGTAACGCTGTGTACCTGCCGTGAAGACTCCCAGGAGAAGGCTGATGGGAGTCTGAACCAGCCAGGAGACAATCATGATCAGGAAAGTCAGGCCCAGTGCGTTGTACAGTCCGGGGTCGGTGAGTACTGAGGACCAGTTCTCCAGGCCGGCCGCTCCGATGGCGCCGATGCCGTCCCAGTTGGCGAAGCTCAGCACCAGGACACCTACCAGCGGCACGAGCGCAAACACCACGAAGAAGATCAAAGCCGGCACTGTCAGCCAGGCAAGTGCGGATTTTTGCTGCCCGGCCTGCTCGACTTTCCGCGATCCAGTGGCAGCCCTGTGAGTGGTTGTTGAGCTCATTTGCCCAGGGTGGCATTCATGTTCTCGGCGAACTGCTGTGGCGTGATCGACTTGAGGAACAGTTGGTCGATGTTGTTGAGCAGGGCCTCGGCCGCGGTCGGGCTCAGGGCTTGATCCCAGGACTGCTGGAAGTTCGGGGCATTCTTGGCCATGTCGTAGACGAAGTTCAGGAAGTCCTTGTCCGGCGACGTTGCGAGCTTGTCTTCAATTCCGTTGACGATCGGGACCGAACCGGAGTTGATGTAGGCGTCGATGACCGTATCTGTCATGATGCCGTCCTTGAAGAACTTCTTGGCCGTTTCCTTTTCTTTGTCGGTGGCCTTGGCCGAAATCGACATGTACTGGGCAGGGTTGCCTACGCCATTCTTAGGATCTCCCTTGCCTCCCGGAATGGTCGGGAAGGTGACGAAGCCCAGTTTTCCGTTCTGGACGAAGTTCTGGCCTTCCTTCTTCATAGGTCCGTAGACCCAGGAACCTTGAAGCAACATGGCGGCTTTGCCGGTGAACAACAGCGCCTGGTCTGCCTTCGAATCTGCCGTGATGGAGGAGAAGCCCTTGATGAAGCCGTCGGCAGATACCAGTTCCTGGATCTTGGTTCCCGTTTCGATCACGGCCGGATCCATCCAGGCGTTGGGCTTGCCTTCGAAGATCGCCTTGAACACCTCGGCCCCTCCGATGCGGTCCAGCAGGTATTCCAGCCACATCATCGAGGTCCAGCGGGATTGACCGCCCAAGGAGAACGGGGCTACGCCCATGTCGTTGAAGGTCTTGACCAAGGACATGACGTCATCCCAGGTCTTGGGTGGCTGCACCCCGGCCTTTTCAAAGAGCTCTTTGTTGTAGAACAGGACAACAGGGGCCACGTACTGGTTGGGGAGGGCGTAGATCTTGCCGTTGACGGTGGCTGCACCGAACGAAGCGGGGAAGAACTTGTTTTTCAGGTCCGGGTTGGCCTCGAACCAGCTGGTCAGGTCTTCCACCTGGTTGGCCTCGGCGTAGGTCTTCAACGTTCCGCCGCCCCATCCATAAACAATGGTTGGGGCCTGTCCGGCGCCGATCGCGGTTTTGATCTTCGTCTTGTATGCATCGTTCTGGAAGTACGTCACAGCAATCTTGTTGTCGGGATTCGACGAACCAAAAGCATCGACGGCCTTCTGGATGGTGGTCTGGTTCGGCTCACCGGAGAGGAACCACATGCTGGCTCCTCCTCCGCTCGCGCTGCCCGGTCCGGACGTACCGCAGGCACTGGTTGCCATGACTGCGAATGGTGTAACTGCCGCCAGAGCCAGAAAAGAACGCCGTGATGATTGGAACTGCTTCATTGCTTCTCCATGTGTAGTCGCCTCGTTGGGCATTGCGGTGCCCATCTCCCAAAGGAGTGACCGTGTCCCGAAAAATACCGAAATATTTCGAGAATGCTGTTTAGGTCACGGTCTAAACTAAAGTGCATTCGATCACACGTCAAGGCTTACTTCAGCCACGAGTAGCCTGCAGTTGCGGCGGTCTTGAGCTTTCCGTGGGCATCCCGCATAATCGAACCAAGCCGAAATATTTCGAAAGCAGGGGGACTATGAAACGCGAGCAACGTCCGCTCAAACTCACATTGGCTGCCGTGGCCAAAGAGGTGGGGGTTTCAGCGCCTACGGTTTCCAAGGTGGTGAACGGCAGGGAGGACGTGGCCGAGGAAACCCGGGCGCGCGTGCTTGAGGCCTTGCAACGAACCGGATACAAATCGCCCCTCCAACGCAAAAGCCTTCCGCTCCGGCAGTCAGTTGAAGTGGTTTTCGACTCCCTGAACTCGGCCTACTCCGTGGAAGTCCTCAACGGGGTGATGGAGCATGCGGCGGTCTCGGACATGGAGGTCATCCTCTCGGTGACCAGCAGGCAAACAGCGTCACCCTTGGGACCCGAGGAGCGGGCCCAACGCATTGTCGACGAAGGCCGCAGCGGAATGATCGTGGTCACTTCCGCCTTTGGCTCCGCACAGCTGGAAGCGTTCCAACGCCGCCGGATCCCCATCGTGGTGGTGGACCCCCTCAACCCGCCACCGGCAGACGTCTTCAGCGTTGGCGCAAGCAACTGGGCCGGAGGCAAGGCCGCGGCTACCCACCTGCTCGGGTTGGGACACCGCAAAATCGCCTATATAGGCGGACCTGCCACGGCAGAATGCAGCCAGGCGCGGCTACACGGCTATATGGCGGCACTCATGGCAGAGGGCATTGCCGTGGACGACGACTATGTCTCCTCCGGCCCGTTCCGGCCCGAGAACGGTGTGCGGGGCATGAAGGCCCTGCTTGCACTTGAGGATCCCCCCACGGCAGTATTCGCTGGAAGTGACAGCATCGCGCTGGGTGTCCTGGCAGAAGCGCGAAGGCAGAACATCCGGATCCCGGAGGACATGAGCCTCGTCGGTTTCGACGGCACACACCAAGCGGAAGAATCCGTTCCACCCCTGACGTCCGTGTCACAGCCATTGCAGGAGATGGGCCGCTCTGCCCTGCGGTTCATCCTGCGCCAGGTCCGTGGCGAGGACATCGACTCCCGCCGCGTGGAGCTGGCAACGCATCTGGTGGTCCGTGAGTCCACAGCACCACCGCCCGCGTCCCAAGCCAAATCCACCCAGGCCAAGCCCGCATCCCAGGCCAGACAACACTAAAGGAGCCGCCGCCGTCAAGGCGTAAGGGAGACCGGCGGAATGGCGTCATACAGGAACACCCGCACCCAACGCCCACCCGTCTCACGGAACTCCGCACGGCTTGCGAAACGGTAAAGATAGCTGCGCGCACGCACCCAACGCGGGCGTTCGCCGTCGAACGGGTCATGGCGAAGCAGCCCAAGCGTGGGCTTGTCTGCCTCCAACAGTTTCTCCAGGAAGGCGTAGAACCACCCTTCGTGGACGGTCCGCAGGGGCAGGAACCACATGAGCCAATCAAGCCTGAGGTGGTATGGCGCCCACTGCCGCGGGATGCGGCGCACGTCCCCGGGTTTGCCTTTGAAGCCGTACTCCTGCCACTGCTCGTCAGCTGCATCGGGCTCTTCAGCCATGGTGCCTTCGACGACGATCTCGATCCGCTGCTTCGTCACCGTACCGAACGCACCATAGGCGTTCACGAGGCGCCAGCGGTTGAAGCTCGCATTCATGAGTTGCTGGCGCGAGAACAGGTTCAGAAGCGGCCGGTAGCTGAGGACCAGCAACAGGACCGTCACGGCAAGTACGACGACGAACCACCACGCCGGGGTTTCGGCACCTGCATGCCACTCGAGCGGGATGAAGGGAAATACCGCATGCGCCACCGGATCACTCACTGCAGCGAAGGCAAGGATTATTGCCATCCAGTTCAGCCAGGCAAAATTGCCGCTGCCCACCAACCAAAGCTGCGTAACGACGATGATTCCTGCCGCGATACTGGCCAGCGGTTGCGGCGCGAACAGGAAGAACGGAACCACCAACTGCGCGAAGTGGTTTCCCACCACTTCCACTTTGTGCAGGGGGCGGGGGAGGAGATGGAACTGCCGGCTCAGCGGCCCGGGCATCGGCTGCGTCTCGTGGTGGTAGAGCATCGCCGTGAGGTCGCGCCACTCGCGGCCGCCCCTGATTTTGATCATTCCCGCGCCGAACTCAAGCCGGAACACCAGCCAAACAATCAAGACAAGGATGGTGGTGGGCGGTGGAACCTGGTCCGAGCCAAGGAAAGCTACGGTGAAACCGGCCTCCAGCAGCAGGATCTCCCAACCAAAGCCGTAGAACGTCTGGCCCACATTCACGATCGACATGTATAGGAACCAGAGGCTGAGGAACGCCAGCATCGGCAGCCACGGTGGTCCCAGCTGCGGCAAGCCCAACACCAGCAAGGCCGAGACGGCAATTCCCACCCAACAGACAGCACGGAGCAGGGTATCCGAGTACCGCCACGAGAAGAGAGTGGGCCGGGCCAGACGGCGCGCCATGTCAAGGAACGACGGGACGGGAAGCAGGCCGTGCTCGCCAAGGAGTGCAGGAAACTGGTTCATGGTGGAGAGGAACGCAACCAGGTAAAGGGCGGCAGTTCCGCGTTGTAACACCTGGCGCGCAAATTCGTAGTCCTGCGCGTCAAACCAGTCCTGCGCGTCAAACCAGGCCAGCCACTCCACAAATTCCACGTTACGCCCGGGAAAGAAGTGGTCAAGCAGGGTTTTCCACTTAGCCCGATGCTCCGTTCGCAGCCTTCTGCACGTGCTGGGATACTTAAGCAATGCAGCCGCGCAAGATCGTCATCCTCGGGTCCACCGGTTCCATCGGCACACAGGCGATTGACGTCGTCGACGGCGCCCCGCACCTTTTCGAAGTTGTGGCACTGAGCGCCGGCGGCGGGAACCTGGAATTGCTTGCCCATCAAGCTGTGCACACGCGGGCGCAGGCAATAGGCATTGCCCAGGGCGATCCGGAAGCATTGCAGAACCTGATTGACGCCGCCGCTGCCCGAAGCGGCCTGCGCAACTTTGCACCGGAAATTTTCGTTGGACCCGATGCGTCCACCCGCATCGCAGAAGTGGAATGCGACGTCGTTCTCAACGGCATCACCGGTTCCATTGGCCTTGCGCCAACCCTGGCCGCGCTGGCATCCGGTGCCACCTTGGCGCTCGCCAATAAAGAGTCGCTGATTGTCGGTGGTGCCCTGGTAAAAGCAGCTGCCGGACCCGGCCAGATTGTGCCTGTCGATTCCGAACATTCGGCCATCGCCCAATGCCTGCGTTCGGGTACCGAGCAGGAGGTCGAGAAGTTGATTCTCACGGCGTCCGGCGGACCCTTCCGTGGCCGCAGCCGTGAGCAGCTGCACGATGTCACACCCGCTGAGGCCCTGGCGCATCCAACATGGGATATGGGCCTCATGGTCACCACCAACTCTGCGAGCCTGGTCAACAAGGGCCTTGAAGTGATCGAGGCACATCTGCTCTTCGACGTACCCCTGGACAGGATCGACGTCGTGGTCCATCCGCAGTCGGTGGTCCACTCGATGGTCCAGTTCGTGGATGGGTCCATCATCGCCCAGGCGTCGCCGCCTGACATGCGGCTTCCCATTGCCTTGGGCCTGGGCTGGCCCGGGAGGGTTCCAAGGGCTGCACAGCCATGCGACTGGACCCAAGCCACTAGTTGGACGTTCGAACCACTGGACTCAGTTGCGTTTCCGGCCGTGGAGCTCGCCAAGGAGGCCGCGAAGCAGGGCAGCACCTATCCTGCCGTCTTCAACGCGGCCAACGAGGAAGCCGTGGAGGCTTTCCACGCCGGCCGCATCCGCTTCACGGACATCGTGGACACAGTGGAGTCCGTCCTCAGCGAACATTCAGGTTCTTCGGAGCTTACGGTGGAGTCCGTGCTGGATGCTGAGAGCTGGGCACGCACGCGCACCCATGATCGTTTAGCCAACAGCTCCGTATAGCAGAGATACCGGTAAAGAAACCCCTATGGAAGCAGTCCCGTCGGCATGAGTCCCGTCCTTCTTTTCATCCTCGGAGTCGTCTTCGTCGCCATTGGCGTCGCAGTGTCCATCGCTTTGCACGAGGTTGGCCACCTGGTCCCCGCGAAGCTCTTTAAGGTGCGCGTGACCAAGTACATGATTGGTTTCGGGCCCACCTTGTGGTCCAGGAAGAAGGGCGAAACGGAGTACGGCTTCAAGGCCCTTCCTTTGGGCGGCTATGTGGCCATGATCGGCATGTACCCGCCCAACAAAGAAGATGGCGGGGTACGTCCCTCCAGCACGGGCATGTTCCAGACGCTTGCCAGCGAAGCCCGTTCCGTCGCCCACGAAGAAGTTGGCCCCGGGGACGAAGGCAGGGTCTTTTACAAGCTTCCGGTCTGGAAGAAGATCATCGTCATGCTCGGCGGTCCGGCCATGAACATGCTGATCGGTTTGGTTCTCCTCGCCATCCTGCTCATGGGTTTTGGCGTTGCCACGCCCACCACAACCATCGCGGACGTCTCAAAGTGCCAGGTGGCCGCTGGTAAAACGGTGGACCCGGATTCGGCGGAGTGCAAGCCAACACCTGCTGCGGCCGCCGGGCTGCAGCCGAACGACGTCGTCAAGACTTTCGACGGCAAGGCTGGCACCAGCTGGGATGAACTCACCGGCTGGATCCGGGCCTCCGCCGGCAAAGCAGTACCCGTCACCGTCGAGCGCAACGGCTCGGAAGTTTCCACCACAGTTACTCCAGTTTTGTCCTCGCGGCCGGTTGTGGGTGCCGATGGACGCCAGGAGCAGGACGCCAACGGCACGCTGAAGTACCAGGAGGTGGGCTTCCTGGGAATCGGCCCGCAGAGCGCCTTGGTTCCCCAGCCGGCGTCGTCGGTTCTTCCCATGGCGGGGGAGAACATCAAGCAGATATCCGGAGTGATCCTTAACCTGCCCGCCCGTGTGGTTGGTGTGGCAAAGGCCGCCTTCAGCGAGGAACCCCGGGATCCCAACGGCCCCATCAGTGTGGTTGGCGTCGGCCGTGTGGCCGGCGAGGTCGCTGCGATGGAAGAGGTCCCCCTCCAGGCGCGCATTGGAACGTTGGTAGGGCTGCTTGCGGGCCTGAACTTCGCGCTGGCCATCTTCAACCTTGTACCCCTGCTGCCTCTCGACGGCGGCCACGTGGCGGGTGCCCTGTATGAGGGGGCCCGGCGCCAAGTGGCCAGGCTGAGGGGAAAGCCGGATCCGGGTGCTTTCGATATCGCAAAGCTGCTTCCCGCCACGTATGTGGTGGCCGCGCTGCTGATGGCCATGGGAGCCCTGCTGATTTACGCGGACATCGTCAAGCCAGTGAATATCTTTGGCTGAGATTCCCGCAGGGCCCACTCAGTGGGCTGGAATGGATGGCGGATCATCGGACGCGGCGGGATAGGCTAGCTCCATGACTGTTTTCGCTGTTGAGTATGTATACGTCGCCGAATCCGGCGCCCTCCGCGACGAAGCCCGCCCGGCGCACCGTGCCTGGCTCGGCGACCTCGCAGAAGACGGCACCCTGCTTGCCAGCGGCCCCTACGGTGACGGCGCCGGCGCCCTGCTCATCTTCAAGTCGGCTGATGAAGCCGAACTCAATGACCTCCTGAAGCAGGATCCGTTCGCCCAAGCCGGAGTCATAGCCGGCATCCGCACCACGGAATGGGACCCCATTATCGGCGTCCTGGCTGCCCACGTATCCTAGCTCCCGCGTCCTCCACCACAACGATCCACCCCAAACCCAAGGAGTCCACGTGACCTCGGTCAGCCTGGGAATGCCAGCAGCCCCACCCCCCGTCCTTGCCCCTCGCCGCAAGACGCGGCAGATCAAGGTTGGGTCCGTTGGCGTTGGTTCTGATTCACCCATCAGCGTGCAGTCCATGACTACGACGCCCACCACGGATATCAACGCCACGCTTCAACAGATCGCTGAACTGACGGCCTCCGGCTGCGACATCGTCCGTGTTGCCTGTCCATCAGCCGACGACGCCGAGGCGTTGCCGATCATTGCCCGCAAATCCCAGATCCCCGTGATCGCCGATATCCACTTCCAGCCGAAGTACGTTTTCGCGGCCATTGAAGCGGGATGCGCAGCGGTCCGTGTGAACCCCGGCAATATCCGGAAGTTCGATGACCAGGTCAAGGAAATCGCCGCGGCTGCGAAAGACCATGGGACGTCCATCCGCATAGGCGTCAACGCCGGCTCGCTGGAACCGGGCATCATGAAGAAGTACGGCAAGGCCACCCCTGAAGCGCTCGTGGAGTCTGCGGTCTGGGAAGCCTCGCTCTTCGAGGAGCACGGTTTCCACGACTTCAAGATCTCCGTGAAGCACAACGACCCCGTGATCATGGTGGCCGCCTACGAGATGCTCGCCGAAAAGGGCGACTGGCCCCTGCACCTTGGCGTGACTGAAGCGGGTCCGGCCTTCCAGGGAACCATCAAGTCCGCAACTGCTTTCGGGGCACTGCTGTCCCGAGGCATCGGCGACACTATCCGCGTTTCCCTCTCGGCGCCGCCCGTGGAGGAAATCAAGGTAGGCAACCAGATCCTGCAGTCATTGAACCTGCGTCCACGCAAGCTTGAGATTGTGTCCTGCCCGTCCTGTGGCCGCGCCCAGGTGGACGTGTACACGCTGGCTGAGCAAGTAACCGCAGGCCTTGAGGGGATGGAAATCCCCCTCCGCGTGGCTGTCATGGGTTGTGTAGTCAACGGCCCCGGCGAAGCCCGCGAAGCAGACCTCGGTGTGGCCTCCGGAAACGGTAAAGGCCAGATTTTCGTGAAGGGCGAAGTCATCAAGACAGTGCCTGAAAGCGAAATTGTTGAGACACTGATCGAAGAGGCCATGCGTATCGCTGAAGAGATGGGGGAGGCCGATGGCGAAGATGCTGTCAAGGGTAGCCCCGTGGTTAGCGTCTCGTAACGAGACAGGCCTGGGGGTCAGGGTGCTCGGCAGTGCCGACACCTTGGCCCTTCGCGCGCTTGCGAGCGAAGATCCCGTTGCCAACGTCTTTATCCTGGCGCATCTGGACAGCGTAGGAACGGCAGCGCCCACCAGCGGCGGCGCCAGCGTCTTTGGCGTGTTCGACGACGACACCCTCCTTGGAGCCTGTTGGGCCGGGGCCAATCTGGTCCCGGTGCAACTCGACCCCGGGCTGACCGGATATGTGGCTACGGCGGCCCACCAGTCCGGCAGGCGGTACGCCTCCATCTTCGGGCCGGCGGAAACAGTGCTGGCGCTTTACTCCCGCTTTGAGCAGTTGGGCCACTTCGCGCACGAAGTCCGTTCCAGGCAGCCCCTCTTGACCATTTCCGGTGGCCCGGCCATCGAAGCCAATCCGTTGCTGACCTTCGGCACGATGGCGGACTTCGAACGCATTCTGCCTGCCTGCGCCGCCATGTTCGAAGAAGAAGTTGGCTATTCGCCCTTCCTGGGAGGCCAGGACTTCTACAGCAGGCGCGTTGCGGGGCTCATCCGCCAAGGGCATTCCCTGGTCCACATCGACGCTGCCGGGACAGTTGTCTTCAAGGCAGAGTTGGGTGCAGTTACCCAGGACGTCACGCAGGTCCAGGGCGTATGGATGAATCCGGACATGCGTGGACACCACCAGAGCGCCGGCTACATGGCCGCCGTCGTAAATCTCTCACGTACCTTTGCGCCAATAACGAGCCTGTACGTCAACGACTACAACGCCAAAGCGCGCGCCACCTACGAAAGAGTCGGCTTCGAGCAGGTCGGTACATTCGCCACGGTCTTGTTCTAGCCAGCAATCCAAGTAGCAGCTGATGCCGTTTTGCCGGCTCTAAACGGCATCAGCTGCTACTTACTTGGGCGGGTTCAGGTTTCCGGTGAGATACCGCTGGATGGTCGGTGCCACCAGGCTCACTACTTCCTCCTGGTCTGCACTCGACAGGGGTTCGAGCCGGATCACGTAGCGGAGCAGCATCAGTCCCACCACCTGTGTGGCCACCAGATTGCCACGCAGGCGGACTTCCTCAGCAGGGCCTTGCACACCCACCATGACCCGGGACAGGATGGTCCGGCTCACGGTCTCCCGCAGCAGTGCCGTTTTGGCCTTCGATCCGATGGTGCCCCGAACGAATGCCACCAAGCCGGGTTGCGCCGGGCCCTCCCACAACCGGACAACCGCACGGACAAGTGCTTCTGCCCTCGCCTCCGGTTCCAGGGTTTCAACGCCTGCCAGGACCTGTTCAGGATCGGCAGGCAACTCCACGCTGGAGGCGAACAATTCGTCTTTGCCTTTGAAGAAGTGATGGACCATGGCCGGATCCACTGAGGCTTCCCGCGCCACCTGGCGAAGACTCGTGCCGTCGAACCCTTGCTCTGCGAACAACTTCCGGGCCGCCACCAGAATGGCTTCGCGCGAATGGTCGCTTCCGCTTCGACGGCCGCGGCGCAGGGGTTCCAGGCTCATGAGGTCTGCCGCCTCAGCGTCAACGAGGCAAGGACAAGGACTCCCACCACGATTCCGCCCATCACCAGGGTGTCTTGCCACAGGGCGTCAGTCGCATCGATGTTTCCTGCGATCTCCTGAAGGGCATCAACAGAAAACGTCAGGGGAAGGACACTGGAGATGGCCTCGAGGACGTCGTTCATCTGCTCCCGGGCCACGAACAGTCCGCAGAGCAGGATCTGCGGCACCACCACTACGGGCATGAACTGGACAGCCTGGAACTCGGTGCGTGCAAAGGCCGAACACAGCAGCCCCAAGGCCACTCCAAGGACAGCGTTGATCACCGCGATCATCACGACGAACCCTGGACTTCCCTTGATGTCGAGATTGAAGATCCAATATGCAACTGCCGTCGCCACCAGGGACTGCAACGCGGCCATGATGGAGAACGCAATGGCGTAGCCGAACAAGAGGTCTGCTTTATGGATGGGTGTGGTGAGGAGCCGCTCCAAGGTCCCGGAGGTTCGCTCCCGCAGCATGGTGATGGACGTGACCAGAAACATGACGACGAACGGGAAGATCGCCAGCATCATCAGGCCCACGCGGTCGAAGGTGCGTGGAAAGCCCGGGGGCAGTGTTTCGTTCTCGAAAAGATAGTAGACGGCGGTGAGCAGCAGCGCCGGGACCACCATAATGAGCGCCACGCTGCGGTGATCGTGCCGCAGTTGACCAAGGACCCGGGCTGTGGTGGCAAAGGTCATCCGAAGATTCATGATGCCACCTGGCTCTTCTTTGCTGGCTGACCGCTGTCCGGACCATGTTCGGCGTCTTTGATCATGTTCAGGAACGCGCGCTCAAGGTCATTGCTGCGTCCCCGCCTGGCAAGCTCGGCCGGTGTGAGCTGCGCCAGCAGCAGGCCGTCCCGCAGAAGCAGCAACGAGGAACAATGCGACGCTTCCTCCATCACATGGCTGGAAACCAAAAGCGTTGTTCCGCCAGCTGCCATGTCAACGAACCGCTCCCACAACTCCGCACGCAGTACCGGATCCAGGCCCACTGTCGGTTCGTCCAGGACCAGCAGCTTGGGGTGTGCCACCAGCGCGCATGCGAGGGACACGCGGCTGAACTCCCCGCCCGAGAGGTTCCCGGCTTTCTGCTTTGCAAACGATTCGAGCCCGACGGCGGCAATCGACTCCGCTACGTCCGTCGCTGACGCCTTGTGCATGGCACCGAAGTACCTGACGTTGGCTTCGACACTGAGGTCCGCGTAGACGCTGGCGCCTTGGGTGACATACCCGACGTCGTGCCTTAACGGTGCGCTGCCCGCGGGGCGGCCGAGAACGCTGATGGATCCGCGCGTGATTCGCTGGACGCCCACAATGCCGCGCATGAGTGTTGTCTTGCCGCTACCTGACGGGCCGAGCAGTCCCGTGATGCGCCCGCTGTCCACGGCGAAGTCCAGGCCCCGCAAAATTCTTGTCCGGCCCCGGGAGATGTGCAGGTCCGTAGCTTCTATTGCTGCTTGTGACATGGCTGCCTCCGGCGCCACCGAGTAATTCACCAAGTGATGAATTAACGCTAAGTCCGGTAAACGGTGCGGTCAATAGGCCTTTGCCATCAAAATCCTTGAAAACGTGTCCGCTATCACATAGGTTTTTCCCAAGCCGTGTCGATGGGGCACGGGTGGTTACAGGGGGAATTATGGCAAAGACCTTGAAGGCTGCTTCCGGCAGCCGCACCATCCGTGAGCTCGGCAGTCACCAATGCTTCCCAGTCGCAGGCGATCCCGTTCCGCTGGAGGGAACGGGGGACTAGTCCCCGGACAGAGTCTGCGGCCGGCCGGCCGCTGAGCCACGCCATCGCAGGATGACCAGCCAATCTTTGGCCAGGGGCTTCCAGACGCGACGGCGTGGCTCTTCTCTGTGCTGGCCGTTCCGTGCGAAGCAGCACTGTGCGGAGCGGCGCGCTGGCAGCCGGTAGATTAGTAGACAGTTGTTTTTGCCACATCTGCCATAGAAACGGATACGTACCCGTGGTCCTTCGCCTTTCCCAGTTGTTCCTGCGCACCCTGCGTGAAGATCCCGTCGACGCCGAGGTCGCCAGCCACAAGCTCCTGGTCCGGGCCGGTTACATCCGCCGTGCCGCGCCGGGCATCTACACGTGGCTGCCGCTGGGACTCAGTGTCCTGCGCAAGGTGGAGGAAATCATCCGGCAGGAAATGTCCGCCATTGGCGCGCAGGAAGTCCACTTCCCGGCACTGCTCCCGCGCGAGCCCTACGAGGCCACCAACCGCTGGACGGAGTACGGAGAGGGCCTGTTCAGGCTTCAGGACCGCAAGGGTGCCGATTACCTCCTGGCTCCGACGCACGAGGAAATGTTCACCCTCCTGGTCAAGGACCTGTACTCCTCGTACAAGGACCTGCCGTTGAGCCTGTACCAGATCCAGAACAAGTACCGCGATGAAGCGCGACCCCGTGCAGGCCTCCTCCGTGGCCGCGAGTTCATCATGAAGGACTCCTACTCGTTCGACGTTGACGACGCCGGCCTGGACGCAAGCTACGCCGCCCACCGTGCTGCCTACCTGAAGATCTTCGACCGCCTGGGCCTGGAAGTCATTCCGGTTGCTGCCACGGCAGGCGCCATGGGCGGCTCCAAGAGCGAAGAATTCCTCTTCCCCACTGAGATCGGCGAGGACACCTTTGTTCGCTCGGCCGGCGGCTATTACGCCAACGTGGAGGCAGTCACCACGGTTGTCCCTGAGGACATTGACTTCACGGACGCACCGGCTGCCCAGGTTCTGGACACACCGAACACCCCCACCATCGAGACCCTGGTTGACGCAGCCAACCAGCTGGCACCCCGCAGCGAGGCCGACGGCGGCGCCTGGACTGCCGCTGACACGTTGAAGAACGTCGTCCTCGCCGTGACGCTGCCCACCGGTGAACGCCAGATCGTGGTCCTCGGCGTTCCAGGTGACCGCGCCGTGGATCTCAAGCGGGTGGAAGCCAACATTGGTTCGTTCCTTCCCATCGCGGGCGAGATCGGCCTGGAAGCAGCAAACGAGGAAGACCTCAAGAAGCTGCCGTGGCTGGTCAAGGGCTACATCGGGCCTGGTTTGTCCCTGGATGAAGCAGTTCTGGGCTTGGAAGGATCTTCCAAGCTGCTGTACCTCGTGGATCCCCGCGTCGTCTCCGGCACAACCTGGGTGACGGGCGCCAATATTGATGGCAAGCACGTCTTCGGACTGGTAGCGGGCCGCGACTTCACGTGGGACGGCGTCATCGAATGCACAGACGTCCGGGCAGGGGATCCGGCGCCTGATGGCTCCGGACCGCTTGAAACTGCCCGCGGCATCGAAATGGGCCACATCTTCCAGCTCGGACGCAAGTACGCCGAGGCACTGGACCTGAAGGTACTTGACCAGAACGGCAAGCAGGTTGTTGTCACCATGGGCTCCTACGGCGTTGGTGTCACCCGTGCTGTCGCAGCCCTTGCCGAGGCCAACCATGACGACCGCGGCCTCGTGTGGCCACGCACGGTGGCCCCTGCCGACGTACACGTTGTGGCTGTGGGCCGCGGTGACGAAATTTTCGAAGCCGCAGAGAAGCTATCGGCGGAACTAGAGGCTGCAGGCCTCGACGTCATCTTTGATGACCGGCCCAAGGTTTCTCCCGGCGTCAAGTTTGGCGATGCCGAGCTCGTCGGGGTGCCCACCATCCTGGCCGTCGGCCGTGGGCTCGTGGACGGCGTTGTGGAGATCAAGGACCGCCGCAGCGGTGAAGCCGAGAACATCTCGGTGGAAAAGGCCGTGGATTACGTGGTCAACGCTGTCCGTAACCGGTGATTTCCGGCTTCGAGACTATCCAGCTCACCACCATCATCCTGATTGTGGTGGCTGGATTCGCAGCCGGCTGGGTTGACGCGGTAGTAGGTGGCGGGGGGCTGATCCAGCTCCCCGCACTGCTGCTGGTGCCCGGCATCACGCCCGTCCAGGCTCTGGCAACGAATAAGATGGGTTCCATCTTCG
Source organism: Arthrobacter sp. 1088 (assembly GCF_031455315.1). Taxonomy (NCBI): domain Bacteria; kingdom Bacillati; phylum Actinomycetota; class Actinomycetes; order Micrococcales; family Micrococcaceae; genus Arthrobacter; species Arthrobacter sp. 1088. Next base: position 311,955 of record NZ_JAVDSM010000004.1, read on the forward strand.
GCACCACCACCAGTGCCACCACCTATTACCGGCGGGTGGGACCGGACCTCAAGACGGCAATACCCATGGCGGTGATTGCGCTGGCGGGGAGCTTTGGCGGTGCCATCCTCGCTGCATCGTTGCCGGCCAGCGTCTTCAAGCCCATCATTGTCGTGGCGCTGATCGCCGTCGCGATTTTCACGGCACTGCGCCCCAGCGCAGGCGAGCTGACTGCTCTGCGGCACGACGGGCACAAGCACTATGTGGTGGCCTGCCTGATCGGTGCCGTGATCGGTTTCTACGATGGCCTGATCGGGCCCGGTACAGGATCCTTCCTGGTAATCGCCTTGGTCTCGGCCATGGGCTACGCGTTTCTTGAAGCCAGCGCGAAGGCCAAGATCGTCAACATGGCCACCAACGCCGGTGCCCTCATTTTCTTCCTCCCCCACGGCTCCTTGTTGTGGGGAGTGGGCCTGGTGCTGGGCCTGGCAAACATGGCGGGCGGATACCTTGGCGCCCGCACAGCTGTAGCCAGGGGGAGCAGCTTTGTGCGGATCGTGTTCCTGATCGTCGTCGCGGCACTGATCATCAAGCTCGGCGTGGACGTCTGGAACGACAACGTCAGCTGACTGCGTCCCCGGGCTCGGGCAAATCCCTTGCTGCTGGAAGTCCTTCGAGCGTCCTGCCCGCCAGTGTGCTCGCCACCCATAGGGAACGGGCCACATCGCCTTCATGACCCCGCTTTCCCGCGGACCACAGGGCATTGTTCACTTCGCGGGCGATGCTCCATTGTCGCGCGACCTCCGGATCAAGGCCGGCGGCGAGGCTGAAGTCCCGGCATCGCTCCCGAAGGGCAGCCGCCGGATCGCGATCCGACAAATCCTTGATCCGGTTCCACAGAACAGGTGCCACCGCAAATTCCGCTTCACCGATCTGCGGCTGGGGATCGATGGCCAGGTAGCCTCGACGGTCCGCGTCCAAGGTGGCGAGGATGTTCATGAAGTGGAGATCGGTATGCACCAGGACGTCCCTGCCGGATCGTCGGCCAACAGCACCGCGGGTCTGGCACACTTCCAACGCGGCCTCCAGTAACCATCGCGGGAAGGGGCGGTCCTGCTGCTCCCACTCCAAAGGCATTTCGTCGCTCCAGCGCTCGGCCGTGGCGGCGATGTGATCGAAGCCCCGCCACTCGGGACGATCATCCGGCGCAATGGAAAGCCCGCGCATGATGTCACCCCAGACCTGCCGGGCTTCATCCATGGGGGCATCCTGCAGCCAACGGGACGCGTCAAGGCGTTCCAGCAGCATGGAGCAACTGGCGGCGTCGGCAGCCAGGAGCCGGACAGCTCCGTGGCCACCCCACAGGGCCAGGGCATGGCGCTCTACAAGGGCTTCCTCATGCGGATAGGCGATCTTCAGCGCAGCCTGCCTGCTGTGCTGGAGAACGGGCACAACCAAGGCTCCATGTCCGTTCCACGGCTCTTCACCGGGTGCGAGGTCCACGGACAACTGCCAACGGTCCAAAGCCTCACGGATAAGCCCCGGAAGGCTCGCCAGCCAGTCCCGCCCCGCGGAATCGCGGTTGTATCGGGCGTGCAGGTCGCCCGGAATCGGAATCATGGCGTGAAGGGTCACGCCATCAGCCTAGCTCTGCCCGGCGGCAGTACCCTCAGAAAACGCCGCTGGCGCCCAAGAGGCTTCCGATCGAGAACGTGGCTGCAAGCGCCAACGCTCCGCCTAACACCACCCGGGCTGCGGCGCGGAACCTGGGCGCCCCACCAATCCAAGCCCCCACGGCTCCCGTGATCGCGAGAGCCAGCAGGACGGCAACGAACGTCAGCGGAACGCGCATCGCCGGGGGAGGGAGCAGGATGGCCAGCATGGGGAGCACGGCGCCAAGGGTAAACGCCACTGCCGATGCAAGGGCGGCGTTCCACGGACTGACGATGTCGTCCTCGTGGATATTGAGCTCCGCGGACAGATGGGCGGCAAGGGCATCATGCTTCGTCAGTTCTTCGGCCACTGTCCGGGCGGTACGCGCGCTGAGCCCCTTCGCCTGGTAGATCGAGGTGAGCTCTTCGAGTTCTTCCTCCGGCTGCTCGGCGAGCTCCCTGCGTTCCTTCTCAATGAGCGACTTTTGCGTGTCGCTCTGGCTGCTGACGGATACATATTCGCCCAACGCCATGGAAATGGCTCCACCCACCAAGCCCGCCGTTCCCGCAGCAAGGATGCTGCCGGTGTTGGTCGTGGCACCGGCCACGCCGACGACGATTGCTGCGACGGAGACAATGCCGTCGTTCGCACCCAAAACGCCGGCGCGCAGCCAGTTCAGCCGATGGGCAAGGTCATCACGATGCGGTTCGTTCTCATGTGTGGTGGCAGTTTCTGCGGAAGCCATGCTTCAAGCCAAGCACCGGCGGGCCGCCTTGGCCAGCATGGCTAGGCTCGCCTATCCCATGCGCCGCTTTACCCACTACTGGGGGTGGGGGATTTACTCACTACTGGGAGTGGCGTCGGCAGCGGAGGCAAGTCATCGTCGTCGACCTCCAAACCCGGCAACGCCGCAAGCGTGGAACCCCAATCCAGGCTCCTGCGGACGGCGGCCAGCAGGCTGCTGGCAGCCCAGTCCCGGGTCTCTCCTGTCGAAAGCGCGATGAGGTCGCCAAATCCCTGCAGGGAGTCCGACTCCAAGGCCCCCAAGCCGGCAGCCGGGTCTTCAGCGAACTGTGCCGGCAGCCTGTATCCGGCCTCGCGGGTGGGGACGTCGCCACAATTACGGCGGGTCAGGGCTTCTGCTTGTTGAAGGAGCCGCTCGTGCACTGCAAGGTCCTTGGCGGCTTGGGCAGTTGCGCCAGCGTCCAATCGCTTCAGCGCCACCTGGTAGACGTAAATGGCTTCCTGTTCGGAACGGACAGTCGCCGCCAGAGCGGCATCGGTAGTGGCAGCGGTTGCATCCGGGGTGGGGCTGACTGAAGGGCACTGGTGCGCAGCAGGTGTTGTGGCAGGCGGGTTACCGCTCGACGTCGGCAACGGCACCGGCACCTGCCACGCAGCAGCCAGTTTTTCGCCCTGGAGAAGTTGGGCGGATCCGACGGCGGCCAGCAACCGGGCGGTCCCGCCGTCGGCCTCGCGTGCGTCGTCCAGCCGTTGCCGGCCGCTGGCGATCAGGCCGGCCACGACCGAGGCAGGCGTAGCTTCCGTGGCCGTGTCTTTTTTGTCGCTTGTCGTTGAAGCTGCGGGAGAAGGCGGAAGGAGGGCCCGGGACTGTGTTGTCAGCAATGTCACAGCATCGTCCAGGGCGGCCGTTTGGGAACCGGATCCTGCAGCTGCCATCAGTCCAGCAGCAGATTCCTGCAGCTTCCTGGTATCGGCGAAAGCGTCGGCGAGGGCAGATACGGAGAACGAAACTGTAGGAGGAGTCCCGGAATCCCGCGGTAGAAGGACGATTCCCGTGCCCGCAACGAGCAGCGCAACCACGGAAATGAGAAGGAGCCGGCCCCACGCTGGTGATCGTCGTTTTTCACTTGTCTGCTCGTCCACAACACACCATGGTGTCACGTGGACGGGCGGACAAGGGAAAAGCCGTGCACCATGTGCTGCCGAAAATCGTTAGGCTAGTAGTCACAACAACATCTATCGGGAGGCGGCGGGCAACGTGAGTGACTCGGAAGCCACGACTTCAACAGACCGTACTGAGTCGAATTCAACGGCCACCATCCACAACCCGGAAGAGCGCAGGCTAAAGGCACTGCTCGAACCGGCAGTCCTTGCCAACAGGCTCTACCTCGAGGATGTTTCCATCCACGTCGCCGGTTCACACCGCACGGTCCACGTCGTCGTGGATCTTCCGCAGGAGGAGACCGGGGGCGTCAGCCTTGACGCCATCGCAGATGTCTCGCGTGGGTTGTCCGATATTCTGGACAACGATCCCCACGACGACGGCCGTCCCTACGACCTCGAAGTTTCTTCGCCTGGAGTAGGCCGTCCCCTGACGGAACCGCGCCACTGGCACAGGGCGCGCGGCCGCATGGTCAGGGTCAACGTCATCCAGGGTGAGAACGTCCTTGGCCGGATTGCGTCAGTGGATGACGCCGGCGTGACCCTCATTCCGGAGCACGAGGTCAAGAAGGGCATGAAGCCCAAACAGGGCGACCCCATCACTATTCCTTTCGACAGGATCCGCCACGGAAAAGTCGAGATTGAATTCAGCCACCTCCACGAGGCCGGGCTGGCAGACGAACACAATGGACCTTCCGAGGAGGCCTAATGGATATTGACATGAGCGCACTGAGACTCCTGGAGCGTGAGCGTGAAATCCCGCTGGACCTCCTGATTCCCACCATCGAGCAAGCGCTCCTGGTGGCCTATCACAAGACGCCCGGTGCCTTCGAGAAGGCCCGCGCCGAGCTGGACCGCAAGAGCGGCCACGTGACCATCTGGGCAACGGAAATCGACGACGACGGCGAGGCGATCGGGGAGTTCGAGGACACCCCGGCCGGTTTTGGCCGCATCGCCGCAAGCACGGCACGCCAGATCATCCTGCAGCGTCTTCGTGACGTCGAGGACGATAACGTATTGGGCGAATTCAAGGGTCGCGAAGGCGAACTGGTCGCCGGCATGATCCAGCAGGGCAACAACCCGCACATGATCCAGGTAAACCTCGGATCGGTGGAGGCCCTGTTGCCGCCGCCGGAGCAGGTTCCTGGCGAAAAGTACATTCACGGCAGCAGGCTTCGTGCCTTCGTGGTGGATGTCCACCGTGGGGCGAAGGGCCCGTCCATTACGTTGTCGCGTTCGCACCCGGGCCTGGTCCGCAAGTTGTTCGAAATGGAAGTTCCGGAAATCGCGGATCGTTCCGTCGAGATCGTGGCACTCGCCAGGGAAGCCGGCCACCGCACCAAGATTGCCGTCAAGGCGAACACCCCGGGTGTCAACGCCAAGGGCGCCTGCATCGGCGAAATGGGCTCCCGGGTCCGTGCAGTCATGACTGAGCTCAACGACGAAAAGATCGACATCGTGGACTTCAGTGAGGATCCTGCGACCTTCATCGCCAACTCCTTGTCACCGTCCCGGGTGAATTCGGTCACTATTACGGACGAGGCAACGCGCTCGGCCCGGGTAGTTGTGCCGGACTACCAGCTCTCCTTGGCGATTGGCAAGGAAGGCCAGAACGCACGCCTCGCTGCGAAGCTGACCGGATGGCGGATCGATATCGTGTCCGACGCCGCCCCGGCCAAGACCGAATAGCGATCGTTCCGGCGGCTTGGCCGTCGGAACCGCGCCGCGCTTACAGCGCGGCCGGTTTCGGCTGTCCGGGGCCGGGGGGCTAGAATAGATGGAACCGGGCTTACGTCCGGTATCCGCGCGCTTTGACGTGCCTTATCTGCATGTGCAGTGTCGGTCGTCAGCGCAAGTTTGCAGAGGCAGGTAAGGACACGTCGTGGCTGAACTGCTTGAACGCGGCCATGGCCCTGTTCGTACGTGCATCGGATGCCGGAAGCAAGGCTCCCGGTCCGAGCTTGTCCGGCTGGTCGCCCAAGGTGGTGGTTCGTCCACTGTCCTTGTCGATGTTCGACGCCGGATGGCCGGCAGGGGTGCGTGGCTGCATCCCAGCGAAAAGTGCTTGGCATTGGCAATCAAGCGGCGTGCTTTCGGAAGGGCCCTCGCGGGCGCTGCTGAAACAACCGCCGTCGAAAGCTACTTCATGTCAGGCGCGCCACTTGTGGAGGCTCCGGCTGCCACAGGAAAACCGTCCAAACCTGAAAGCGGGTCAGAAAACTGATGGAAACCCGATGAGTTCCCAGCGATGAGTGCGTAACGATGACAACTTTGTTGCGCTCTGCAATGGGCCTTTCAGTCGCGCTAGCGGCAGGGGCCCGCAGTAAGAAGTAGACGGTTCGTGCCTGGCTCGGTGCGGACCGAGACAGGAGAAATGTGGCCAAGGTCCGCGTACATGAGCTCGCCAAAGAGCTCGGTATTACTTCCAAAGATGCAGTAACAAAACTGCAGGAATTGGGCGAATTCGTTCGCTCCGCCTCTTCCACCATTGAGGCCCCCGTCGTGAAGAAGCTTCGCGACGCCTACCCCGGTGCAGGCGCTGCAAAGGCAGCTGCCCCCGCACCTGCAGCCGCCCCCAAGGCTCCGGCTGCTCCCGCAGCATCCCGTCCGGCAGCGCCGGCTCCGGGCCCCGCTGCACCCAAGGCCCCGGCTCCGGCAGCACCGGCCGCGGCGGCACCTGCCCCCGCAGCACCAGCTCCCGCGGCGCCTGCTCCGGCAGCGCCGTCGGCTCCCGTTGCATCCACGCCGTTTTCGGCAAAGCCCGGTGCCCGTCCTGCTCCCAAGGCAGAGACTCCGGCTCCGTCCCGCCAAGGCGGCCAGGCCCCGCGTCCCGGCGGTCCCCGTCCGGGCAACAACCCCTTCGCCACGTCCCAGGGCATGCCCCGCGGCCGTGGTGGCGACGGCGAACGTCCGCCGCGTCCGGGAAACAACCCGTTTGCAACCTCACAGGGCATGCCCCGCGCAGGTGGCCGCAATGATGGCGAACGCCCCGGTGGTCCCCGTCCCGCAGCAGGTGCGGGTGGTCCCCGTCCCGCAGCAGGCAGCGGTGGTCCCCGTCCGGGTGCTCCGCGTCCCGGTGCGCCCCGTCCCGGTGGTGCTCCGCGTCCGGCTGGTGGCCCCGGTGGAAACCGGCCTACTCCGGGCATGATGCCCAACCGCACTGAGCGTCCGGCTCCGGGTGGCGCAGGTCGTCCCGGTGGCGCAGGCCGTCCGGGTGGCGGACCGGGACGTCCCGGTGGCGCACCAGGTGCAGGTACCGGTGGCGGCGCTCCCGCCGGCGGTGGCTTCGGCAAGGGTGGCCGCGGTCGCGGTGGTACCCAGGGTGCCTTCGGCAAGGGCGGCGCCGGTCGTGGCAAGCAGCGCAAGTCGAAGCGTGCAAAGCGCCAGGAACTGGAGCAGATGAGTGCTCCGTCGCTGGGCGGCGTATCCGTACCCCGCGGCGATGGCGAGACCATCATCCGTTTGCGCCGTGGTTCCTCCATCACGGACTTTGCAGAGAAGATCGATGCGAACCCCGCATCGCTCGTGACCGTTCTCTTCCACCTCGGTGAGATGGCAACGGCTACGCAGTCCCTCGACGAAGACACCTTTGGATTGCTCGGCGCCGAACTTGGCTACAAGCTCCAGGTTGTTTCGCCGGAAGACGAAGAGCGCGAGCTGCTGGACCAGTTCGACATCAACATCCAGGACGAGCTTGACGCCGAAGGTGACGATGTCCTTGAGGCACGTCCGCCGGTTGTCACCGTCATGGGTCACGTTGACCACGGTAAGACCCGCCTGCTTGACGCCATCCGCAACTCCAACGTAGTGGCCGGCGAGCACGGTGGAATCACCCAGCACATCGGTGCTTACCAGATCAGCCACATCCACGAGGGCACGGCCCGCGACATCACGTTCATTGACACCCCCGGTCACGAGGCCTTCACGGCCATGCGTGCACGTGGTGCCAAGGTCACCGACATCGCGATCCTGGTTGTTGCAGCCGACGACGGCGTTATGCCGCAGACGGTTGAAGCACTCAACCACGCCCAGGCAGCCAACGTGCCGATCGTCGTCGCAGTGAACAAGATCGACAAGGAAGGCGCCAACCCTGACAAGGTCAAGGGTCAGCTCACCGAGTACGGCCTGGTTCCCGAGGAATACGGTGGCGACACCATGTTCGTTGAGGTTTCTGCCCGCCAGAACCTCAACATCGACGAACTGATCGACGCCGTCCTGCTGACGGCCGATGCCGCACTGGATCTGCGCGCCAACCCGGACAAGGACGCCCGAGGCATTGCCATCGAAGCGAACCTGGACAAGGGCCGCGGTTCCGTGGCCACCGTCCTGGTGCAGTCCGGTACCTTGGCCGTGGGTGACACGATCGTGGCCGGTACGGCCCACGGCCGCGTCCGTGCCATGTTCGACGAGAACGGCGAGGCCCTCGATGTCGCACTGCCGTCGCGTCCGGTCCAGGTCCTCGGCCTGTCCAACGTACCGCGTGCAGGTGACACCTTCCTGGTGACGCCGGACGAGCGTACGGCCCGCCAGATCGCCGAGAAGCGTGAAGCTGCCGACCGCAACGCCGCACTGGCCAAGCGTCGCAAGCGCATCAGCCTGGAAGACTTCGACCAAGCCGTTGCAGAAGGCAAGATCGACACCCTCAACCTCATCCTCAAGGGTGACGTCTCCGGTGCCGTGGAAGCCCTCGAAGATGCCTTGCTCAAGATCGATGTCGGAGACGACGACGTTCAGCTCCGTGTCATCCACCGCGGTGTGGGTGCCATCACGCAGAACGACGTCAACCTGGCAACGGTGGACAACGCCATCATCATCGGCTTCAACGTCAAGCCGGCTGAGCGCGTCGCTGAACTGGCTGACCGTGAAGGCGTGGACATGCGCTTCTACTCCGTCATCTACGCAGCAATCGATGACATCGAGATGGCCCTCAAGGGCATGCTCAAGCCGGAGTACGAAGAAGTCCAGCTCGGTACTGCCGAAGTCCGCGAAGTCTTCCGTTCCTCCAAGTTCGGAAACATCGCCGGTTCGATCGTCCGCACGGGCATCATCCGCCGTAACACCAAGGCACGCGTTAGCCGCGACGGCAAGGTCATCGGTGACAACCTCACCGTTGAGACGCTCAAGCGCTTCAAGGATGACGCAACCGAAGTCCGTACTGACTTCGAGTGTGGTATCGGTCTTGGCTCGTTCAACGACATCTCCGAAGGCGACATCATCGAGACCTTCGAGATGCGCGAAAAGCCGCGCGTCTAGGTTCCGCTTGGAGCGGGTCCGTCGGGTAGCCCCGGCGGACCCGTTCCGTACCCGTTTCTACTTTCCAGGAGGAAGTCATGGCCGATCCGGCACGCGCTGCCAAGTTGGCGCAGCGGATAAAGGTCGTCGTGGCCGAGGCCCTCGGCCGCAGGGTCAAGGACCCGCGCGTCGAGTCCATCACGATCACCGACGCCCGCGTCACCAACGACCTTCAGCACGCCACCATCTACTACACCGTCTTTGGTGACGACATAGCCCACGCCGATGCCGCCAGGGCATTGGAGAAGGCCAAGGGTGTGCTCCGACAGGAAGTCGGCCGCAATATCACCGTACGGCTTACTCCCACCCTTGAGTTCGTTGCTGACCAGATTCCGGTCAACGCATCCAACCTTGAGGAGCTGCTCCGTGAAGCAAAGCGTCGCGACGCCGAGGTAGCCGCTTTGGCTGCCGGCGCCAAGCACGCAGGCGAGGCTGACCCCTACAAGGGCGAGGGCCCCGAAGGCTCCGAAGAAATCGACGAAGACGACTTCGACGAAGAAGACATCGACCTCGCGGACGATGACGAACTCGACGAAGACGCCAACCGCTAGAAGTTTTCTTGCAGAAAGGCCGGTTCCTCCTGAGGAACCGGCCTTTCTGCCGTCCATGCTCGCTAAGATCGGAGCATGTCGGCGCACAGTGCTCAGCAGCGTGATGAATTCCTGAACCATGCGATTCGGCTCGCGGTGCAGAACGTCTCCGACGGCGGGGGGCCGTTTGGCGCTGTCGTCGTCACCCCGGATGGGCGAATCCATGAGGGGGTCAACCGGGTCACACGGGACAACGATCCCACCGCGCATGCGGAAGTGGTGGCCATTCGCCGGGCCGCAGCCGACATCGGCAATTTCGATCTCAACGGCTCAGTGCTCTATGCCAGCTGCGAGCCATGCCCGTTGTGCCTCTCGGCCACGCTCTGGGCCAGGATCGGCCGGGTGTACTTCGCCGCGGACAGGCACGGAGCCGCCAGGGCCGGCTTCGATGATGCGGTGTTCTACGAGTACTTTGCCGGCGGGAGGCCTGAGCTGCTTCCCGTAGAACACGCGCCGGTTGCCGCTTCCGAGACGCCTTTCGAGGCTTGGCGCAACAACGCGGAACGCACCGACTACTGACGCTCCCATCGCTGCGCCGGTTGCGGCGGGAGTACGTGGGCCCGGGCAGGAAGCCGATGCACGCCGTCGAGCAGTTCCTGCTGATCGCCGCACAGCGCAATCCGGATCCAGCCTTCGCCGATGGACCCAAATGCAGTGCCGGGCGCGAACGCAACTCCCGAATCGGCCAGGAACGCGTGGACCCAGGCCCGGACATCGCCGCCACTGACGTGGGAGACATCAGCCCACAGGTAGAAGGCTCCTTGCGCGCCAAGGAACGGAATGCCCTTGCCTTCCAGGACGGCGGAGGCGGCATCACGGTTGCTCCTATAGTGGTTTCGCGCATCCGTCACGTAGTCCTGGGGGCCGGTCAAGGCAGCCAAGGCGGCATACTGCGATGGCGAGGCAACGCAGGAAACGATCGCTTCCATGACATTGTTCATTTTCTTTTCCAAGCCCGGCGGGCAGATCAAGGCTCCGATCCGTAGGCCTGTGAGCCCGTACGTCTTGGACAGCGTCAGGGACGTGAAGACGCGCGACTCGCCGGGGATGTCGCTATCGAACCGGGCCGGGCTGACATGCGGGACGTCAAAGGTGAAGGCTTCATAGCACTCGTCCGAGAGGATCCAGAGATCGTGCCGGACGGCCAGTTCCACAAGTTGGCGGACGGCATCCTCGCTGATGACGGCGCCCAGGGGGTTGGACGGCGAGTTCAGCACGAGAACGCGGGTCTGCGGCGTGATGAGAGCTTCGATGTCCGCAATGTCCGGCAGGAACCCGTTATGTGGGTACAGGGGATACCGGACGGGCACTGCGTTCAGGAGCCGGCTGGTCATGGCGAACGTGGGATAGCCGGGGTTGGGAATCAGGATTTCGTCGCCGGGGGAGAGTAGCAGGCTCATGGCGAAGTGCAGGCCCTGCTGCGCTCCGTCCACCACGTAGACCCGCTCGGCACCGACTTCCACGTGATGATGCTCACGGAACCTCTTGGCGAAGGCTTCGCGGAGCGCGGGGATACCTGCGTTTGGGGTGTAGTTGGTTTCGTCCCGCTCAAGGCACGCTATTCCGGCGTCGAGGACGTGCCGTGGGAGAGCAAAGCCTGGTTCGCCGATGCTCAGCACGATCGCTCCCGGGGTCCTCCAGGCGGCCTCGGTGATTTCACGGATCTGGTTCACGGGGACGTCGCGGACGTGCGCGGCAAGCTCAGGCATGGGAGCTATCCTAGCCACCCATATACTGGTAAGCGTGCTTTCTGGACTGGTAATCGTTGACAAACCGCAGGGATGGACCAGCCATGATGTGGTTGGCCGGATGCGGCGGCTGGCCGGCACCCGGAAAGTGGGGCATGCGGGCACGCTCGATCCCATGGCCACCGGAGTGCTGGTCCTTGGGATCAACAAGGCCACACGGCTCCTGACCTACATTGTGGGAACGTCCAAGACGTACACAGCTACCATCAGGCTCGGCGAGACCACCATCACCGATGACGCAGAAGGCGAAGTCACGGAGGCGCGCAGCGCAGTGGACATTACCGACGACGCCGTTGCCGCCGGCGTTGCCGCCCTCACCGGGCCCATCCAGCAGGTTCCCAGCAGCGTCAGCGCCATCAAGGTCAACGGCGAACGCTCCTACGCCCGTGTCCGCTCCGGCGAAGAGGTCAAGCTTGCGGCCCGGCCCGTAACCATCCACCGCTTCGACATCCACGCCATCAACAGGATCGACGGCGGAAGGGTGGTCGACGTCGACGTCACGGTGGAATGTTCCTCCGGTACGTACATCCGGGCCCTGGCCCGCGACCTCGGCAACGCCTTGGGCGTCGGTGGACACCTCACGGCCCTGCGCAGGACGCAGGTTGGCCCGTACTCCCTTGACCAGGCCCGGACGCTGGAGGAGCTCGCAGAAGAGCTCGAGGTTCTGGAGATGTCCCTGGCAGCACGCTCGCTGATGCCCAACCGGGAGCTCACCGAAGAAGAAACTACCGAGATCTCCTTCGGCCGGCGCATCGCCGCGGGGCCAGGAGCAGGAACGCCGGACGCCGCCACGGCCGAAAAGCCTGCCGCAGCGTTCGCGCCGTCGGGAGAGCTGGTAGCCCTGCTGGCCGATACCGGGAGCTTCGCGAAGCCTGTACTGGTCTTTGCCCCCGGAACCGGAACCGCCACGGTCGGCGAGGAAAAGTAGGCATGGACGGCTATTTCTACTCCATCCTTATTGTTGGTTTGGTATCCACGATCGCGTGCGTCGTGGCAGGTTTGATGAAGAAGGCCCCAAACGACGTCACCATCTTCTCCGTGCTGGCCGTAGAGCTGGCCCTGCTGGTCTACCTGGTTGGTTCGATTGTCCGGGTTGCCGTGGGTGAACGGATGGCCGGTGAAGCCTGGGAGTTCTGGGGATACCTGATCACAGCGTTGATGATCCCGCTGGGGGCCGTGTACTGGGCCATCCTTGAGCGGACCCGCTGGAGCAACTTCGTCCTGGCGGCGGTGGGGGTCACCGCGCTCGTCATGGCTGCCCGCATGAATCAGATCTGGTACTGACCTTGAAGGAAAAACGAAACATGACTGGAACCGAGACTGAGGCAAACGCCGGCCGGACACCCCAAAAAGACACACGGAACACCGGCCCTGGGCGCTTGCTGATCGCGGTCTATGCCGTCTTCGCACTCTCAGCCACTGCCCGGGCCGGATATCAGATTGCCACCAAGTTTGCCGAAGCTCCGCTGGCGCATATCCTCTCTGCGTTCGCCGCCGTCGTCTATGTCGTAGCCACCATCTCGCTGGCAAAACCGGGCCGCACCTGGTTCAAAGTGTCGTTGGCCGCGGTACTTGTGGAACTGCTCGGCGTGCTGGTGGTTGGAGCCATAAGCCTCTTCGATCCTGTGGCTTTCCCGCATGACACTGTGTGGTCGCTGTTTGGACGCGGTTATGGTTTTGTCCCGCTCGTGCTGCCCGTCCTCGGACTCCTGTGGTTGAACAAGAGGCGGCCGTCCAAAGCGAATAGCCACAGCGGGTAACCTTAGAATGTTCCGGCGCCGGGAGGTTGCCGGGCGGAACGAATATCTGCAGTAAAAGGCGAGGTTGATGGTCCACATCTGGAACGATCCCACCGAAGTCCCCAGGGACTTCGGACCAACAGTCGTTACCATCGGGAACTTTGACGGCGTCCATCGTGGCCACCAGCATGTTCTCGCGCAACTGACGAACACCGCCAAGCGTCACCACATCCCGTCAGTGGCCGTGACCTTCGATCCCCACCCCGCCCAGGTCCACCGCCCGGAGTCGGCCCCGGAGCTGATCATGGGCCTCCAGGACAAACTGGACGCCCTCGGCGAAACAGGGGTGGACGCTGTCCTGGTCATGAAATACACGCTGGACCTCGCGTCCATGACGCCCATCGAGTTCGTCCGCCAAATCCTTCTCGAGTCCCTTCACGCCGCGCACGTCGTGGTTGGCCACGATCTCCGCTTCGGCGCAGGGAATGTGGGAGACGTCGTCACCATGCAGGAACTCGGCGAGCAGTTGGGCTTTGGCGTCCAGGTTGTCAATGAGTATGGCGCAGGAGGCTTCCCGGTCCACGAAGACGGGGATGCCGACCGCCGTTGCTCCTCCACCTGGGTGCGGGAAGCTTTGTCCGAAGGCGACGTCGTAACGGCAGCCGCCGTCCTGGGACGTCCCCACCGCATGCGCGGCGAGGTGGTACATGGAGCTGCCCGCGGGAGGAACCTCGGTTTTCCCACCGCCAACCTTTCGCATGATTCCACAGGGTACGTACCAGCCGACGGTATCTATGCAGGCTGGTTGATAGACCAGTCCGGAACGCGGTGGCCCGCCGCCATCTCCGTTGGCTCCAACCCCACGTTCGACGGTGTGAGCCGACAAGTGGAGGCCCACGTTATTGACCGTCCCGAGGAGAACGTGGAGGACTTTGACCTCTACGGCCAGACTGTGGCGGTCGAATTTACCCAGCGCCTCCGCGGAATGGTGGCATATCGCGGGCCCGAGGCCCTGGTGGAGCAGATGTGCCTGGATGTAGCCCAGGCACACGAGCTGCTGACCCGGCGCTAGCGGTATTTCGACAACAATGCTGACCTGCCGGTAAACTATTAGTGGATCCGGCTGCAGTCCGTGGCGGCTGGACCTGTTTTTGTGTGCGGAGACGCATCGGAAGCAACCCGTCAGCGAGGCGCTGCACCGGGAGGCACGGCACAACTCTAGGAGTTCACGTGGCACTTGACGCCGCTGTAAAGCAGTCCATCATCAAGGAATACGCAACCTCTGAAGGCGACACCGGTTCGCCCGAGGTCCAGGTTGCAGTCCTGACCCAGCGGATCAAGGATCTGACTGAGCACATGAAGGAGCACAAGCACGACTTTCACACCCAGCGCGGTCTGCTGGCCATGGTTGGTCGTCGCAAGCGCATGCTTTCCTACCTGAAGAACACTGACATCGCCCGCTACCGTTCGCTCATTGAGCGCCTCGGCCTGCGCCGCTAGTCTGCCTTTGGGGGCGGCCCGATCCCTCGCGGAACGGGCCGCCTTCTTCAAAAACAACTAAAAAAAGGAATCAACCGCATCGCGCATTCGCGGTCCTCGGTAGTGATTCCCGGGAAGAAATCGGCGACGATTTGCCCGTGGATCTCGATCGATGACCGGGTGTCGTACAGGCCAGGAATAAAGAAGAGGCCTGGGTTGATGCGGCGGACTTCCGCTAAATCAGAAACGGAGGTGACTCTCATGGAGGGTCCCGAAATCCAGTTCTCCGAAGCGATTATTGACAACGGCCGTTTTGGCAAGCGTGTCATCCGCTTTGAAACCGGCCGCCTTGCCAAGCAGGCTGCCGGCGCTTCGATGGTCTACATCGACGAAGACACCGCACTCCTCTCGGCAACCACCGCAGGCAAGCAGCCGCGCGAAGGCTTCGACTTCTTCCCGCTGACGGTTGACGTCGAAGAGCGTATGTATGCTGCCGGCCGTATCCCGGGCTCGTTCTTCCGCCGTGAAGGCCGCCCCTCCACGGAAGCCATCCTGGCTTGCCGCCTGATGGACCGCCCGCTGCGCCCGGCCTTCGTGACGGGCCTGCGCAACGAGGTCCAGATCGTTGTGACCGTCCTGGCGATCAACCCCGACGAGCTCTACGACGTCGTGGCCATCAACGCGTCTTCCATGTCCACGCAGCTCTCCGGCCTCCCGTTCTCCGGCCCGATCGGTGGCGTCCGCGTTGCCCTCATCGCCGACGAACACGGCTCACAGTGGGTTGCCTTCCCCAAGCACTCCCAGCTTGAGAACGCCGTGTTCAACATGGTTGTTGCCGGCCGCATCGCAGGCGACGACGTCGCCATCATGATGGTTGAAGCCGAAGCAACCGACAACTCCTGGAACCTCATCAAGGAACAGGGCGCAACTGCTCCCACCGAAGAAGTTGTTTCCGAGGGCCTCGAAGCGGCAAAGCCATTCATCAAGGCTCTCTGCGAAGCCCAGGCCGATCTTGCTGCCCGTGCAGCGAAGCCGACCGTCGAGTTCCCGGTCTTCCTGGACTACCAGGACGACGTCTACGCTGCCGTTGAGGCCGCTGCCGCTGACAAGCTGGCTGCTGTCTTCCAGATCGCTGACAAGCAGGACCGCGACAACGCCTCCGACGAGCTCAAGGATGAGGTCCTTGGCTCACTTTCCGGCCAGTTCGAAGGCCGCGAGAAGGAGCTGTCCGCAGCTTTCCGCTCGGTCACCAAGCACGTTGTGCGCCAGCGCATCCTCAAGGACCAGGTCCGCATCGACGGCCGTGGCCTGACGGATATCCGCCAGCTCACCGCAGAGGTCGAAGTTCTGCCCCGCGTTCACGGTTCGGCCATCTTCGAACGTGGCGAGACCCAGATCATGGGCGTCACCACGCTGAACATGCTCAAGATGGAGCAGCAGATCGACTCGTTGTCGCCGGTAACGCGCAAGCGCTACATGCACAACTACAACTTCCCGCCGTACTCCACCGGTGAAACCGGCCGCGTCGGTTCCCCGAAGCGCCGCGAAATCGGCCACGGTGCCCTCGCTGAGCGCGCCCTGGTACCGGTTCTGCCTACCCGTGAAGAGTTCCCTTACGCCATCCGCCAGGTATCCGAGGCCCTCGGTTCCAACGGTTCGACGTCCATGGGTTCGGTGTGTGCTTCGACGCTCTCGATGCTCAACGCAGGTGTCCCGCTGAAGGCAGCTGTTGCCGGTATCGCCATGGGCCTGGTTTCCGACCAGGTTGACGGCCAGACCCGCTACGCCGCCCTGACCGATATCCTCGGCGCCGAAGACGCCTTCGGTGACATGGACTTCAAGGTTGCCGGTACGTCCGAGTTCGTCACGGCCATCCAGCTGGACACCAAGCTCGACGGCATCCCCGCTTCCGTGCTGGCAGCAGCGCTCAAGCAGGCCCGCGAAGCCCGCCTCCACATTCTCGAGGTCATCAACGCAGCGATCGACACCCCGGATGAGCTCTCCGAGTTCGCCCCCCGCGTCATCGCCGTGAAGATCCCCGTAGACAAGATCGGCGAGGTCATTGGCCCCAAGGGCAAGATGATCAACCAGATCCAGGAAGACACGGGCGCGGACATCTCCATCGAAGATGACGGCACGGTCTACATTGGCGCCACCAACGGTCCGTCTGCTGACGCAGCACGCTCCGCCATCAACGCCATCGCGAACCCGCAGGTACCGGAAATCGGTGAGCGCTACTTGGGTACGGTCGTCAAGACCACCACGTTCGGCGCTTTCGTTTCCCTCACCCCGGGTAAGGACGGCCTGCTGCACATCTCCGAGCTCCGCAAGCTCGCCAACGGCAAGCGCGTGGACAACGTTGATGACGTCGTCTCGGTGGGCCAGAAGGTCCAGGTCGAGATCACCAAGATCGACGACCGCGGAAAGCTTTCCCTCTCCCCGGTTGTTGCCGAGGAAGAAGGCGCAGCCTCCGAGGAAGCTGCAGAAGAAGCCGAAGTTTCCGCAGAGTAGTCTGTAAGCAGTACCCGGAGGGGCCGGTGGGCTGAAAGGTCCACGGGCCCCTCTGGCTTTACCCGAAAGGTCTTAATGACTGTCGTACCCTTGCCGTTGGAGCAGACACTTCCCGGCGGCGACCTCATCCATGGTGCCGAGGGCGGTTCCGTCGTACGGCGTTCGGTCCTGCCCGGCGGCGTCCGCGTCCTCACCGAGGCAATGCCCGGGCAGCGTTCGGCCACCATCGGATTCTGGGTGGCAGTCGGTTCCCGCGACGAGGCCGATGGTCAGCATGGTTCCACGCACTTCCTGGAACATCTCCTGTTCAAGGGCACCAAGCGCCGTACCGCCTTGGAAATTGCTTCAGCCTTTGATGAGGTGGGTGGCGAGTCCAACGCTGCGACTGCCAAGGAAAGTACCTGTTACTTTGCCAGGGTGCTCGATTCGGACCTGCCGATGGCCATCGACGTCATAGCGGACATGATCACCGGTGCTGTCCTGGATCCGGCGGAGCTGGAACAGGAACGGGACGTCATTCTTGAAGAAATCGCCATGGACAGCGATGACCCAACAGACGTAGCCCACGAAAAATTTGTTGCAGCCGTGCTCGGCAGCCACCCGCTCGCGCGTCCTATTGGCGGAACTCCGGACGCCATCAAGGCCGTTGCAAGGGACTCGGTCTGGGAGCACTACCAGCGGTACTACCGTCCGGAAGAACTGGTTATCACCGCGGCTGGCGGCTTGGACCATGACGTCGTCTGCGATCTCGTGCAGAAGGCGTTGGAAGCAGCAGGCTGGCACCTGGATCCGGAAGCAGCTCCGGTAGATCGTCGGGCCACCAACCGAGCCGTGATCACCGGCACATCCGGCCTTCATGTGGTCAAGCGTCCCGTGGAGCAGGCAAACATCATTATGGGTTGCCCCACTATCGTGGCAACGGATGATCGCCGATTCGTCATGAGCGTGCTCAATGCCGTGCTCGGTGGGGGAATGTCCTCCAGGCTTTTCCAGGAGATCCGCGAGAAGCGCGGCCTGGTCTACTCCACCTACTCTTTCACCGCCGCGTACGCCGATGCCGGCTATTTCGGCATGTATGCAGGGTGCACGCCGTCAAAAGTGCGCCAGGTACTCGATCTTCTTGGTGTTGAGTTGGACAAGCTCGCCAAGGAGGGCATCACAGAGGAGGAACTCCGGAAGGCAGTGGGACAGCTCAGCGGCGGCATTGTCCTCGCCCTCGAGGACACGGGCTCACGTATGTCCCGGCTCGGCCGGGCGGAACTCGTATCCGGGGAGTTCCAGGATATTGACGAGACACTGGCCCGGATCAAGGCAGTCACTGTGGACGAAGTCCAGGAACTCGCCCGGGAACTTGCCGCAGCTCCCCGCACCATCACCGTCGTCGGGCCGTTTGAAGAAAGCGAGACCTTCGGTCTTTAGGACCCAGCGCATTCAGCTGGTCCTCCATCTCTGGACTCCCGCACTGTAAACAGGGCAGCATGATCACACGATCATGCTGCCCTGCTCACATTGGAGTCGTGATGGATGTGCCCCCAAAAGGACATGCCGCAGAACTGCTGAGGGACTTTATTGGACACTGGCGGGGGATCACCGAGATAGCACAGTCTCCATGGGGCGCAGCGCGGACCGCAGAGGCCGAAGCCGTTTTCACGCAAGCTGCGGGGGGCTACGCCGTTGTGCAGAGCTACCGACACCGCGAGCCGGATGGAACGCACTTCGAAGGGCACGGGATGTTCACAGTGGATCCGGCCCATGGGGATACGCTCTGGTATTACGTGGACAGCATGGGCCGGCCACCAAGTGCCCCGGTGCGCGGTACGTGGCATGCAGGGACGCTGACGATGGACCGGCGAACGCCGGAGGGCGTAGCCCGGCACGCGTTCCGTGTTGAAGATGGCGTCCTGGTGCACACCGCGGAACTGCGGCTCGAGGGCACGGCCGAGTTCACTCCTTTGCTCAAGAGCGTGTTCCGGAAAACCTGACGGCGGCATAAATCCGGGTTTGTTGCCTCTTCCCCTTAGCCGCCTGCGAACGGAGGAAGGACGTCGATAACGTCCTCGGCGCCCAGGGGAGCAGAAGGGTCTCGAACCGCTACCTCATTCCTAAGGAAGCTGCTGCGGGCCACGATGCGGGCAAGCGTTGGCGTCCCCTCCTGAGGCAAAGGACGTTCGACGGCGAGGGCAGCTTCCAGCAAGGCCTCGAGGCTGGATCCTTCCGGGAGTGGATGGATTTCCTCTTCGACACCTGCAGCGGCGCGTGCGGCAGCGAAGTAACGTACAAGCAAGGGTTCAGCCTCCGATTGCGCTCATGCTGCGGTCCGGCTGCACGAAGTCCGGTGCGCCGAGGCCAGTGTGGTCCATGCCGTGGGCTTTGGGTTTGACCCACATGGCGTCCTGCCAACGTTGGGCAAGCTCCTCATCCGTTGCGCCTTCCCGAAGCAGTCCGAGGAGATCGAACTCCTCACGGGAGAACAGGCAGCTCATGATCTTGCCTTCAGCCGTAATTCGGGTGCGGCGGCAGTCTGAACAGAACGGTTCGGTGACCGATGCGATGATCCCGACTGTACCGAGGACCGCCCCTTCAGCTTCACCCGTTGCCTGGTTCCGGCGTCGTACTTCAAATCGTTCGGCAGGGGCGCCGTCGCGTTCCCGCGGGTCCGGACCGAGGACAAAGTCCTTTGACAGCAAATCCCGGATTTCAGCCGCAGTGATCATGTTGCGCCGGGTCCACCCGTGGTCGGCGTCCAGCGGCATCTGTTCGATGAAGCGAAGTTCGTAGCCACGCTCCAAGGCCCAGGCGAGGAGGTCAGGAGACTCGGCATCGTTGATGCCCCTCATCAGCACGGCATTCAACTTGACCGGACCAAGACCGGCAGCCCATGCGGCGTCCACGCCGGCGAGGACACGGTCCAGGAAAGGCCGGCGCGTGAGCTTGGTGAAGGTTTCCTCGTGGAGCGAATCCAGGGAGACGTTGATCCGGGTGAGTCCTGCGGCTTTGAGGGCGGCCGCTTTCTTGTCCAGGCCCACGCCATTGGTGGTCATCGAAATGGGAAGGTCAGGGTGCTCGTTCCGGATGCCTGCAATGACGTCAACCAGATCAGCCCGGACCAACGGCTCACCACCAGTGAGGCGCAGTTCCCGCACGCCCAGGGCGCCAACGCCTACACGCACAATGCGAATGATTTCGTCTTTGGTCATCACCGCCTGCTTGGAGAGCCATTCCAACCCTTCCGCAGGCATGCAGTACGTACACCGCAGATTGCACTTGTCTGTCAGGGAAAGGCGCATATCAGTCGCGCGCCGTCCATAGCGGTCCCACAAACCGGCGGGCGTGCCAGCTGGACGCGGCGGCGGAACCGGGCCGCCTGCAGCGCTGCCCAAAGGAGGCACAGGCATGCCAAGCTGAACACTCATGAATTCAGGCTACGCCACCGTGGGCTGAACAGTGATACCGGCTACATTTCGTTTCACTCAGCGGACATTGGTTCGGCTGATCCTGAAAAGGCCGCGGCCATGTCCGGTGCCCTCGGCAGTTCTTACGGAATGCGTACATTCACCCGGAAGTGACCCGTATCCGATGCCGGGCAGCTTCGGCGTACCTATGCTGAAAGCGTGAGCATGCAATCGGCATCAACAGCGGCAGAGCCCGGCAATCGCCGCATCCTTCTCGTCGAAGACGAGCAGACCATCGCTGATGTCGTCCGCGACTATCTCCTGCAAGCCGGGTTCCAGGTGGACGTGGCCGGGGATGGGTTCTCGGCGCTCAGGCTCGCAGCAACCCGACAGCCGGACCTTGTGATTCTGGACCGCATGTTGCCCGGGCTGGACGGTGTGGAAGTGTGTCGCCGGCTCCGCCAGAGCATGAGCGTGCCGGTCATCATGGTTACGGCACTGGGAACCGAAGATGACCGCATCCTTGGTTTGGAGATGGGCGCGGACGATTACGTCACCAAGCCGTTCTCGCCGCGGGAGCTTGTCCTTCGCGTCAAGTCCGTCCTTCGCCGCAGCGTGAAGGAATTCTCCCCCGAACCACCTGTCGAATTGGCAGGCTTTGAACTGGATCCCTCATCCCGGACCGTCACGCACCGTGGAACGCCGCTGACTTTGACGGTGCGTGAGTTCGATCTCCTGGCCTTCATGCTGCGCAGGCCAAACCAGGTCTTCAGCCGGGAAGAACTCATCAAGGCAGTCTGGGGCTGGGACTTCGGCGATCTTTCCACTGTGACCGTCCATGTGCGGCGCCTCCGCGAGAAGATCGAAGTCAACCCCACCAAGCCTGAGCTCCTTAAGACGGTTTGGGGCGTTGGCTACAGGTTCGACGCCAAGGGGGATGGCCATGGAGGGCACTGAGCTTGCAACCATCCTTGCCTGGGTGCTCCTGTGGGCAGTGGTCATCGGTGCCATCACGCTTGTGCTGCTACGTGTCCTTCGCCGGGCTTCGGTGTTGGCCCAGATCTGCCTGGTTGTGGTGGCTACCGTGGCTGTCCTTGTGGCAGGCATGGTCAGTGCGTTCAATGCCATGTTCATTTCCGCCAGGGACCTTGAGGTCATGTGGTACATCCTGGCCATGGCTTCGGCAGTAGCAGTGGCCTTATCGCTCGTGCTGGGAGCCGGGGTATCCCGGAACGCGGCGCGCCTTGTGGCGGCGGCCAGGAGACTCGGCCGGGGCGAAACCCTGGACCACAGCACTAAAAACGGAAAGCGGACCGGACCTGCCATGACCTCGGAACTCGCTGAACTGGCCCAGGAACTGGAGGCCAGCAGCCGTAACCTTGCGGAATCGCGGGCCAGGGAAGCCGCCATTGAAACCGCGCGGCGCGAGCTCGTCTCGTGGATTTCACATGATCTCCGTACTCCACTTGCCAGCATGCGCGCCATGACCGAAGCCCTTGAGGACGGCATGGTGGCCGATATCCCGGAGTACTACCGGAAGATCATCGGGCAGACCAAACAAATGACTGCCATGGTCAACGACCTTCTGGAGTTGTCCAAGATCCAGGCTGGAAGCCTTCGCTTGCGCGCCGAGTCCCTGGACCTCTATGACCTTGTCAGTGATGCTCTGTCCGATCTGGCGCCGCTGGCCGCCCAACGCGGCATTACGCTCACCGGCGGAGGAGACCGCGAGTGCATGGCCGTGGCCGACGGACCCAGCATGGCCAGGGCGATCCGGAACGTGCTGCTCAACGCGATCATTTACAGCAGGCCGGACACGGACGTTCACACCAGCGTGGGGCGCGACAACGGAAACGCCGTGGTCGCAGTTCAGGACCACTGCGGGGGCATCCCGGAGGAGGACCTTCCCCACCTGTTCGAAACCGGCTGGCAGAAGGACCCTTCACGGGGGAACCCGTCGGGATCGCAGGGAAGCTACAGCGGAGCAGGAATCGGATTGAGCATGGTGGCTGGCATTGTCAAAGCGCACGGGGGAGCTGTGAAGGTGGAAAACGTCGACGGCGGTTGTCGGTTTGCGCTGTCACTTCCGGCTGGTTCGCTTCCGGCAGGATCTGTTCAAACAGGATCTGTTGTGGATCGCCAAGGAGGCGCAGCATGAGAAAGCCCGGATTCTGGGCTGCGGTTGCCGGTGTGGCGGCCGGGGGAGCAGGCATTGCGGCAGGCGAGTTGAGCGCGGGCTTCCTTAGCCCCCTCGTTTCGCCAGTGACGGCACTGGGCGGCGCCGTCATCGATTCCGTTCCTCCCGGAGTGAAGGACCTCGCCGTGCAGCTCTTCGGGACGGCGGACAAGATCGTGCTGGTCGCTTCCATCCTGGTTGTGGCCGTGGTTCTGGCTGCCCTGGCCGGGATTCTGGAGCGCCGTCGAACCGGACTCGGACTTGTTCTGGCGGCCTTGGCCGGTGCGGCGGGCCTCAGCGCTGTCCTGACCCGGGCCCAAACTACACCGCAGGCCGCCATCGCACCCATCGTGGCCGCCGTCGTCACCATGCTGCTGCTCCGCACGCTGATTCGCCGCCTAGGCACGTGGGTCCCGCTACGTGAAGCGTCATCCGGCGTGGTGCCGTCAGATCCGGCCAGTGCCTCACCTCCGCCTGCCTCACCTCCGCCGGAACCTGCCCCTCTGGCACGGCGGAGCTTCCTGAACGCCGTGGCGGCCACGTCGCTTGCGGCAGCCGTGGGTGGAGTGGTCACCAGTATCCTTACGCGGGCCACCACGGTGGCTTCCGGTTTCAGGGGCTCTTTAACGCTGCCGGCTCCATCGACGACGCAGCAGGCTATCCCTGCAGGGGCATCGCTGCCCCTGGAAGGGATCAGCCCCCTGGTGACACCGAACCCCGACTTCTACCGGATCGACACCGCTTTGACTGTGCCGGCCATCGATCCTCCACAGTGGAAACTGAAAGTGACCGGAATGGTGGATCGCGAGGTCGAGCTCGACTTCGCGACGCTCCTCACAAAGCCCATGACGGAGCGGCACATCACCATCGCGTGCGTGTCCAATGAAGTGGGCGGCGACCTCATCGGTAATGCCCTGTGGCTTGGCTGGCCTGTACGGGAACTCCTGGCCATGGCCGGTCCCAAACCAGGGGCAGACATGGTGCTTTCCACCAGCAACGATGGCTGGACGGCAAGTACGCCCCTCGAAGCGCTCACGGACGACCGCGACGCCCTCCTTGCCGTTGGCATGAACGGCGAGCCGCTGCCCCTGGAACACGGATTCCCGGTGCGGATGATTGTGCCGGGACTCTACGGCTTCGTCTCGGCAACCAAATGGCTCACCGAACTCAAGGTCACCCGGTTTGCGGACGACACCGCTTACTGGACTCCCCGTGGCTGGAGCGATCACGGCCCCATCAAGACGCAGTCCCGCATCGATGTACCGCGTAGTGGGCGCACGGTCAAAGCAGGCAAAGTGCAATTTGGCGGTGTGGCCTGGGCCCAGCATCGTGGGGTGGACCATGTGGAGCTCCGCATCAACCGTGGCCCCTGGCGACAGGTGATGCTTGCACCAGGGATATCCGCGGATACCTGGTACCAGTGGCAGCTGGGAGTTGACCTCTCACCCGGCGACTATGAAGTCCAAGTGCGTGCCACCGACTCTTCGGGCAAACCACAAACCGAAGACCGGACCCCCGTAGCTCCCGACGGCGCCACCGGCTACCACACCATCAACGTCAAGGTCACATAAGGCCCTACTCTGGGTACGTCCTGATAATCTCCGGACAGGAGCGTGACCACACAGGAGGATGTCCTTGCCCAGATCCGTTGCTGCCCATCGCGACGCCGTGGTGGAACTACTGAGCGGTCCTGCCGCCACCATGGCCACTGAAAAGCTGCCACTGCTTGACGCGCTGGGCAAGGTGCTGGCCGTGGACCTCCACGCGCCACTTTCCCTGCCGCCATTCGCCAACTCCCAAATGGACGGCTTTGCCGTCAACTCTGCCGGGATTCCCGACGGCGGCGCGAAGCTACGGGTGGCGGCACCTGTTCCGGCGGGGGCGGCTCCTGAGGTGTTGAAGCCAGGCTTTGCGGCGCCCATCATGACCGGCGCCATGATCCCCGACGGCGCCGACGCCGTAGTCCCCATTGAGCGGGCACGCCCCAGCACCTTCCCGAATCCCGAGGCAAGGGATGTTGAGGTTGAACTCCCCGCCGTTGCTCCCAATACCTATGTTCGGCACGCGGGCAGCGACATCAAAGAAGGGGACCTGGCCCTTCCCGCAGGTACCTGTCTAGGACCCGCTCAGCTTGGCCTGTTGGCCGCGCTGGGGTTGACCGCCGTCGAAGTCCGCAGGCCATGGCAAGTCCTGCTGGTCACCACGGGCGATGAAGTCCTGGAACCGGGCCGGAATCTTACGCCCGGCAAGATCTACGACTCCAACGGAACCCTCCTGGAAGCATCCATGCGCCAAGCAGGCCTTGACGTCGTGCGAAGCCGGATCTCCGATGATGATCCCGCGCAATTGCTCGAACTGCTTCGCAGCCACCTTGGCAGCGATGACGGCCGGCGCCCGGTAGACCTGATAGTGACCACCGGCGGCGTCAGCAAGGGGGCATACGAGGTCGTCCGGCAAGCCATGGCCGCCCAGCACGTGGAGTTCCTGCCCGTGGCCATGCAGCCAGGAGGCCCACAAGGAATCGGCCGCTTTGAAGGCGTTCCGTTCCTCGGCTTTCCGGGCAACCCTGTCAGCTCCCTCGTTTCCTATGAGATGTTCCTGCGCCCTGCCCTTTCGCTGATCCACGGCGTCCCGGCAATGAGGCCGGTACAGCGGGCGCGTTTGGTGGAACCGCTGCATTCACCAGAGGGCAAGCATCAAGTCCGCCGCGGAACGGTGCTGCCTGACGGCTCCGTCCGCATGGAGGGTGGCGCG
Organism: Arthrobacter sp. 1088; assembly: GCF_031455315.1. Taxonomy (NCBI): domain Bacteria; kingdom Bacillati; phylum Actinomycetota; class Actinomycetes; order Micrococcales; family Micrococcaceae; genus Arthrobacter; species Arthrobacter sp. 1088. The sequence goes on from NZ_JAVDSM010000004.1 coordinate 337,173, forward strand.
GGAAGCCACCTGGTGCATGCCTTGGCACGCTCGAACGCATTGGTGCAGATCCCCAGCGACGTCACGGAACTCGCTGAGGGAAGCGAAGTGGAAGTATGGATGCTGTGAATGAAACTCCCACGAACACGTCCGGCAACACCGGCGGCCTGACCCATCTCCGTCAAGACGGTACCGCCCAGATGGTGGATGTCTCCGAGAAAGCAGTCACCACGCGTGAGGCGACAGCCACGGCCACGGTCCGCAGTACTGCCGAAGTCCTGGCCCTTCTCGGCGCCGGCGAACTTCCCAAGGGCGACGCGCTCGCAGTGGCGCGCGTGGCAGGGATCATGGCCGCCAAGAAGACACCCGAACTGATCCCGCTGTGCCACCCGTTGCCGATTTCCAAGGTCACGGTCGATTTTGAGCTGGGAGCCGACTCGATCGAAGTACTGGCTACTGTGAAGACGCGCGGTGTCACCGGCGTCGAAATGGAAGCACTCACCGCTGCCTCCGTAGCGGCCCTGAGCGTCTACGACATGATCAAGGCCGTGGATAAGCACGCAGTCCTGACAGATATTCAGGTGCTGGCAAAAAGCGGTGGCAAAAGTGGGGATTGGAAGCACGGTGACTGGAACCGGGGCAGTTCGGCGCCGGAAAGAGCCCAAGCATGAGTGCGTGCGAACCAAACGCCCACGGGCCGCGGAAGGCCGGCGTCGTCATAGCGTCCACGCGTGCGGCAGCGGGAATCTACGCCGACGAAACCGGCCCCGTCATCCTGGACTGGCTCAAGGAGCACGGCTTTGATACCTTTCCCACCATGGTGGTGCCGGATGGCGAGCCTGTTGGCGCGGCGTTGAGGGCGCTCCTGACCCAGCAGCCCGCCGTCGTCATCACCAGTGGCGGAACGGGCCTGAGCCCGGACGACAGGACGCCGGAAGTAACCTTGCCGCTGCTGGATCGTGAGATCCCGGGCATTATGGAAGGCATTCGGCGGGCGGGCGCTGCAAAGACGCCCATGGCAATGCTGAGCCGTGGGCACGCAGGGGCAGCAGGAAAGACATTCATCATTAACTTGCCCGGTTCCCCGAAGGGCGTCATGGACGGCTTGACCGTCCTGGATCCGGTGATCGGGCACCTTTGCGATCAATTGGAAGGAAGCCATGGGCACTGAAACAGACTTTGAAGTTGTTAGCGCGGTCCTGAGTGCCGAGCCCATCTCCGTGGACCAGGCAATTGCCGCGGTGGAGTCTGACACCGCCGGGGCAGTAGTCAGCTTCAGCGGCGTCGTGCGCAACCACGATTCGGGCAAGCCCGTGGACCGCCTGAGCTACAGCGCGCATCCCACAGCGCACCGGATCATGGCCGACGTAGTCGCGCAGTTGGTGGCCGAGCACTCCGGCGAAGCAGCGCAGCCCGTCAGGATTTGGGCCGCACACAGGATCGGGATGCTGGAGATAGGTGATCCCGCGTTGGTGTGTGCCGTGGCGGCCGCCCATCGGGGACAGGCGTTTGCCGTTTGTTCGGAACTTGTGGACCGGGTCAAAGAACAGGTGCCCATTTGGAAGGAACAGTTCTTCAGCGACGGCACCGTGGAATGGGTCGGGGCCGGGGAGTAAGAGGGTACGGCCCGGGGAGTAGGGGGTACGGCCCGGGGAGTAGGGGGAACGGCCCGGGGAGTAGGGGGAACGGCCCGGGGGAGTGGTTGCGAAGTCACGGTTCCTGCCGCACCCCGGCCCGGCGGTAGGGTTAAAGGCATGACCGAACAACTTGCCGTTGCAGTGCTGGGCGCCTACGGGCGCATGGGAATTGAAGCCGTGAAGGCTGTTGAAGCAGCCGACGATATGAAGCTGGTAGCGGCTCTCGGTCGCGGCGATTCCCTGCAGACGCTGCTCGATGCAGGTGCCAAGTATGTTGTGGACCTGACTGTTCCGGACACTACCGAGGCCAACGTCCGCTTCGCGGTTGAACATGGCATTCATGCAGTGGTCGGGACCACCGGTTGGGATGGGCAGCGCCTTGGGTCGTTGCGGACGCTTTTGGAGCAGAAGCCGGAAACGGGCGTTCTGATCGCCCCGAACTTTGCTTTGGGTTCCGTGCTGGCGTCGGCGTTTGCGGCGAAGGCTTCGCAGTACTTCGAGTCCGTGGAGATCATTGAACTGCATCACCCGAACAAGGTTGACGCTCCTTCAGGTACGGCCGTGCGTACTGCACAGCTGATTGCCCAGGCCAGGCAGGAAGCAGGTGTGCCGGCAAGTCCTGATGCCACGGAAACGTCCCTGGACGGCGCCCGGGGCTGCGATGTGGAGGGTGTACGTGTCCACAGCGTGCGGCTCCGCGGGCTGGTGGCGCACCAGGAAGTGCTGTTCGGCGGGCCTGGTGAACAGCTGACGCTGCGCCATGACTCCTTCGATCGTGCCTCGTTCATGCCAGGTGTGCTGCTCGGGCTTCGCAAAGTTGCGGAGCACCCAGGCTTGACCGTGGGCCTGGATGGCTACCTGGACCTGGGGCTTTAGGATCATGGGTACTTTTTGGGAGTCTGTGAAGAAAAACCGCACCAAAATCTGGGTTGGTGCCATCACCCTGCTCTTGGTGTTGTATCTGGTGGTGTCCCTCCAGCGTTCCATCCTGTTGCTTGGTGATCCCAATCCGGTGGCAAAAGGTATCGGCGCGGCTTACCTCGTTTTGCCTGTGATTGGCGCTTGGGCGCTCATTCGTGAGCTCTTGTTTGGGGCGCGGACCGAACAGATGGCCAAGGTCCTGGAGGCCGAGGGAGGCCTTCCTGTGGATACCTTGCCGCGCACGCCCGGTGGCCGGATTGTCCGGGCTGCCGCTGACGCCGAGTTCGAAAAGTATCGTGCGGAGGCCGAGGCAGCACCCGGGGATTGGCGTTCCTGGTTCCGGCTGAGCTGCGCCTACGACGCCTCCGGCGATCGCAAACGTGCCCGCGCTTCAATGCGCGACGCCGTGAAGCTCTTCCGCTCTCAGCCCACGGTGGCCGGGCGGTAACTGCCCAGGCGCGACGCCTGGTGGGCCAGCCACTCCAGAGGTCCCCGCCAGCGCAGGAGGGCAAAGCAGATGCCGATGCCTACAGCGGCCAGAGCCTGCGTCCAATACATTCCTTCGTCAGTCCACCCTGCTGGCAGTGGCTTGTTGTGGAAACCGGATACCACCCAGACATGGAGTGAATACAGCGTGAGAGTCATGGCGCCCGGACCGCTGAGGAGCATGAGGAAGTTGACCTTGATCCGTTGGGCAAGGGTGCCCAGCATCAGGAACAAGCCGACGACGGCGGCAGCCACGCCACCGGTGTGAAGCAGATCCAGGGTGGTGCCGGCATGCGGTGCCGCGCTTGCCAGCCACCACCACGAGTCCACCTGCTGCAAGCCTGTCAGGTTCACTTGGAGCATGCTCTCCAGCGGGTATCCCCGTGTTCCCGGCAGTGCTTCCAGTGCGGCGCGGCCGCCCCATACCTCCATGGCCAGGGTTCCTACGATTTTCGCCAAAGCGGCCACCGCGAATCCGCAGGTGAACAGCAGCAACTGGACGTTCGCCGTCGTGAGCGCCAAACGGCCGATCGCCAGTCCGATCAGCAAATAGGTGATCCATTGGAACACCGGGTAGTAGCCCGTGAAGAACAAGTCGGCGACCAAGCGTCCCGGTGTCTCAAGGTCCTCGCTGTTTGGGTTGTGCCCCAACTGCAGGGGAGGGTTGGCGTCGAGCAGCCAGGGCCGGACGAGGTAGGCGATCAGGGATGAGACCAGTACCCAGCCGAGCGCCCACAAGCAGAGTGCTTTCAGTCGCAATCCCAGAAACGGCAGGATGCACAGGAACAAGACGGCATAGTGGACCAGGATGACCGCGACGTTGACCTCCAAACCCCCAAGCGTCAGCCCGACGACGGCAATCACCAAGGCGCGCATCGCGACACCGCTTCTCGCCGCCCAGAGGTCCAGGCCCTGGCGCGGCTCCTGTTTTCCGGTGGTGAGTGCCAACCCGATTCCGGCGAGGACTGCGAACAGCGCAGCGGACCTGCCCGAGAAAACCAGTCCGACCCACGTGGGCTCCCACTGCGGGGAGGGGCCGAACGTCGGCATCAGATGGGTGGCCATCATTCCGAGCAAGGCCAGGCCGCGGGCGGCATCTATGCCCGTAAGGCGGGTGGAGACTTTGCGTCCCCTGGGCACCTTCCGGGCTGGCGCCGTCTCTTGCGAAGTCATGCTGCGATCGTCTCACAAGGGACTGTGGCCCTGCTGTGAAGCGGGCTGGAAGCATCGTGGCAGCAGATAGCTCATTGCGGAAATGATTCCACGAGGCGGGCGAGCGGTGGGGGTGCCTGTCCTGCCGGCAGTGCGTCGACGAGCAGGGAGGCATACCGGATTTTGTTGCCGCTGCGTCCCCCGAAGAACCGGCGCAGCTGTGCCGGTGCCGGCTTGCCGCGCTGTGAGGGCTGGCGTTGGAGGAGCCGGAACGAGGCAAGCTCACCTTGGGCCGCAATGACGTTGAGCACCGCATCGACGCCAAGGCAGCGGATGAGTTCGTCCTCCAGATCCGCTTGGCAAACGTGGAAGCCGCTCCCGGACAAGGAGCCGGAACCAAGGCCTGCCCGGCTGAGTGCGCGGGCGATGCCCTGTGCTTCGCCTGCATCGCAAAGTCCGAGTAACCGGTGGTCCGTGCCTTTCGGGCCGTAGCGGTCAAGGAAGCGAACGATGTTGGTCGCGCCTCCCATCGGCACCACAGTGACGCGCTCAGCCTTCAGGTCATGGCCAAGGCGAACGGCCAGTGTCTCCACCGCAAGCCGGTCACTTTCGCCCTCCACCAACACAGTCGTCACCCGCATGGAACCAGTATGAAGGACACACGCTGCCGGCCCACAGGCCTTGTCTTCGAATATATGTTCGAATAACATGGCCTTCATGAACGATGCTCCAAAGCCTCCGGAAGGCCTCCAAGGACCCATGAGGGCGATGAGTCCAGGTGTTGTCGACTTCCTTTTCAGGCAACTCGTGGCAGGTGAACCGCCGGAAGATGTCCAGTGGCGCAGCGAGGGAACGGTCCTCGCCGAGCAGGCGCCAGGTGCTGAGCTTGCACGTCGCCTGGCTGAAACGGACCTTGAGGCCCTCACGCCAAGGGAACTCTTCGACTACGTTCGCGCGTCCCAGCGTTTGGTCGCCTGGGCGGAACAATTGAAGGAAAAAGCGGTCGCGCAATATTGCTCTGAGGGCACTGCGAGGACGCCCAAGCCCGCATAGTCAGCAGGGTCGATGACGACCATCACGCGGAACCCATTCCCGGAACATGGCTGTGACAGGGTAACGTTTTTCTTATGTCTGACTCCCGCGCCCACATTCCCGCACTTGGTACCCTGCTGACCGCCATGGTCACCCCGTTCACCGAGGATGGCAAGGTCGACTACGACCAAGCCGCGGCGTTGGCGGAGAAGCTGGTCCAGGACGGTTGCGACGGACTCGTGGTCACCGGTACCACTGGAGAGACCTCAACCCTTACTGACGAAGAAAACCTCGGCATGTTCCGTGCGGTCAAGGAAGCCGTGGGGGGCAAGGCTGCCATCATTGCCGGAACCGGCACCAACGACACCGCGCACTCCGTGCATCTGTCCCAGCGCGCGGCCCAGATTGGCATCGACGGCCTTCTGATCGTCACTCCTTACTACAACAAGCCCAGCCAGGCCGGCGTTCGCGCCCACTTCGAGACGATTGCGTCCTCTACGGACCTGCCGGTCATGCTCTATGACATCCCCGGCCGCTCGTCCATTGCAATCGCGCCCGAGACCATGATCGGGCTTGCCAAGCACCCGAACATCGTGGCCGTCAAGGACGCCAAGGCGGACTTCGCCGCAGCCACCCGCGTCATGGCCGAGACCGATTTGGTCTTTTACTCAGGCGACGACGGCCTCACGCTGCAGTGGATGGCGCTGGGGGCAGCAGGCCTCGTGGGCGTGACCACGCACGTGGCTACCCGCCGATTCCGCGAACTCATTGACGCTGTCAATGCCAATGACCTTGCCACGGCGCGGGCCATCAACTTCGAACTGGAACCCGTGGTGCGCGCAACCATGACGCGGGTCCAAGGCGCTGTAGCCGCCAAGCAGATTCTCAAGTGGCAGGGAGTCCTGCCCAACTCGGTTGTCCGTTTGCCCCTCGTGGAGCCGGACGAGGCCGAGATCAAAACCATCCGCGGGGATTTGGCGGAAGCCGGAATGGACTTCAACGTCTAGGACGGCACCGCCGGAAAGAAGCACAATATGACCCAAACAGCCCTTCCTGGACTGGTTACTCCGCCGAAACTGCCGCAAGGCACACTGCGGATTGTTCCGCTAGGTGGACTGGGGGAGATAGGCCGCAACATGGCGGTCTTCGAAATCGACGGCAAGTTGCTGATCGTTGACTGCGGCGTACTTTTTCCCGAGGAAACGCAGCCCGGCGTTGATTTGATCCTTCCCGACTTCTCTTACATCGAGGACCGGCTGCAGGATGTTGTTGGGGTGGTGCTCACGCATGGCCACGAAGACCACATCGGTGCTGTTCCGTATCTGCTGCGCCTCAAAGCTGACATCCCGTTGATCGGCTCCCAGTTGACGCTGGCCTTGGTGGAGGCGAAGCTGCAGGAGCATCGGATCAAGCCGTACACGCTGACCGTCAGCGAGGGCCAGGTGGAGCAGTTCGGCCCGTTCGAATGCGAATTCATCGCAGTGAACCACTCGATCCCGGACGCCTTGGCCGTCTTCATTCGCACAGCGGGCGGCACTGTCCTGCATACGGGCGACTTCAAGATGGACCAACTGCCTTTGGACGGCCGCATCACCGACCTCCGCCACTTCGCCCGCCTGGGTGAAGAAGGAGTGGACCTCTTCATGGCCGACTCCACCAATGCCGACGTTCCCGGGTTCACCACCGCCGAGAAGGAAATTGGCCCCACCCTTGATCGTTTGTTCGGGCAGGCGAAGAAGCGCATCATCGTGGCTTCCTTCTCCTCCCACGTTCACCGCGTCCAGCAGGTCCTCGACGCCGCAGCCAAGCACGGCCGCAACGTTGCGTTCGTCGGCCGTTCCATGGTTCGGAACATGGCTATCGCAGCCAAGCTGGGGTACCTTGACGTGCCCAACGGGATCCTGGTGGACATCAAGAACATTGACAATCTCCCCGATGACCGGGTGGTCCTGATGTCCACCGGTTCCCAGGGCGAGCCCATGGCAGCACTCTCACGCATGGCAAACGGGGACCACCGTGTGGTTGTTGGCCAGGGCGACACCGTGATCCTGGCCTCCAGCCTTATTCCAGGCAACGAGAATGCCGTGTTCCGCATCATCAACGGATTGTTGAAGCTCGGTGCCGATGTCATCCACAAGGGGACGGCCAAGGTTCACGTGTCCGGGCACGCAGCTGCCGGCGAATTGTTGTACTGCTACAACATCCTTGAGCCCCTCAACGCGATGCCTGTCCACGGTGAAACCCGGCACCTGATTGCCAACGGAAATATTGCCGAAGAGTCCGGCGTGCCCTCCGAAGGCATCATCCTCAGCGATAACGGCACTGTCATTGACCTGAAGGACCACAAGGCCAACATCGTTGGGCAGGTAGAGGTCGGCTTCGTCTATGTGGACGGTTCCAGCGTTGGTGAAATCACCGATGCGGATCTGAAGGACCGCCGTATCCTGGGCGACGAAGGCTTTATCTCCATCATCACGGTCATTAACCGCACCACCGGCAAGATCGTCTCCGGACCGGAGATCCATGCACGCGGTGTGGCGGAGGACGACGCCGTCTTCGACGAAATCATCCCCAAGATCAACGCTGCGTTGGAAGAAGCCGTGCTCAACCACGCAGACCACACCAACCACCAGCTGCAGCAGGTCGTGCGCAGGATCATCGGAACGTGGGTGAACCGGAAGCTTCGTCGCCGTCCCATGATCATTCCGGTGGTCCTGGAAGCGTAGTCCACCGGCAACATGCTTCCCAGGGGGCCTGAAATCCGCGGATTTCGGGCCCCCTTGGGGTAGCGTGGCAACCATGGCGACCCGTACTTCCTCCACGCCACGAGGCAGCTCCAGCAGTAAATCCGGCGGCACAGGCCGGGGCGCAGCTGCATCCAAAAGCAGTGCAGCCACGTCCAGGAACGGCCGGGGCAGCAGTGCACGCTCCAAGCAGCCGGCCGCCGTCGAGCCCCACGCGCCGCTGCCGTTGCGCATGCTCGCAGGCGCCTGGCAGGGTATTGGCCACGTTGTGGGCGCAGGAGTCCGCCGGATCGGGTACGACGTCAGCGACCTCGATCCCGCCGATCGCCGCGACGGCGCAGCCCTGTTCAACCTGGTGCTGGGAATCGGCATTGCAACGTTCACCTGGTGGGGTCTGACAGGATGGCTGCCTGACGCCGTCTACAGCGTGGTCAACGGCACGTTCGGCTGGATGTCGCTTGTTTTGCCTTTCATGCTTTTCATCTGCGCTTTCCGCCTCTTCCGCAAACCGCAGGATGGCCGCGGCAACAACCGCGTTGGCATCGGCTTCATGATCATGACTTTTGCCGGCTCCGGCTTGGCCCACATTATTGGTGGCCAGCCCACCGTGGCTGATGGCTTTGATGGTCTGCGCAGGGCGGGCGGAATGCTGGGCTTCCTTGCAGCGTCTCCACTGGCTGCCATCCATGCCATTGTCCCGGTGATCGTCTACAGCCTGTTGGCCTTCGTGTCGGTGCTGATCGTCACGGCCACGCCGTTCGGGGCGATCCCCTCCAGGATCCGCTCTGCCTACGAGCACCTCATGGGCGTGGACCTCATGGACGCCGAGTCCGGCAAAGATGCCCATGATCGCAGTTACCTCTATGAAAACGGGGCTGTTGCACAGCCCAAGAAGAAGAAGCGGATGCGTCTCTTCGGCAAGGATGAGGACACCGATGCCGGTTTGGAAGGCTACGTCGGTGACGAGGCCTTTGAGCACGCAATAGTCGACGACGACGAAACTCCCCAACCGTCTGCACCCCGGGTTCCGCCGGGCGTACGCCGCCCCACCCAGGCCGAGATAGCCGTGGGTAAGATCAAGGCTGCCCAGGGCCTGGGTGCCGCTCCCGGCATCGACAACCCCACCGAGGCCATTCCCGTCCTCACCCCGGAGATGACCGCACCCACCGTGGCGCAGGTTCCGGCCAGGCCGGCAACGCCGCCTCCGCCGCCGACGCCCATTCCCCAGCGCACGGAGCAACTGTCCCTGGCAGGGGACGTCACGTACACCCTGCCGGCTTCAGACTTCCTCACGCCAGGTTCCATTCCGAAAGAGCGCACCGAGGCCAATGACGCCGTCGTGGCCGCCCTCACGGACACTCTGACGCAGTTCAACGTCGATGCCGCCGTGACCGGCTTCAGTCGCGGCCCCACAGTGACACGCTATGAAATCGAGCTGTCTCCCGGCACCAAGGTGGAGCGCGTAACCGCGCTCTCCAAGAACATCTCCTACGCGGTGGCATCCAGCGACGTACGCATCCTAAGCCCCATTCCCGGTAAGTCCGCGATCGGCATCGAGATTCCCAACACGGACCGCGAAACGGTCTCCCTGGGTGATGTGCTGCGCAGCCAGAACGCACGCCGGACCGACCACCCCATGGTCATGGGTGTCGGCAAGGACGTCGAGGGTGGTTATGTAGTGGCCAACCTTGCCAAGATGCCCCACCTCCTGGTGGCCGGTGCTACAGGTGCTGGTAAATCAAGCTTCGTGAACTCCATGATCACCTCGATCCTGATGCGCGCTACGCCTGACGAAGTCCGCATGGTCATGGTGGACCCAAAGCGCGTTGAACTGACTGCCTATGAAGGTGTTCCACACCTGATCACACCCATCATCACCAATCCCAAGAAGGCTGCCGAAGCCCTGCAATGGGTGGTTCGCGAGATGGACGCCCGCTATGACGATCTCGCCAACTACGGCTACAAGCACATCGACGACTTCAACAAGGCGGTCAGGGCAGGCAAGGTCACTCCGCCGGTTGACTCCAAGCGTGTCATCAAGCCCTACCCGTATTTGCTGGTCATCGTGGACGAGCTCGCGGACCTCATGATGGTGGCGCCTCGCGACGTCGAAGATTCGATCGTCCGCATCACCCAGCTGGCCCGTGCCGCGGGCATCCACCTGGTGCTGGCTACGCAGCGACCTTCCGTGGACGTTGTTACGGGCCTCATCAAAGCCAACGTTCCCTCCCGCATGGCGTTCGCCACCTCGTCCGTCACGGACTCCCGAGTGGTGCTGGACCAGCCGGGCGCCGAAAAACTTATTGGCCAGGGTGATGCGCTCTTCTTGCCGATGGGCGCTTCCAAGGCCATGCGTGTGCAGGGTGCCTGGGTGACGGAATCCGAAATCCATAAAGTTGTGGAACACGTCAAAGGCCAGTTGCAGGCCGTGTACCGCGACGACGTCGCCGCCGAGGCTCCCAAGAAACAGATCGACGACGACATCGGAGACGACCTCGAGGTGCTGCTCCAGGCCACCGAACTGGTGGTCACCACCCAGTTCGGTTCCACCTCCATGTTGCAGCGCAAGCTTCGTGTCGGCTTCGCCAAGGCCGGGCGCCTTATGGACCTCCTGGAGTCCCGCGGCGTCGTGGGTCCCTCCGAGGGATCCAAGGCCCGCGATGTCCTGGTCAAGCCGGATGACCTCGCTGCCGTGCTTGCTGCCATGAAGGGACAGGAATCCCCGGCTGCGCCTGACGCCCACACTGCGGCCCTGAGCGATAACGCGAACTCCAACATCGCCGTCGGCGGTTATGCCGAGGACCTGGTGGCAGCGGATCTGGACAACCGGACCCAGGCTGTTGAATATTTCGACGGCGCCGACGGCTCCGATGACGAGGACGAGGATGGCGAGGACGCCTGGTCGCTCACCGGACGGTAGCCTAGAGGGGTGACTACAGCCGAAGGTGACAACGCCTCTTCCAGCAGCTCCGACGTCTGGAACCTTCCCAATATCCTCACGATGCTCCGCATCGTCCTGGTTCCGTTTTTCGTCTGGTTCCTCGTGGCAGATGACAGCCATCAAGGCATTTGGCGATGGGCGGCAGTCGTGGCCTTCGCCGTAGCGATCTATACCGACAAGCTCGACGGCGATATCGCCCGCGCGCGTGGCCTTATCACCAACTTCGGCAAGATCGCGGACCCCATTGCGGACAAACTGCTCATCGGTTCAGCGCTGGTGCTCTTGTCCATCCTCGGGGAACTGCCCTGGTGGGTGACCATCCTCATCCTGGTCCGCGAGTGGGGCATCACGGCACTGAGGTTCTTTGTGATCCGCTACGGCGTCATGCCGGCCTCACGCGGCGGAAAGCTGAAAACAGTCATCCAGACAGTGGCCATCTTCCTGTACATCCTGCCGCTTGAGGCGATCGCACCGTGGTTGGTCATTGTGGCCTTCTGGGTCATGATGGCCGCCCTTGCCATCACGTTATGGACCGGAGCGGAATACGTCGTCCAGGCGCTCCGGCTTCGTGCCGCTGGCCGCGGAGCATGAGTCACCCCGGAGACGCTGCCGAAGCGGCAGCGCTGGCGACGGCGGCAGTGGCCGTGTCGCTGGGAAAGAGCCTGACCGTGGCGACGGCGGAGTCGCTGACAGCCGGAATGGTGGCGGCAAGCCTGGCCAACACTCCCGGTGCGTCCGGAATGTTGCAGGGCGGTGTGGTTGCCTATCAGAACTCCGTGAAGGCCTCCGTCCTCGGTGTTTCAACGGAACTGCTTGACGCGGTTGGTTCAGTGGACGGCGCAGTAGCTGAGGCGATGGCCGAGGGCGCCAGGCGGGCCTGCATGGCCGACGTCGGAATATCCACCACCGGCGTGGCCGGTCCGGAGCCCCATGACGGCAAACCAGTGGGAACTGTTTTTGTTGGCGTCGCTACGGGTACCGGCACGGGGTCGTTTGAATTCAGCTTTTCGGGGGACAGGCAGAGTATCAGGCAACAAGCCTGTGAAGCTGCGCTGGCGCGCCTGCTTGATGCGCTGGAAGGGGTTGGTTACCGTTCGTAAAGTAGCCGGGAACAAAAACTCATTGCCAATAGTTGTGTCATTGTGTCGCTTCGGAACAGCCGGGGCGCCTAGGATGTAGAAAACCACACCGGTCCGCCAGCCAGCGAACCGGATGAACGAGGGAGCAAGGCGATACAGATGGTAAAGCAGCCCGTATCCGTAAACGGCGTTGTCCGCTGGAAGGATGTGGGCTTGGCTAAGCAGGCACAGAGCGAACAGAAGGAGCGCAAAATGGTTGTACTACGCCACGAAATCGGTGATGTACTGCGCGATGTCCGCCAGCGTCAGGGCCGTACCCTCCGCGAGGTCTCGCACAGCGCCCGTGTCTCACTTGGATACCTGAGTGAGGTTGAACGCGGCCAAAAGGAGGCTTCTTCCGAGCTCCTGTCCTCTATCTGCACCGCCCTGGACGTTCCGTTGTCCAGCATGCTCCGCGAAGTCAGTGACCGCGTGGCTGTTGCGGAGGGCGTAGCTGTTCCGGACACCGTTCCGCAGGAATTCTCCCAGCGTTACGGTCGCGATCTTGACCTGACCGACGACTTCCCGCAGGGTATGCTCTCCGGAGCCCGGTAACGGTCACACCACATCAGGAATTAGCACGAAAGGTCCCCAGCCTAGGCTGGGGACCTTTCGCGTCCGGCGACGTTTCGCATGTGCTGCTGCGCGGCCTAAAGCCGCGTTTGGAGGCGCGTTAGTCCTCGGTGGGATTGGCGGTCTCCCCGGACTCGGTCTCCTTCAGGGTGGCGTCCCTGATGATACTTTCACCGTAGACGGCGTTGAGCCGGCCCATGTACTCGGCCAGGGTTTGGACATCCTCCAGAGGCCACTCACCGAGTCGCTCACGGAACACCTGCCGGCGGGCGTCCTGGACCTGGTGCATCTTCTCTTCGCCTTTTTCCGTCAGGCGAATGGACTGGGCGCGCCCGTCCTGCGGATCTGCCTCCTTGTAGACCAAGCCGATACTTTCCAGAAATGCGATCTGGCGGCTCACTGAGGGCTTGCCCACTCCGATGCACGAGGCAAGGTCCGTCAGGCGGATGGGGCCTTCGCGGCGAATGATCGTCAGCAGTCCGTACGCGGCAGGCTCCATGTCGGGATGGACCTGGCGGGACAACTGATGCGATATGGAACGGGCACGGCGCCAGAGCAGGCTCAGCTGGTGTTCCACCTGCTGAAGGGCGTCGTCTATGGTTTCGCCTGGCACGGCCTCGGGGGGCGTGCTCTGGAGAGGATTGCTCATGGCAACCATTCTAGAGTCCGGCGTCGTGAGAGACTCTATCCGTGAGGGCAAGTGACTTTTGGCGATTAATGGACGATGAATTTGGGGCAGGCTATTCCCGCGTCCTGGCCAATTCCCTGGTGCTGGCCGGGGTGGGAGGGCGGACTGCCGTAGAGGCGCTGGCTGCCGGCTACCAGCCACGGGAAGTCTGGCTGGCGATATGCGAAGTCCAGGATGTCCCTTTGGAGCGCAGGCTCGGCAGGGATATCAAGCCTGCGGCCAACTGAAGTCTCCGGCCATGTTTGCCGGGGGACTTCCAGCCCTGTGGTGGTGACACGCCCGCGCGCGTTGTTCGAATATCTGTTCGGATAGGGATATGCTCCTGTGAGAGGAAAATTGTTCCTGAAGGACGCATTCCACAGGCAATCCGAGGGTTGGTTATCCACATAGCCCACATCGGCTTCAAAAAATGTCAGGGAGCCGTAATAGCGTCTGACATGACAGGAAAGCGGCCATTCAGGCCACTCCACAGCGAGAAAGCATCAGAGGTGTGAACCATGGCGGCAACCCCGGATCGTGAAAAGGCGCTCGAAGCAGCGCTTGCCCAGATCGACAAGCAGTTCGGCAAAGGCTCCATCATGCGCTTGGGTGATGACACCCGCGCCCCGATCGAAGTCATTCCTACTGGATCCATCGCACTGGATGTCGCCCTTGGCATTGGCGGCCTGCCCCGCGGCCGCGTCGTGGAGATCTACGGCCCGGAATCCTCTGGTAAGACCACAGTGGCGCTGCACGCTGTAGCCAACGCGCAACGTAACGGTGGCATCGCGGCCTTCATCGACGCCGAGCACGCCCTTGACCCCGATTACGCCGCCAAACTTGGGGTGGACACGGACGCACTGCTCGTGTCGCAGCCGGACACTGGTGAGCAGGCCCTGGAAATCATGGACATGCTTGTGGGCTCCGGCTCCCTGGACATTATCGTCATTGACTCCGTGGCTGCCTTGGTCCCACGTGCTGAAATTGAGGGCGAGATGGGCGACTCCCACGTCGGCCTTCAGGCGAGGCTCATGAGCCAGGCCCTGCGAAAGATCACCGGTCGCCTGAGCCAGACCAAGACCACCGCCATCTTCATCAACCAGTTGCGTGAGAAGATCGGCGTCTTCTTTGGATCGCCCGAAACCACCACCGGTGGTAAGGCCCTGAAGTTCTACGCCTCAGTGCGCATCGACGTCCGTCGCATTCAGACGCTGAAGGAAGGTGCCGACTCCGTCGGTAACCGGACCAAGGCCAAGATCGTCAAGAACAAGATGGCCCCGCCCTTCAAGATTGCCGAATTCGACATCATCTACGGCCAGGGCATCTCCCGCGAGGGAGGCATCATTGACATGGGCGTAGAGCACGGCATCATCAAGAAGTCCGGCTCGTGGTTCACGTACGACGGCGATCAGCTGGGCCAAGGCATGGAGAATTCACGGCGCTTCCTGCGTGATAATCCGGAGCTGGCACAGGAACTTGAGCGTCTCATCAAGGAAAAGCTTGGCGTGGGTGTCAAGCCGGAGGCAGACTCCCCAAAGCTGAAGGCCGTTGACGGCTAGAACCGGGCCGGACCCGGAGTCCTCCGTCTCCGGCGATCCTGAGCCTGATCCCGAATCCATGGCCCGCGCCATCGTCTTGCGGCAATTGACGATGGCGCCACGGAGTCGGCTGCAGCTGTCCCGCAAGCTGGCCGAGCGGAATGTCCCTCCGGATGTTGCTGAGGCTGTGCTGGACCGCTTCGAGGAAGTCCAGCTCATTGACGACGCTGAGTTTGCCAGAATGTGGGTGCGCAGCCGCTCCCAAAGCAGAAAACTGGCCAAAGGTGCCATTCGCCGTGAGCTGACGGAGAAGGGTATCGAGCTCGATGATGCCGAGGAAGCACTCTCACAGCTCAGCGATGAAGACGAGGAAATCGCCGCTCGTGAGCTCGTTGAGCGCAAACTGAGGCCAGGCGTGGATCTCTCCGATCGTGTAGAACGTGACAAGTACACCCGTAGGCTGGCATCCATGCTGGCCCGGAAGGGCTATGCCCCTTCGATGGCCTTCCGGATCGTCGGTGAGGTACTTGCCCAAGCCGGTACCCTTGAGTAGTGAGTTTGACCATTCCTTCCCCCTCAGCAGAAACCACGCCTTCGGCCGTAGCATTGGCAATCAATGCTGATGCCCAAGTGACGGATGCCCGTGCCCCGATGGAATCTGCCGCGTTTGAACCTGCCCCGTTTGAACCGAGGACGTATCAGGTCCGTACTTTCGGCTGCCAGATGAACGTCCACGATTCCGAACGTATGGCTGGCCTCCTTGAGGATGCTGGTTACGTGCCCGCGGAGGGTGAGGTTGCGGACATCGTGGTGTTCAACACGTGCGCCGTTCGGGAAAATGCGGACAACAAGCTCTATGGAAACCTTGGCCAGCTTCGGCAGGTCAAGGCAGCCAACCCTGGCATGCAGATCGCCGTCGGCGGTTGCCTCGCCCAGAAGGACCGGGAAACCATCGTCAAGAAGGCTCCTTGGGTGGACGCTGTGTTTGGCACCCACAATGTAGGAGCACTTCCGGCACTGCTGAAGCGGGCGCGGCACAACAACGAGGCCCAGCTCGAAATCCTGGAATCCCTGGACGTCTTCCCGTCCACCCTCCCCACCAAGCGCGACTCCGTCTATTCCGGTTGGGTTTCGATTTCAGTAGGCTGCAACAACACCTGCACGTTCTGCATCGTGCCATCGCTCCGCGGCAAGGAGAAGGATCGGCGTCCCGGGGAAATCCTGGCCGAAATCCAGGCCTTGGTGGACGACGGCGCCGTGGAAGTTACGTTGCTGGGCCAGAACGTGAACTCCTACGGGGTTGAGTTCGGTGACCGCTTGGCCTTCTCAAAGCTTCTGCGTGCCTGTGGTGAGATCGAAGGCCTTGAACGCGTACGCTTCACCAGCCCGCATCCGGCAGCGTTTACGGACGACGTCATTGATGCGATGGCCGAGACACCCAACGTGATGCCGCAGTTGCACATGCCCCTGCAATCGGGCTCGGACAAGGTACTCAAGGATATGCGGCGCTCGTACCGCTCCAGCAAGTTCCTTGGCATCCTGGACAAGGTGCGTGAGCGGATTCCCAATGCGGCCATCACTACGGACATCATTGTTGGCTTCCCCGGAGAAACCGAAGAGGATTTCCAAGCGACGCTCGACGTCGTCGAGAAGTCGCGGTTTGCCTCAGCCTTCACCTTCCAATACTCCAAACGGCCTGGTACGCCTGCTGCCGAGCTCCCGGAGCAACTTCCCAAAGCAGTGGTCCAGGAACGTTTCGAACGGCTGACCGCCCTTCAGGACCGTATCGCCGCGGAGGAGAACGCCAAGCAGCTGGGTCGCCGTGTGGAAATTCTGGTGACAGCGCAGTCGGGCCGCAAAGCAGAGGAAACGCACCGGTTGTCCGGCCGGTCCAAGGATCAGCGACTCGTTCACTTCTCGGTACCTGATGGTGCGGAAACCCCCCGACCAGGTGACTTTGTCACCGTGACCATTACCGAAGCCGCGGCATTCCACCTGGTTGCCGATCCTGCCGGCCTGGACGATTACATGTTGCGCCGGTCAAGGGCTGGTGACGCCTGGGATCGTTCGCAGGCAGATTCCTGCGGTGTTCCGAGCGCGGGTGCGGCGTCGGGCAGGAAAGGTGTGTCTTTGGGCATGCCGTCACTGCCTGTTCGCGGCGCCTGACGCCCATTATTCGAGGTCGAATGGCTCCCTCCCATGCCGCGCCGCCGGTCATCGCAGTCGTCGGCCCCACCGGTTCCGGTAAATCGGACCTGGGCGTCGAGCTGGCCCTTGCCCTCGATGGTGAGGTCATCAACGCTGATGCCTTGCAGTTCTATCGGGGCATGGACATCGGGACGGCCAAGATCACTGTGGACGAGCGCAGGGGTGTGCCACACCATCTGCTGGACACAAAAGATGTCACCGAGGAAGCCAGCGTGGCGGACTTCCAGGCGGAATGCCGCGCCGTCATTAGTGACGTGCACGCGCGGGGCAAGCGCGCCATCATGGTGGGGGGCTCGGGCCTCTATGTGCGGGCCGCCCTGGATGTACTGGAGTTTCCCGGCACGGACCCTGTCTTGCGAAAACGGCTTGAGGACGAATGGGAAACGTTCGGTCTGGCGCCGTTGCGTGCCCGGCTTGAAAAGGTGGATCCCATCTCGGCAGGGCGTCTGGGGGATGCCCGGCGGGTGATCAGGGCCTTGGAGGTCTACGAAATGACGGGACGGCCGTTCAGCTCGTTCATGCCGCAACGCGAGTACTTCCAGCCGGCCATACAGATTGGCCTGGCTGTGGAACGGGAGGTTCTGCGGGAGAGGCTTGCGCTCCGCGTACACCGGATGGTGGATGCGGGGTTGCTCCAGGAAGTGGAACGCCTTGATGCGGCTGGGCTGCGGCGCGGCAAAACGGCCTCGCGTGCCCTGGGATATGCGCAGTTCCTCAGGGTGCTCGACGCCGAAGCCAGTGTCCCGGAGGCAGCTGAGGAAACCATTGTGGCCACGCGGCAGTTCGCCCGGCGGCAATTGACCTGGTTTAGGGCCGATCCCCGCATCGCCTGGCTCGATTGGCAGGACCCGGACCTTGTGGCCAAGGCAGTGGCGCTGGCCTAGCCGGGCTGCCACTCCCATACAGCAATTTCTGACCGAACCTGCCCGGCGGGTAGCCTAGTCCCATGGATCAAACCGCCGCAGTTCCCGCCCAGCAGTCCGCCGCTGCCGGTGCCACCGTGTCCACTGCCAGCCTTTCCGGTTTGGCGTTTTCCAAGGGCCATGGAACGGGTAATGACTTCGTCCTGATTGCTGATCCGGGTGCTGTCCACGAGATCTCACCAGAGCAGGTAGCACAGCTGTGCGACAGGCATCGGGGAATTGGTGGTGACGGTCTTATCCGGGCTGTCCCCTCGCGGTATTTGCCCGAAGGCCGCATCCTGCTTGAGCAGGACGCCTCTGCCGAATGGTTCATGGACTACCGGAACGGCGATGGTTCGCTCTCCGAGATGTGCGGCAACGGTGTCCGAGTGTTCGTACACTTCCTGATCGACCAAGGCCTGGTTGAGCTCGGTCCGGGTCAGTCCTTGACCATCGGAACACGTGGCGGCATCAAGAAGATTGTGCGCACGTCCGGCGGTTATGCCGTGGATATGGGCCCATGGGAATTCATCTTCCCTGCAGAAGCACAAAGCAAAGCCATGGATGCTTTGGTCAGCGCAGATGGTCTGGAGGTGGCCCGGCCCGGGCTGTCGGTCAGCATGGGCAACCCGCACACGGTGGTAGCACTTGCTGAGCTCAGTGAGCTCGCCGCCACGAAGCTGTTCACAGCTCCGGTCGTGGATCCCAAGCCTGCCAATGGCACCAACGTCGAGTTCGTGGTGCCCGCTGAACCGCTGGTCCACGACGGTGTGGGAAGTATCACCATGCGCGTCCACGAGCGCGGCGTAGGCGAGACGCAATCGTGTGGCACCGGTGCGTGTGCGGCCGCCGTCGCAATACGTCACTGGGCTGGCAGCAGCGCCCCCAATGCCTGGCAGGTCAACGTTCCCGGCGGCGTAGTGGAAGTGAAGTTCTTCCCCGGCGAGGACGGCCGCGAACACGTTGAGCTCAGCGGGCCGGCGGTCATTGTGGCTAGTGGGACGCTTTCCTGACCCGAAGGATCCTGAAGGACTTGGAAGTGCTTTCCCGGGAGACTGCGTAGGACTTGTCCAGTTCGTTGGCCAGCCAGCGTTGGAGTGAGTCCGAGCCCAGGTTCTTCTGGACCACCATCCATGCGTTGCCGCCCGGTGCCAGCCGGGGCAGCCACGTCAGGAGAAGCGAGTGCAGCTCGTCCTTGCCGATGCGGATGGGCGGGTTGGACCAGATCGTGTCGAATTCGACGCCGGGATCTACCTCCTGCGGGAGGCTGGCCTTCACGTTGTTCAAGCCCAGGGAAACGGCGTTTTCATTGGTCAGGGCGATGCAGCGCTCGTTGACGTCCACGGCATAGACCTGTGCATGGGGCGCCATGAGCCCCATGGTGAGGGCAATAGGGCCCCAACCGCACCCGATATCCAGCAGGTTGCCCCGGGGCGAGGGCGGTGGAACCTCGGCCAGAAGGACCTTGGTGCCTTTGTCCACACCGTCGGGGCTGAAGATGCCCGACGAGGTCTGCACCTGACGGGTAGCTCCAGCCAGTTCCACAGTGAGGGGCTTGCGGGTAAACGGACCGGCCGGTTGGGCGCTGAAATAGTGTGCAGACTCCATAATTTGCCAGATTAGTTGGCTTCCGGCGGCTTGGGAAACTGCCCTCGGGCCGGGACGGTTTGACAGTGCTGCTAATGTGGAAGGCATGTTCTTGATCTTTGAGTAATCAGCCCGAGCCGGCCAAACAGTCGGCAAGGCACCTGCCCGCGATGCAGGCCCGCTTGGCACATCAGCCCGGCGCATGGCCATTCCGCCCGCAGGTTCCGTCCGGCAGACTCCGCATCTCCCGTTGTTGGTGGATCGCGGTTGCTCAGTAGAACATGTCCCACCCAGCTGTCGCGAAAGCAGTGGCCCAGCCATCTGCCGTCAGCGCCTGGCTTCTGGATTGGCGACGAATTCTCCTGCAGGACAGGACCTCCCGCGGACCAACCCGCTCGATTCAAGCACCACAGGAGGCCCTATATGGCCGAAGCCCGTCAGCCCACCGCGAATACCGTCCCATTGGACACCAAACAGCACTATTCTGGATATGCCGAACAGTCTAAGGAGACCATGACCACCCAGAAGCACTCCGGATCCGATTCCGACGCCCAGGACATGAGTCCTGAACAAATCCAGGCCGTCATTGACCGGATTCTTTCCAAGGATGTACCCGCACAGGCATCCGATGACAATGATGCCAAGGGCGTTTTCGGCAGGGCACAAGCGATCTCCACGCTTGACCACGAACACAGCATTTACGACGGCGACCAGGAAGACCTGGCCGAGCGTCGTGCACTTCGCCGTACAGCGGGCCTTTCCACCGAACTCGAAGACGTCACAGAGGTCGAATACCGGCAGCTGCGCCTGGAACGCGTCGTCCTGGCCGGCCTGTGGACAGAAGGCACCTTGGCTGACGCCGAGAATTCGCTTCGCGAACTCGCAGCACTGGCAGAGACTGCCGGATCAGAGGTCCTTGACGGACTGGTTCAGCGCCGTACGAAACCGGATCCCGGAACGTTCCTGGGGTCGGGCAAGGCCCAGGAACTCAAGGACATCGTGGCTGCCACGGGAGCCGATACCGTTGTGGTGGACACCGAGCTTTCCCCCTCGCAGCGACGCGGACTTGAGGACATCGTCAAGGTCAAGGTGGTGGACAGGACCACGCTGATCCTGGATATCTTCGCGCAGCATGCAAAGAGCCGTGAAGGCAAGGCACAAGTTGAGCTCGCACAGCTTGAGTACCTGCTCCCCAGGCTTCGTGGTTGGGGTGACTCCATGTCCCGCCAGGCCGGTGGCCAGGTGGGTGGAGCCGGCGCCGGTATGGGTTCCCGTGGTCCCGGTGAAACAAAGATCGAGCTCGACCGCCGCAGGATCCGGACGCGCATGGCCAAGCTTCGCCGGGAGATTGCCGCCATGAAGCCTGCGCGCGAGACCAAGCGGGCCAACCGCCGTCGTAACGCCGTACCTTCGGTTGCGATTGCCGGCTATACCAACGCTGGTAAGTCCTCGCTCCTGAACCGGCTGACCGATGCTGGAGTGCTGGTGGAAAACGCGCTGTTCGCCACCCTGGACCCGACGGTCAGGAAGGCGCAAACGCCGGACGGCATCGGCTACACGCTGGCCGACACCGTTGGGTTCGTCCGCTCGCTGCCTACGCAACTGGTGGAAGCCTTCCGTTCCACGCTGGAGGAAGTAGCCGACGCAGACCTGATCCTGCATGTCGTGGACGCCTCCCATCCCGACCCGGAAGGGCAAATCGCGGCAGTGCGTGCTGTCTTCACCGAGGTCGACGCCCGCAAGGTCCCCGAAATCATCGTCCTGAACAAAGTGGACGTGGCTGATCCTTTCGTAGTGGAACGCCTGAAGCAGAAGGAGCCGCGGCACGCCGTGGTTTCCACGCGCACAGGCCAGGGCATTCCTGAGCTCCTGGAAGAGATCAGCCGGTCCATTCCCCGGCCGGGAGTCCGCCTCGAAGTGTTGATCCCGTACGACCGCGGTGACATGGTCAACAAGCTGCACAACTCCGATTCGGAAATCCTGAGCCTCGAGCACGAGGAAAACGGAACCCGCGTGGTGGCCATGGTCCGTGAGGGATTGGCGGCCGAACTGGAGTCATTCGTCAGCAATGGTTGAGAAGGTGGCGGCGGACGTCGTCGAGTCGGTGGGGGAGAAGTTCACCCTCGAACTGTTGGACAAAGCTGTTGCCGGGATGGGCGGTCAAAGCCGTTCAGGCCAGCACGAGATGGCCAGGCAAGTCACCAAGGCCATCGAGTCCGGTGAACATTTGTTGGTCCAGGCTGGAACGGGAACGGGTAAGTCCTTGGCGTACCTGATTCCGTTGATCGCCCATTCCATGGACAGCAACAAACCGACGCTTGTGTCCACCGCTACCTTGGCCCTGCAAACGCAGATTGTTGGCAGGGACCTGCCCCGGCTGTTGGAGACCATAAGCCCGGCCCTTGAGCGTCCCGTGAACGTGGCGCTCGTTAAGGGCCGGGCAAATTATGTTTGCCTGCAAAAGCTGGAGGGCGGCTTCCCCAGCGAAGAGCCGTCCGAGGGGCAACTTTTTTCCCTGGGTGAGGACACCAGCGTTCCCCATTTCGCAGCGGCGGTTGGCGGCCCGTCGTCGCAATTGGGCAAGGAAGTGGTCCGGCTCCGTGAATGGGCCGAAAAGACGGCCACTGGCGACCGCGATGAACTGATGCCGGGTGTCACCGACCGCGCCTGGAGGCAGGTCTCCGTGACGTCCATGGAGTGCCTGGGAGCGCAAAAATGTCCGCTTGCCGAGGAATGCTTCAGCGAGCAGGCACGGGCCCGGGCGGCTGAGGCTGACGTCGTGGTGACCAACCATGCCATGCTGGCCGTCAGTGCCTTCGAAGGCCTTGCTGTCCTGCCCGAGTACGACGTCGTTGTGGTTGACGAAGCACATGAGCTGCAGGACCGGGTCACGGGAGCTGTGACAGGTCAGCTGTCCGTGGCAATGGTGCATGCTGCGGCTTCGAGCGCGCGCAAACACACCGCTATTACCGTAGACGCCCTGAACGCGGCCGCCGATCGATTGGACATGGCCATTGCCGGTGTCCCCAACGGACTGCTGCCCAATGGGCTAAACGACGAACAACTGGACTGCCTGGACCAGCTGCGCGATGCCACACGCGCCGCATTGTCCGACTCGAAAACCGACTCTTCAAACGCGGTCGACGGCGGGAGGCAGCTTGCGCGCTCACGGCTCATGCTCATTCTGGAACTGTGCGAGCGGATGCTCGCAGCCAAGGAGAACCGTGAAGTGGTGTGGTTCTCCAGAAACAGCACCTTCGATCCCCAGCAGGGATACTCACACCCGGACGAGACCGCGCCCGCACTGATCAACATCGCCCCGCTTAGCGTTGCCGGCCGCCTGCGGGAGGGCCTTTTCGCGGGGCACACAGTGGTGCTTACTTCTGCCACGCTGGCCATTGGATCTGCCTTTGAACCCGCAGCCGGTGGCCTGGGGCTTATTGGAGATGGGGCGCCAAGCTGGACCGGGTTGGACGTCGGGTCACCTTTTGATTATCCGAAGCAGGGTGTGCTCTACGTGGCCAAGCACCTGCCCAAGCCCGGCAGGGGCACTTCACCCGAGGCCCTGGATGAGCTTGAAGACCTCATCCGTGCATCCGGTGGGGGAGCCCTGTGCCTGTTCTCATCGCGTCGGGCGGCCGAAGAAGCTGCAGATGCCATGCGCCCACGGCTGGATGTGGACATCCTCTGCCAGGGAGAATCCACCATGGCAGCACTGGTGAAGCAATTTGCCGATGAACCGGACACCTGCCTCTTCGGCACCATGTCCCTGTGGCAGGGCGTCGACGTCCCTGGCGGTTCATGCCGCCTTGTGGTGATTGACCGCATTCCGTTCCCGAGGCCCGATGACCCGCTAATGACCGCACGCTCACGGGCCGTTGCACAGTCCGGGGGCAACGGGTTCATGGCGGTGTCGGCTACGCATGCGGCAATTCGTCTTGCACAGGGAGCAGGACGCCTCATTCGTTCCACCGGCGACAAAGGCGTGGTGGCCGTCCTGGACTCACGGCTTTCCACCGAACGGTACGGCGGGTTCCTGCGTGCCGCTTTGCCGCCATTTTGGGCAACGACGGACCGCAACGTGGTGCGCGGCGTCCTGGAACGCCTGGGCGCAAAGAAAACGTAGGCGAACTCCCTAGAGGGAGCGCAGTACCGAGACGACCTTGCCCATGATGGTGGCCTGGTCTCCAAGTATCGGTTCGTACTGCGTGTTCTGGGGGAGCAGCCATGTGTGGCCGTCCCGCTGGCGGAAGGTTTTTACCGTGGCTTCGTCATCCAGGAGCGCTGCCACGATATCGCCGTTGATGGCGTCATTCTGGCGGCGGACAACCACCCAGTCACCGTCACAAATTGCGGCATCGATCATTGAGTCCCCAGCGACCTTCAGCATGAACAGTTCGCCGTGGCCCACCAGTTGCCGGGGCAGGGGCAGGACATCCTCAATAGTCTGGTCGGCGAGGATGGGCCCACCGGCAGCAATGCGTCCAACCAGGGGTACCATCGCGGTGTCGCTGGCGCTGGCCAGTTCCGTCACGGCGAGTCCGCCTGCGCTGCGGAGTGTAGTAGCTGCTTCCACTCCGGGAATTGTCCCGCCGTCAAGGGTCAAAGGCATGAGTACTTCCATGGCGCGGGGGCGCTTGGGATCTCTGCGCAAGTAGCCGAGCTTCTCCAACTGGGAGAGCTGGTGCGTGACGCTGGAGAGGCTCGCGAGACCCACGGTGTCGCCAATTTCGCGCATGCTGGGCGGATACCCGTTGTCATTGACAGACCGCTGGATGGTTTCCAGGATTTTCTTCTGCCGGACAGTCAGGCTTTTGGGACTCTTTTGAGGCTGCTGGCTCCGCAGGGGTGCCCCGCCGCCGGTGGCTTTCGCTGCCATGTTCGCCAATGCCCTTCCGTTCCGCCCGGCCACGGTCTGAAGTGTGCCCGGGGATGTGGGATCCGAAAAAATGTCAGACCCTCCTGTTCCACTGAAACAGTGCCTGTTTCTTCACTCAAACCTAGGCCAGGCACAGGCGTTTATCAAACATTCGTTCTAGCGAGTCTCGACACCGTTCGATGATAAGTGCTAAAAATGTCATAGCAAGGTTCGAATATGTGTTCTATAAAGGTTGAGCGCGGTTCGGATGTTCGAAGAAAGTGTTCGAACATTCGGGGCCGGGCTCGGCGAACACAAGGAATTGGCAGCCGGCAACGGGCATCCGATGCAGGCAATCGCTCAGAAGGGCTCAGCTCATGTCCGCAATCTCTACGTTCCACGAATTCCGCAACACTCCGGCTCCTGCGCGTCTCCGGCTTACCCAACGCGGCAGGATCGTCTTCTTTGGAATTCCCGTCATGCTTCTCCTTGCTGCGCTGCTGAGCCTTGCCGGCTTCATCAACTCCCCGGCCAAAGCTTCTGATTCCCAAGCCCAGCTGCAGCCGCCGGTGGCAGTTACGGTTACTGTCCAGCCAGGGCAGTCCCTGTGGGGCATCGCCGGTGCGGCCGCGCCGGAGCGGGACCCCCGTGATGTCATCGCGGAAATCATCCAGTTGAACGATCTCCGCGGGGGACGCATCCAGCCCGGCCAGCAGCTGTTCGTTCCCGCCAATTGAGCGGCCAGGGGGCGAGGGGCCAGCGTCTCTGGCGTCACAGTTACTCCGCAGTCGCACCGGCACCTTAAACTGTCTTGGTGAGTGACCAGCTTGAGCGACTTGACCGACTTCCCCTTCGGACCAACCTGCGTGGATTGAGCCCCTATGGCGCGCCGCAGCTTGACGTCCCCATTTTGCTCAACGTCAACGAGAACACCCATGGCGTTCCGGCAGATGTGCAAGCGGCGATTACCCAGGCTGTTGCCGCCGCGGCCACTGGCCTGAACCGGTATCCTGACCGCGAATTCACGGAACTCCGTGAATCCCTTGCCGATTACCTCGGACACGGGCTTTCCGCGGAGAATATCTGGGCAGCCAACGGCTCCAACGAGGTCCTGCAGCAGATTTTGCAGGCTTTTGGAGGTCCGGGGCGTAAGGCGCTGGGATTCCCTCCCACGTATTCCATGTACCCGTTGCTTGCCAGTGGCACGGACACTGAGTATGTCCGTGGGGTGCGAGCTGATGACTATGGCCTGGATGCGGCTTCTGCGGCTGCCCAGGTGCGGGAGACCGGAGCGAATATCGTCTTCCTGTGCTCGCCGAACAACCCCACGGGAACGGGACTGGGCCTGGACGTGGTCGAAGCCGTGTACGAAGCCGGCGAGGCCAGCCAGGCAATCGTCATCGTGGACGAGGCCTACCACGAGTTCGCGCACGACAACACCCCGAGCGCACTGACGCTGCTTCCCGGGCGGGAGCGTTTGATCGTCTCGCGCACCATGAGCAAGGCCTTTGCCTTGGCAGGTGCCCGGTTGGGCTACATGGCTGCCGCGCCCGAGGTCACCGATGCCATCAGGCTCGTTCGGCTGCCCTACCACCTTTCAGCCGTCACACAAGCCACGGCCCTGGCCGCCCTGAACCACCGCGAAGCGCTCATGGCCGACGTCGAAGACATCAAGGTCCAGCGGGACCGGATTGTGACCGAGCTCCTCCGAATGGGACTCAAGCCTGCGGCCTCGGACTCAAACTACGTGTTCTTCGGTGGGCTTTCGAACCCGCACGCAGTCTGGCAGGGCTTGCTGGATGCGGGAGTCCTGATCCGCGACGTCGGTATTCCAGGGCACCTGCGGGTGACTGCGGGAACAGAAAAGGAAACAACGGCCTTCCTTGAGGCCCTGGAAGCCCTTCTGGACAGCGCTGCGTCCCAGCCCAACTAAACTTGTCAATAGACCCACCCCATTCTTCGTGTATAAGGACGTCCCAATGAGCGAAACCGGCGCCAAGCCGTCCGCTGACCGCACTGCGCGCATGGAGCGCACCACCAGCGAATCCTCCGTCCTGGTGGAGATCAACCTGGATGGCACCGGTGTCTCGGACATCAGCACCACGGTTCCCTTTTATGACCACATGCTGACGGCGTTGTGCAAGCACTCCCTGATTGACATGACCGTCAAGGCCACGGGTGACACCCACATTGATGCCCACCACACCGTGGAGGATGTGGCCATTACCTTTGGTGAGGTTTTGCGTACTGCCCTGGGCAACAAAGCCGGAATCCGCCGCTTCGGCGAAGCAACGGTTCCTCTGGACGAAGCCTTGGCGCACGCAGTCGTGGATGTTTCCGGACGCCCGTATCTGGTGCACGGAGGGGAACCTGCAGGGCAGGAGTATCACCTGATCGGTGGCCACTTCACAGGTTCGCTGACCCGTCACGTCTTTGAGGCCATCACGTTGCACGCCGGTATCTGCCTGCACATGAACGTCCTCGCAGGCCGGGATCCCCATCACATCGTCGAGGCCCAGTTCAAAGCCTTTGCCCGGGCTCTTCGTTCTGCAGTGGAGTCGGATCCCCGCGTGGAGGGCATTCCATCCACCAAGGGGGCGCTATGAGCGGGCAAATCCTGAAGGACGGTGCGGTTACCGACGCTTCGGCAACCGTCAAGCCGGAGTCGCCCGAAGGCAAGCCCACGGTTACGGTGCTGGATTACGGTTCGGGCAACGTACGTTCGGCTGTTCGCGCCCTTGAGCGTGCAGGCGCCCAGGTGGTTCTTAGCTCCAAGCCTGAGGACGTACTGAATGCCGACGGGCTGCTGGTCCCCGGCGTGGGTGCCTTTGAAACGGTGATGAGGGAACTCAAGGCCGTCGATGCCATCCGCATGATTGGCCGCCGCGTCGCGGGTGGACGGCCTGTCCTGGCGATCTGCGTTGGGTTGCAGGTCCTCTTCGAGGCCGGAGTCGAACACGGAACCGAGTCCGAGGGGATGGCCGAATGGCCGGGCAAAGTTGAGCTCCTTCCCGCCCCCGTGGTTCCCCACATGGGTTGGAACACGGTGGACGTGCCTGAAGGATCCAAGCTATTCGCGGGCGTCGAACAGGAACGTTTCTACTTCGTGCACTCATACGGCGTGCAGGAGTGGAACTTCGACGTCGTCCAGCCCCGGATGGCCCCACCTTTGGTGACGTGGTCCGAGCACGGAGCCCCCTTTATCGCTGCTGTTGAAAATGGCCCCCTGTGCGCCACCCAATTCCACCCCGAGAAATCCGGAGATGCCGGGGCACGCCTCCTGCGCAACTGGGTGGACGGGCTTCGCAAACCTGAAGCCAAGGTGGCACAAGGTCCGGCAGCGGACGATCGTGGTGCAGCCTAAGTGTGGTCGGTAGTGCTTATGGGCCTTGCCGGCGTGCTGGTGGGTGGAGGTATCTCCTTCCATCAGCAGAAGAAGCCACTGTGGGTTTCCGTTTCCTTCTATGTGCTGGCGGGGATGTCCCTGCTTGCCGCCTATCTCCTGACGCTGCCGGGCAACTGAACGCCTCGCGTCCCCATCAACTCCTAGGACACACATGACCACCTCTGCCCAGTCCGTTCTGGAACTCCTCCCCGCCGTCGACATCGTTGATGGCCAGGCAGTCCGCCTGCTGCAAGGCGAGGCAGGCTCGGAAACCAGCTACGGTACGCCTCTGGAAGCTGCCTTGAACTGGCAGAACGCCGGTGCTGAGTGGGTGCACATGGTGGACCTCGACGCCGCTTTTGGCCGTGGCAACAACGCGGACCTCATCAGGGAGGTCGTCTCCCAGCTCAACGTAAAGGTTGAGTTGTCCGGCGGTCTGAGGGATGACGAGTCGCTGGAACGCGCCCTGGATTTGGGCGTGGAGCGGGTAAACCTCGGTACGGCAGCACTGGAGAACCCTGAGTGGACACGACGTGCCATTGACCGCTTCGGTGACAAGATCGCCGTCGGCCTCGATGTCCGTGGTACCATCCTGGCTGGTCGCGGCTGGACCAAAGAAGGCGGCGACCTCTGGGAAGTTCTTGCCCGCCTGGAGGACGCTGGCTGCGCACGCTACGTGGTCACCGACGTCACCAAAGACGGAACGCTGCAGGGCCCGAACGTTGATTTGCTGCGCCAGATGGTGCAGAAAACGGGTAAGCCCGTGGTGGCTTCAGGCGGTATCTCCAGCCTTGAGGATCTTCGCGTGCTCCGCGAACTCGTGCCCTTGGGCGTCGAGGGTGCCATTGTTGGCAAGGCCCTTTATGCAGGTGCTTTCACTCTGCCCGAAGCCCTGGATGTAGCCGGTCGCCGCTGATGGCTGCTTCACGTCCCACAGATTCCGGCCCGGAGAACCACCCGGGCAACCGCGATGCCGGACGACGCGAACTTCCGGGCCACATTGCTGCTGCCTTGGCTGGCGCCGGGGGAGCCACCGACTCCGCGGGGCAACCTTGGGAAGGCCGGAGCCTGAGTGGTGACGATGCCAGGATCCACAATTTCGAAGACGACGACGGCACGGCTGATGCCGGTTACCTCGCCGCCGTTGCTGCACTGCTGAACGGTACGGGCAGTGAGGCAGACGTCCTGGCTTCACTCGCTACCGCCAGGGTCTTTGTTCCCGTGATAGCCCAGCTCGCCGAGGAAGCCGAAGGCGTTGGCGGGCTGCACGCGGACAAGCAGGCGGATATGGCATTAGTCACACTTAAGGCGCCTGATGGCCGGAAGGCAATGCCGGTCTTCACCACGGCCGCCGCTCTTGAATCGTGGCATGCAGAGGCCCGGCCCGTAGCTGTTTATGCGGCAAGGGCGGCCCTTTCGGCCGTTTCCGAAGGCGCTCAATTGCTGGTGTTGGACCCCGGTTCAACGTTCACTTTCGTGGTTCGGCGGCCAGCCATGTGGGCGTTGGCTCAGCAGCGGGACTGGACGCCGTCATACCTTGATGATCAACTGGAGTTTGCTCTCGCTTCACAGGCCGAGTCGTTTCCGGCGGTGCGCCGGCTCGAAACACAGGCCGGTGGTGGCGTCGCCTCCCTGACTGCGGACGGCCGCACGGTCCCGGGCGGAGGCGCTGGCCCGGAACTGCGGATAGTGCTGTTCCTTGAGGACGGACTCGACGCCGCTGCCGTCCAATCGCTGGTGGCTGACCTGAACGAGGCGTGGGCGCAGCTGGAATCCTTTGCCGAGGGCGTCGATTCCATTGAAGTAAAACTGCAACGTGCGGCGCAGGAGCCTGGGCGGCACTAACGGCAGTACCCGTCCACCGGGGACTGCCCCGGGGGAACAAGAGGAATTAGCCCGTGAACTTCGCTCTCTACAAGGAGATGCTTTCCATCCGCCCTGTCCGGCGGCTCCTGCTGGTGGGCATGGTCGCCCGTATTCCGCATTCAGCGGCTGGCGTGCTCCTGACACTGCACATTGTCCTGTCGCTGGGGCAGGGCTACGCCGCCGCGGGCGCTGCTGCCGCCGTCATGACCATAGGTATTGCCTTGGGGGCGCCTTGGCGTGGTCGGCGCGTTGACATGGTGGGCCTGCGTAAGGCGCTGATCCCTTCCGTCATCTCGGAAACAGTGATCTGGTCTCTTGTTCCGCATGTCCCGTACGCCTGGCTGCTTCCCTTGGTCTTCGTGGGGGGCTTGTTCACATTGCCTATCTTCAGCGTGGTGCGTCAATCGTTGGGCGTCATGGTAGACGGAGACCAGCGACGCTCCGCGTTTGCGCTTGATTCCATCGCCACTGAGCTCGTGTTCATGATAGGTCCCGCTGTTGGCGCGATCGTCGCAACGAGCGGCTTCTCGGCCGTGGGACTTACCGCGGTGGGCATCTCTGTCTCCGTGGCCGGCCTGTTCTTGATCTGGTTCAACCCTCCGACCCGCAGTGATGCCAAGTGCACTCCGGAGGAATCCGCGGCACGGGCCGCTGCGGACCTTGCCGCCGCCGAGGCAGCCATGGTCGCCTCCGCACCGGGCCACGTGCAGGAGGCGGCGTCTGAAATGGCACCGGCAGCCATCTCCCGTACAGCCGGACTTCGGAACCGCATGGCCCGCAATTTCACCTGGTTTACGGTTTCCGTTGCAGCGCTTTTCGCCGTAGCTGCGGGATCGGGGATGGTACTTAGCGGTTCGGACGTCAGTATTGTTGGCCTGTTGGAGCGCGGCGGACACCAGAACGAGATTGGCATCGTCTTCTTCTTCTGGTGTGCGGCATCGGTTTTGGGCGGCCTCATCTACGGTGCCATGAATCGTCCGGTCTCTCCCATGTTGCTGTTGTTGGGCATGGCCGCGCTCACCATCCCCATGGGTTTCGCACACGATACCTGGACGCTGGCGGTGCTCTCGATTTTCCCCGGCCTTCTTTGCGCTCCAGTGCTGTCTGCGTCATCGGAGAAGGTGGCGGACCTCGTCGATGAGGAACGCCGCGGCGAGGCCATGGGGTGGTACGGATCCGCGCTGACGGCCGGGATTGCGTTCGGCGCACCCCTTGCCGGGATATTTATTGACAATGTAGGGCCGTCCGGAGGTTTTGCCTCCGTCGGCTTCGCCGGAGTCGTACTCTGCATCGCGGGCTTCGCCCTCATGTCCCGGCGCCGCCGCGCCCGGGTGTAGCTCCAGCATTGCCAGGGTCTAGCTCCAGCATTGCTAAAACTTCGCCGTAATCCCGGTGTCGGCGGCATTAACGACGACGGCGGCCCGGCCACATATGTGGTCGGGCCGCCGTTGTAGGTACTTTGGGCAGTTCCTGGCTAGTTCACCGGCCCGGTGAACTTCTCACCCGGGCCTTTGCCCGGCGCGTCAGGGATAAGGGAAGCTTCGCGGAATGCCAACTGGAGGGAGCGCAGTCCATCACGCAAGGGCCCGGCATGCTGCGAACCGATTTCGGGGGCGGCCGCCGTTACGAGGCCGGCCAATGCAGTGATGAGCTTGCGGGCCTCGTCAAGGTCTGTGAGGTCTTCTGCGTTGGGGTCATCGGCGAGGCCGACCTTCACAGCGGCGGCGCTCATCAGGTGGACCGCGCCGGTGGTGATGACTTCTACAGCCGGAACTTCCGCGATGTCACGGATCTGCTGGGAGACCCCGGAATCGGCCGCGGGGGCCGCAGCTGTGGTTGTGTCGGCGTCCTTGGAGTAGGAATTGCGCGAATTGCTGTCTTCAGTGCTCATACTGGTAAGCTTGTCACAGACCGACTGGAAGTCGTTATTCGCATTAAATGCTCCCGCCCCGTGCAATGTGCGCTTGGCGGGTTATTTCTGTAGAATTGATTTTCAGTTTGCAAGCGGAGTCCTCTCCCACCCGCGTCAGCCGTTTTCCCTCCGGGGAACAGGATTCCTTCACGGAACAAGAGGTTGCCGGGTACTGGTCGGACACACCGAGGCGTAGCCTCTGGAGTGCGTGCCCCCTTCAAGGGAGCACACCCGATCCTTGAGGCCTTCGATTGCACCAGCAATTGGAGGCCTTCTCTATTTGCCGGTGAAACTCACCACAACCACAGGAGCTTTAACATTAGCGAGCCAAGAATCAATGAGCGTATCCGCGTCCCCGAGGTGCGGCTGGTCGGCCCTGCCGGCGAACAGGTAGGAATCGTCCGCATCGAGGACGCCCTGCGTCTTGCTGCCGAATCCGATCTCGATCTCGTTGAAGTTGCCCCGCAGGCTAAGCCTCCTGTTTGCAAGTTGATGGACTTCGGCAAGTACAAGTACGAAGCTGCCGTGAAGGCGCGTGAGGCCCGCAAGAACCAGACCAACACGGTTCTGAAGGAAATCCGTTTCCGCCTCAAGATCGACAAGCACGACTACGAAACCAAGCGCGGACATGCACTTCGCTTCCTCGGCGCCGGTGACAAGGTCAAGGCAATGATCCAGTTCCGCGGCCGCGAACAGCAGCGTCCGGAGATGGGTATCCGCCTGCTTCAGAAGTTTGCTGAAGACGTCGCAGAGGTGGGCATTGTTGAGTCCAGCCCACGCATCGATGGCCGCAACATGGTCATGGTGATCGGTCCGCTGAAGAACAAGGCCGAAGCCAAGGCTGAAGCCCGGCGTGCAGCCCAGCGTGCCGAAGCCAAGGCCCAGAATGAGGCCAAGGCATCCGGGCGCGTGGACACGACAGGTGACCAGGCTCCGTTGACGCAGACCTTGGGCGACCTTCTTCCGGCAGGCCTGCTTGCTTCCGAAGAAGAGCCCAAGCAGGAGGCTGTCGAGGCTCCCGCAGCTGAAACCCCCGTTGCTGAAGAGGCACCGGTTGTTGAAGAAGCCGAGGAAGCGCCCGTAGCTGAAGAAGCTCCCGTAGTCGAGGAGGCTCCGGTTGTTGAGGAAGCTCCTGTAGTCGAAGAAGCACCCGTGGTTGAGGAGGCCCCGGCTGTGAAGGCTGCACCGGCGGAGAAAGCACCGGCCGCCAAGGCAGCAGCCCCTGCACCCGCAGCTCCGAAGCCAGCTGTTCCGGCAGCTGCCCCGAAGCCTGCAGTTCCCTCGGCTCCGAAGCCCGTCGCCAAGCCGGCAGCTCCCAAGCCGGCAGCTCGGCCCGCAGCCCCCAAGGCTGCGCCGAAGCCTGCATCACGCAAGACCAACTAGTTCAACGCCCCGGAGGCCCTGGCCTCCAACGGCAAGCAACCAGCACGCCAGCCCTTGTAGGCCGGCTGCACGAAAGAACTGCGGACTTTGTCCGTGGATACGTAAGGAGATCGGTTCCCATGCCGAAGATGAAGACCCACAGCGGTGCTAAGAAGCGCTTCAAGCTGACCGGCACCGG
Source organism: Arthrobacter sp. 1088 (assembly GCF_031455315.1). Taxonomy (NCBI): domain Bacteria; kingdom Bacillati; phylum Actinomycetota; class Actinomycetes; order Micrococcales; family Micrococcaceae; genus Arthrobacter; species Arthrobacter sp. 1088. The sequence goes on from NZ_JAVDSM010000004.1 coordinate 370,240, forward strand.
CAAGCTGAAGCGTCAGCAGGCCAACCGCCGCCACTACCTGGAGCACAAGTCCTCCACGCTGACCCGTCGCCTCGCCGGCGACAAGATCGTCTTCAAGGGCGATGCCAAGGTCATCAAGAAGATGCTCGGCGTCTAAGTTCCAAGTTCTTTGGTTGCTGCCATCCGGTAGCGGCCGACTACACCAAAAGCCTTCTCAGGCCGGCCGGGTTTCCGGCAGTAGCAGCTTGGGATAAAGATTTCTGAAGGAGTACGCACGTGGCACGTGTGAAGCGGGCGGTAAACGCCCACAAGAAGCGCCGGGTTATCCTCGAACGCGCCAAGGGTTACCGCGGTCAGCGTTCGCGCCTGTACCGCAAGGCCAAAGAGCAGCTGCTGCACTCGTTTGTGTACAGCTACGGCGACCGCCGTAAGAAGAAGGGCGACTTCCGTCGCCTCTGGATCCAGCGCATCAACGCTGCATCCCGCGCCAACGGCCTCACCTACAACCGCCTGATCCAGGGCCTGAAGGCCGCTGAGGTTGAGGTTGACCGCCGCATGCTGGCCGAACTGGCTGTTTCGGACGCCAACGCATTCGCCGCTCTGGTGAACATTGCCAAGGCCTCCCTGCCTGCCGACACGTCTGCTCCGGCTGCCAAGGCCGAGGTTGCTGCACCGAAGGCTGCCAAGGTTGCTCCGGCTGCTGCTACCGCAACGGCTGTCAAGGCTTCTGTCTCCGAGAAGCCGGCCATCGATGGCGCTATTGCTGCCGTTGAAGGCGAAGGTGCCCCGGAAGGCCACGCCATCAAGGGCAACGCTGAGTCCAAGAAGTACCACGTACCGGGTTCCACTTGGTACGAGAACACTGCTGCTGAATACTGGTTCTCCACGGTTGAGGCTGCAAAGGCTGCCGGCTTCGAGCCGGCCGGTGGCGAAGCCCGCCAGCAGATCAAGAACTAGTCGCAACTGCCACTAAAGTTCTTTATATGAACCAAACCGGGCGCCCGCAAGACTTTTCGATGACCAACCCCCGAGCAGATCGGGTAAGGGACGTTGCCAAGCTTGCAGGGCGCCCGGCCCGTTTAAAGCGCGGCCGTTTCCTGGCTGAGGGTCCACAGGCGGTTCGCGAGGCCTTGACCCTTCACCGGGAGCGCATTGCGGCAGGGGGTTCCGCCGTCGTGCATGAAGTCTTTGCGAGCGAGGCATGCCTGGAGCGGCTCCCGGAACTCGCGGACCTTGCAGAAGGAACACAGCTTCGGCTGGCCAATGACGACGTCCTGGCCGCCATGGCGGACACCGTCAACCCGCAGGGCATCGTTGCTGTCTGCAGTTTTGTGGATGTCAGCCTTGAATCAGTGCTCGACGCCGGTCCTCGCCTTCTTGCGGTCATGTGCCAGGTCCGGGACCCCGGCAATGCGGGCACAGTTTTGCGCGCGGCCGACGCCGCTGGTGCCGACGCGGTAATCCTGACGGGTTCAAGCGTGGATATCTATAATCCCAAGGCGGTCCGGTCCACGGCCGGTTCGTTGTTCCACCTGCCGGTGGTCCTGGGGGCTGATGTTGAAGATCTCGTCGCGCGCTGCCGGGCACTGGGTATAGGGATCCTGGCCGCCGACGGGTATGGGACGGTAAACCTTGACCAGCTCCAGGACGAGAATGCTGCCCGGCGGCTCGGAAACGGCCATGTGGCCTCTGATTATGCCCTTGAAGCGCCCACGGCCTGGTTGTTCGGCAATGAGGCACAAGGATTGTCCGACGCCGAATTGGCGCTTGCGGATCACCGCGTAGCCGTTCCTGTCTATGGGGCGGCGGAGAGCTTGAACCTGGGTACAGCGGCCACCGTTTGCCTCTATGCAAGCGCCCGTTCGCAGCAAGGCGCCCGGGTCGGGAATGCAGAAATAGCCTGACGCCCGGTACGGTGTTTCTTGCAAGATCGTCACGATGACGACTCTTCTTGGCCCATTCCAATCTTTCCCAAAACCGAAGAGGTGAAGCTTTCGTGGCTGCAAGTGGCGGTACCAAAGCGATCGTGGCGGCCCTCGCCGCGAACCTGACCATCGCTGTCCTGAAGTTCGTTGCGTTCGTCCTGACGATGTCATCGTCCATGCTCGCTGAGGCCATTCACTCAGTTGCTGACTCCGGCAACCAGATCCTTCTCCTGGTAGGAGGCAAGCGCGCACAGCGTGCGGCAAGTCCCGAGCACCCCTTTGGCTACGGCCGCGAACGGTACATCTACGCGTTCATCGTGTCCATCGTCCTCTTCAGCGTGGGTGGCCTCTTCGCCCTGTACGAGGCATGGGAGAAGTTCCAGCACCCACACGGCATCGAAGGCGACTTCTGGTGGGTGCCGTTGGCGGTCCTGATTGGCGCCATCATTGCCGAGTCGTTCTCTTTCCGAACCGCCATCGTGGAATCGAACCATATCCGTGGCAAGCAGACATGGGCCAAGTTCATCCGCAATGCCAAGCAGCCCGAACTGCCGGTCATCCTCCTTGAAGACTTCGGCGCCTTGCTGGGCTTGGTGTTCGCCCTGTTCGGCGTCAGCATGACCCTCGTAACCGGCGACGGCGTGTGGGACGCCTTGGGTACGGCCATGATCGGCCTGCTGCTTGTCGCCATCGCTGTCATCCTTGCTGTGGAGACCAAATCGCTCCTGCTGGGTGAATCGGCCACTAAAGACGACGTCGCACGCATCACCGAGGCACTGCAGGCGGATGGCACCCGGATCATCCATCTCAAGACCATGCACCTGGGGCCGGAAGAACTGCTGGTCGCCGCCAAGATCACCATGGGTGCAGCCGATACCGGTCAAGCAATTGCCCGTGTGATTGACGACGCCGAGCAACGGATCCGGGCGGCCGTTCCGATCGCGCGGGTCATCTACCTTGAACCCGATGTTGAGCGCGTCCAGGCTTAGTCAGGTCAGCATTAACCAAAAGATGGGCTCCTCAAACCGAGGAGCCCATCTTTTTTGTTGCGGTTTCGAGCAGTTGGATTATCCGCTAGCGATTCATGGGGTAGCCAGCGGCTTCTTGCGTTCCAGCAGCCCGCTGATGATGGCAACTCCCAGCCCGAGGATGGCGAGGACTGCGCCCACAAGGGCCGGAGCCACGTAGCCCCAACCCCAGGCAATCACGGTCCCGCCGAGGAAGGCTCCCAAGGCATTGGCAATGTTGAGGGCGGAGTGGTTCAGTGACGAAGCGAGCGAGGCGGCGCCGGGAGCGGCATCCAGGAGACGGGTCTGCAACGCTGGCGTGAGCATGGAGCCTATGCCGCCGACGACGAAAGCCATGATGAAGGCGGACCAGGCCCAGTGGGCGGCAATGGCGTAAACCACCAATGCTGCGGCGATGCCGGGCATGACCCAGTAGATGGTTCCCATGACGGACTTATCGGCGATGCGGCCCCCGATGATGTTGCCCGCAACCATGCCTAGCCCGTATAGCGCCACCACTGCCGGAATGAGGGTTTCGGGTATGCCGGCCACGCCGGTCATGGTGTGCGCGATGTAGGTGTAGACGGCGAAGAACCCGCCAAAGCCGATGATGCCGATCAGCAAAGCAAGCCATACCTGAAGCCGCTTGAGTGCACCGAGCTCGCGTCGAATACTTGCTTCAGGGTGCGCTGCTTCGAAGGGGACGAATTTCCAGACCATGGCCACGGTCAGGAGGCCGATGGCCCCCACGATGATGAAGAGGAGGCGCCAGCCGAAGGTCTGCCCCACCCAGGTGGCCAGTGGCACTCCGATGACGTTGGAAACTGTGAGGCCAGCCATGACCATGGAGATGGCCCAACCCCGTTTTGTGGGGGCCACCAAGCCGGCCGCAATAACGGCAGCCACGCCGAAGAACGCGCCATGGGGGAGCCCGGACGCGAAGCGGGAGAGCAGCATGAAACCGTAGTCGGGAGCAATGAAGGAGGTCAGGTTGGCGATGGAGAGGAACAGCATCAATCCCAGGGCCAAGCGCTTCCTGGGAAGTTTGGCTCCGAATGCAGCGAAGATGGGGGCTCCGATGACAACGCCCAAGGCATAGGCGGAGATGAGGTTGCCGGCCTCGGGCGTGCTGATGCCCAGTCCTTCCTCGATTTCCTTGAGAAGTCCCATCATCGCGAATTCTGTGGTGCCGATGGCGAACCCGCCCGTGGCAAGCGCCAGGATGGCCAGGCCCAGGTGGCGCCTTGCTGTTGTGGAGGCGGCGGGTGGGGACACGGTGATAGTCATGAGCCTGCTTCGTGAGGTGCCTTGAGGGCTGGGAAAAGGTGGAGAAAATCCGATAACAAGCTTAGACCCGTAACCCCGACTTGACGTTGCTATGTGACGATGCCCATGATGCGCGGCACCCATAGACTGTTTCAGTGACTGGACTGATAAACGTTGTGGGCGCCGCCGTCGTCGACTCCCTGGACGCCCCGGCCCGACTCCTTGTAGCACGTCGCACTGCGCCCCCGCAGTTCGCCGGAATGTGGGAATTTCCCGGCGGCAAAGTAGAAGACGGCGAGTCGGCCGAAGCTGCCCTTCATCGGGAGCTCGCGGAGGAGTTGGGAGTTACGGTTCAGCTCGGGGCGGAGCTGGAGTCCGGTGAGGTCGCCGGGTGGCCCCTCAATGAGCGCGCGGCTATGCGTGTCTGGTTGGCGGAACTCGCTGAAGGCACACCTCGTGCCCTTGAGGATCACGACGAGCTGCGCTGGGTATCCCTGCTTGATGACGAAGAAGCTCTTGGGCTTGCGTGGATCCCGGCTGACTTCCCGATAGTCCGGGCGTTGCTGGAAAGAGTGACTGCAAGGGCCTAGGCCTCTTCATAGGCGTCAGTTCAGAAAAGTGGTTCTTGCCCTGGCAGGGGCGTCCCGACCGCAGGCTCCGTGCCCGAAGCTGGAGCGGTGGCTGGCCGGGCATTGCGGTGGCTGAAGCCATGCGTCCCGGTAAAGCCATGCTTGGCTTTAAAGTGATTAATCCTCCCTGATAACCAGGTCCGGTATTCCTTGGAGGCATAAGAACCCTGCCCGTACAGGCGACGGTACCGTCCTACGAGTTCGGGATGGTGGGCGGCGAGCCACTTCATGTACCACTCACGCGTACCCGGCTTCAGGTAGAGGGCTCCTGCAGTGATGCCTGTGGCGCCGGCCTTGGAGAGTTCTGAGAACAAGGACTCAAGGGCCTCGTCTGAATCCGTGAGCCAAGGCAGGATAGGCATGGCCATCACTCCGCAACCCAGACCTGCCTCACGGAGCCGCGCAATAAGCTTGAGGCGGGCCCTCGGGGAAGGGGTGCCGGGTTCAACAATCCCGGCAAGATCCTCATTGGTCATGGCCAGTGAGATGCCCAGGTCCACTGGGACCTGGGTGGCCGCATGCTTGAGCAGGGGAATGTCCCGGGCCAGCAACGTGCCTTTGGTCAGGATGGAAAACGGGGTCCCTGAATCTGCAAGGGCCCGGATGATCCCTGGCATCAGCGCGTATCGGCCTTCGGCGCGCTGGTAGGGGTCTGTGTTGGTTCCCAAGGCAACCTGGTGCCGCTCCCAGGAGGGTTTGGCCAGTTCCTTCCGCAGGACCTCTGCCGCGTTGATCTTGACCACCACTTGGGAGTCGAAGTCCCGCCCGGCGTCGAACTCCAGGTAGGTGTGCGTCTTGCGGGCGAAGCAATAGACGCAGGCATGGCTGCAACCCCTGTAGGGATTCACTGTCCAGTCGAAAGGCATATTGGAACCGGAAGGCACCTTGTTGAGCACTGACTTTGCGGTGACCTCATGGAAGGTGACTCCGGAGAATTCGGGTGTTGAGATGGAGCGCACAAGCCCGGCCAAGGGCAGCAGGGCGTCCAAGGCCGGGGCAGGGCCAGGAGCCATACTGTCAAGGCTTTCGGACGCCGGTCCACGCGTTGGCGAAAGTGCTTGTGCGTCCCATCTCATGCACTCTATTCGAATGTATGTTCGAATCAATGTCAAGGACCACGAATGCCGATCCAGGACCTTGCTAAGGTTGGCCCATGATTCTGCTGACTGGGTTCGAACCGTTTGGCGATCAAAGTGTCAATCCATCTTGGACGGCTGCCCTGCGTGCACGTGACATCCTTCGCTCCGAGGGATACAAGGTTGAAGCAGTAGAGCTTCCCTGCGTGTTCGGTGAGTCAGCGTCTGTCCTGCTGGCCACCGTCGAATCCCTGGCGCCGGACGTCGTACTGTGCACGGGGTTGGCTGGAGGAAGGGAGAGGCTCTCCCTGGAGCGAGTAGCCATCAATTGCGATGACGCCCGCATCCCGGATAACAAGGGCAAGCGGCCCATTGATGAGGAAGTGGTTCCCGGTGGCCCGGCAGCTTACTTCTCGACGTTGCCGATCAAAGCCTCCCTACGAAACCTGCAGATCGCCGGCATCAAGGGTGAGATCTCACAGTCTGCCGGAACCTACGTCTGCAACCATGTGTTCTATGCACTGATGCATGCCCTCGCAACCCGGGGCGGCGTCCGCGGAGGATTTGTCCATCTTCCCTACCTTCCGGAGCAGGTGCCCGAGGGGAGCGCGACGCCGTCCATGCCGCTCGATGCCATGGCTGCCGGCATCGCAGTGGTGGCGCGGACGGCAGTCCAGGCGCCGGTGGATGGACCTAAGGCTTCAAAAGTTCCCATTCCACGGTGACGCTCGCCGCCACGGACGACTCGCCGGCCTCAAGGGGAAGTGCTTCAACAGCAGCGGCCCTGACCAGTCCGCCCATCGGGATAGGGGAGCCCGGCAGGGGCTGCTGGGAAATGGAAACCACGGAGCCCAACCGGGAGGACGCCAAGGACGCGTACTGCTCCGCCCGCTGAAGCGCGTCCTGCCACGCCGCTTCCTGCGCCTGCCTCGTGACCTGGGAGGCGTCCGCAAAGCCCTGCTCGATCCCGTTGATCCGGATGTCGTCCCCACCGGCGGCCACCGCCGCAGCAATGGTGGCGGGGGCTTCCGTGTGTGAGCGGATGCCGACGTGCACGTTGGTGGATGCCACATAGGCAGCGACCTTCTGTCCTTGCCCCTCCACCCACACCAGGTCTGCCCGAAGGTTTAAGCCGCTGGTGCGCAGATCCGCATCCTGCACGCCAGCCGCCCGCAGACTGGTGGCGACGGCGGCGGCCGCCTTGCCGGCGTCGTCGTATGCCTTGGACGCAGTCTCCCTTCGCGTCTCGACGCCCAGCGTCAGTGTCACCAGGTCCGGCACTGCCTTGGCGCTCGCCGTTCCCGTAACGGTAATGGTGCGTTTCATGCTTCGGCCTCGATTCGATGGTCAATGTAGCCGCCTGCTGCGAGTCCAGCCTGCCGTTCAAAGAAATTCCTCGACGCCGGATTGCCCGCGCGCAGCATGGACCAGCCGGCGGCGACACCGTAGAAAACGAGGAACGGCAACCCCAGGCAGTAGGCGTACTGGGTGCTGTGCCGTTCCTCGTGGGCAAGGAGCAGCTCATTGCGTCCTGCCACGCCGCGCGCTGCGCGGTAGAGGACGACGTTCCCCACCGTGAACGCTCCGGCGTGTGGAAGCTTCCACGCATACCCTGCCGCTATCAGCAGGCCCCGGGGTCCACGCGAAATGCGTGATCGGGAGGCGCGCGCGACCAACAGCCCCAAGGGTGTTGTCAGGTTCAGGAAGTTGGCGACTTGCCTTAATCGCTGCCCGGGAGTCATGAAGACATGCTAGACCTGTGGAGTTAAATGGCGCCTGTGAGCTTCAACTAGACTGAAGGGTAGTGCCTGCCGTCCGCGGTGAGCACTGCCCTTTCGTTTTGCAGGCCAGCCATGCCGGCCGCTCCCGACTCGTAGCTAAGAACAGTAGATGACTGACACTTTGCCAGGCGCTGCCATCCCGAATCCGCTGGATGAAGCCGCCATCAACGCCGCCGTTGAGGATGCGATCGCCGCGATAGCGGCTGCCTCCTCCCTCGAAGAACTCAAGGCTGTCCGCCTCGCCCACACAGGCGAGAAGTCGCCCCTGAGCCTGGCCAACCGTGAAATCGGTGGCCTCGCCAAGGAGCACAAGGCTGCCGCCGGAAAGCTCATGGGATCCTCACGCGGCCGGGTCAACCAGGCGCTCGCCGCCCGGACCGAAGTACTGGAAGCCGAGAACGACGCCCGGATCCTGGTGGAGGAAACCGTTGATGTCACGGCGGCGCCGCGTCGACGCCGTGCCGGAGCGCGCCATCCGCTGTCCACGCTGCAGGACCGTGTTTCGGACATCTTCGTGGGCATGGGCTGGGAAATTGCCGAAGGGCCCGAGGTGGAGTCCGAGTGGTTCAACTTCGACGCCCTGAATTTCAAGCCGGACCACCCGGCCCGCGAAATGCAGGACACGTTCTTCGTGGAACCTCCCGAGGCACACCTGCTCATGCGCACCCACACCTCTCCGGTTCAGGTCCGTTCCATGCTGGAGCGCGAAGTGCCCATCTACGTCCTGTGCCCGGGCAAGGTGTTCCGCACGGACGAGCTCGACGCAACGCACACCCCGGTCTTCCACCAGTTCGAGGGTCTTGCGATTGACAAGAACCTGAGCATGGCCGACCTCCGTGGAACGCTGGAGCACTTCGCCCGCCAGATGTTTGGCGACGAAGCTTCCATTCGCCTGCGCCCGAACTACTTCCCGTTCACCGAGCCGTCAGCTGAACTCGACATCTGGCACCCCGGTGCCAAGGGCGGTCCGCGCTGGATCGAATGGGGTGGCTGCGGCATGGTCAACCCCAACGTCCTCCGGGCTGCCGGCATCGATCCGGACGTCTATTCAGGTTTTGCCTTCGGCATGGGCATCGAGCGCACGCTCATGTTCCGCAACGAGGTCGGCGATATGCGCGACATGATCGAGGGCGATGTACGTTTCAGCGAGCACTTCGGGATGGAGATCTAACAGTGCGTATCCCACTTTCCTGGCTGCGTGAATTTGCGCAGGTTCCGGCCGATGCTACGGCCGAAGACGTCATGGCGGACCTGGTCAAGGTCGGTTTTGAAGAAGAGGAAGTCCACCGTCCCACGGATGAACTCACGGGTCCCATTGTGGTCGGCCAGGTGCTGAGCCTGGTCAAGGAACCGCAATCCAATGGCAAGACCATCAACTGGTGCCAGGTCCGTGTTGTCCCTGAAGGGCAGGAACAGACCCTGACTGGCGAGGGAATCGATCCTTCCGGTGTGCAGGGCATCATTTGTGGCGCCCACAACTTCGTGGAAGGCGACAAAGTGGTTGTCACGCTTCCCGGAGCTGTGCTGCCCGGCAACTTCCGGATTTCGGCGCGGAAAACTTACGGTCACCTGTCTGCGGGCATGATCGCTTCGGTTCGCGAACTGGGCATCGGCGATGACCATGATGGAATTTTGGTTCTCTCACGGATCGGGTTGGATCCGGAAATCGGCACGGACGCTATGAAACTCCTTGGTCTCTATGACCAGGCTGCGGAAATCAACGTCACGCCGGACCGCGGCTACGCCTTCTCCATCCGTGGTGTGGCACGCGAGTACGCCCATGCCACCGGAACATCCTTCGTTGACCCGGCTTCCAAGGTCAACGCTCCGGCCAGCCTCCAAGGCGGGTACGGCGTAAAGCTCAACGACGACGCCCCCATCTACGGCAAGCCGGGCTGTGACCGCTTCGTGGCACGTACAGTGCGTGGCGTGGACGCTTCCCGTCCCACCCCGCCGTGGATGTCTGCACGTCTTCGTCTGGCCGGCGTCCGTTCCATCTCCCTGCCGGTTGATATTTCCAACTACGTCATGCTTGAGCTCGGCCAGCCGAACCACTGCTACGACCTCGACAAGCTTGCGGGCGACATCGTGGTTCGCCGCGCTGTGGCGGGGGAAAAGATCACCACGCTGGACGACAAAGAGCGCACGCTCGATGTCGAAGACCTGCTGATCACCGATGACTCCGGAGCTATCGGCATCGCCGGGGTCATGGGCGGTGCCCACACCGAGGTTTCGGATTCCACCACGAACATCCTGGTGGAAGCCGCGCACTTCGATGAAGTATCGATTGCCCGTTCCCGTCGCCGCCATAAGCTTCCGTCCGAAGCATCCAAGCGCTTCGAGCGCGGGGTTGACTGGCACGTTGCGAATGTCGCCGCGCAGCGCGTGGTGGACCTCTTGGTTGAACTTGCCGGGGGTACTGCGGACGAGACAGGTACCGACGTCGGAACCGCCCCTGACGCCGTCACCATTGACCTGCCCGCAGAGTTCGCCGCCGCCCGTATCGGTATCGACTTCACGGCAGAGCAGATCACTACGTCCCTGGTGGATCTTGGTGCTGCTGTGGAAAAGACTTCCACCGGCTATCTGGTGACGGCTCCGAGCTGGCGCAACGACCTCGAAACCAAGGAAGACCTGTCCGAGGAAATAGCCCGCTTGGTTGGTTATGACAACATCCCGGCAACGCTGCCCGTGGCGCCTCCGGGCCGTGGCCTGAGCCGCAGCCAGCAGCAGAAGCGCCGCGTCGTGCAAGCTCTGGCGGACGCCGGACTGACGGAGGTCCTGTCCTATCCGTTCGTCTCCAAGGCAGCCAACGACACCTTCGGCGTGCCAACGGAAGGTCAAGAACGTCCGGCCTTGAAGCTGGCCAACCCCATCAGCGAGGAGCACGGTTACCTACGTACGTCCATCCTGCCGGGACTGATCGAGGTTGTCCGCCGCAACCACTCCCGCGGTTTCCGTGACCTGGCACTCTATGAGGCCGGCTCGGTGTTCCTTCCCGGCGAAAAGCTCGGTACTGAATCCATCCCGCCGCTGGGCGTCAAGCCGTCCGATGAGGTACTGGATGCACTGTACGACGGCGTCCCGCACCAGCCGCTGCACATCGCGGCTGTCTTGACTGGCCACGATTCTCCGGCTGCGGCGACGCACACGCCGCGTGCCTGGGACTGGGCCGACGCTTTGGATGTCGCGCGGCTCATCGCGGATGTTCTCGGCGTTGAACTTGTAGTCAGCCAGGGGAGCCACCAGGCCTTCCATCCCGGACGTGCTGCACAGCTCGCGCTGCGGTCCGGCGACGTTGTGGGCTACGCCGGTGAGCTCCACCCGAAGCTCCTCGCAGCCCACGACATGCCAGCACGCTCTGTGGCGGTTGAGGTCAATGTTGAGGCGCTGTTCGAAGCAGCCGCCGACGTCATTGTGGCCAAGCACATCTCCGGGTTCCCCGTGGCGACACAGGATGTCGCCTTGGTGGTTCCGCAGGATGTTCCGGCTGACCAGGTGCTTGCCGCGTTGCGTGAAGGTGCCGGGGAACTCCTCGAAGACGTCGCATTGTTCGACGTCTACGTTGGCCCGGGCATCGAGGAAGGCAAGAAGTCTCTCGCGTTCGGCCTCCGTTTCCGTGCAGCTGACCGCACGCTGACTGCCGACGAAGCTTCGGAGGCCCGCGCCGGCGCTGTGGCTGTTGCTGCAGAGCGTTTTGGTGCAGTGCAGCGGTAGCGCCTTCGCATGCGATGAAATCCCCGGAACCTCCTGGTTCCGGGGATTTTTTTCAGTTGCCTCCGGAATCAGCGACAGCTCGGTCTGTTTGGCCAGACAATGGAGGCTCGGAATATTTTGGGGAGGATTGAGCCATGGCAAAGCGTATCCGCGGTCTAACCGCCGTGATTTATCAACCGCTTCGGTCCGTGCCGACGATGAACCACGTAACCTCGTGAAGCAGATGCGGCTCCGGTTCGCCGGAGTGTGCCGGGAGTGCGGTGCATCTCTTCCGGCCGGGACAGCGGCAATCTACGAGAGCGAGACCAAGACTGTCCTCTGCTTGGGGTGTGCCACCGAGGCTAAGGAAGCTATGTCCTCCGACACGGAACCGCCTGGTACGGAGGGTGCGGTCGCAGATCCCGGAGTAGCGGGTTCATCGGCCCGACGTGAGTACGGTCGCCGAAAGGCGAAGGACGAGGAAAGGCTGCGCGGGAAGTGGGGTCGTTTCGGTGGCCTCGCCGTCGCGCTCTCTGAGCGACCGCACACCAAGTCCTGGGATCGGGGCGCGGTCGGTGAAGAACGACTCGGCGCAAGGCTAAGTGCCCTTGCCACCGATGGTTTGGCCGTCCTTCATGACCGACGCATCCCCGGCTCGAAGGCCAACATTGACCACATTGCCATCACTCCGGGTGGAATCTGGGTGATCGACGCCAAGCGGTACAAGGGACGGCCCGAACTGGAGATCGAGGGTGGCATCCTTCGCCCACGCGTGGAGAAGCTGCTGGTCGGCCGGCGCAATTGCACGAAACTGGTCGATGGGGTGCTCAAACAAGTCGATCTCGTCCGAGACTTCGTAGGGGATGTCCCGGTCACCGGCGCGTTGTGCTTCATTGAGGCCGATTGGCCCCTCATCGGGGGTGCGTTCTCCATTCGTGGCGTTCACGTGCTGTGGCCGAAACGCCTAGCCAAGGTGCTTGCAGCGGAGACAGCCGGCGATGTTGATGTGGCGGCTGTGCGGGAAGCGGTGGCCGCCCGATTCAGGTCAGCGTGACCTTAGTGCAGAGCCCCGTGTTCGAGTTGCTCAGGCTCGACGAAGTGCTTGTTGCGGGCGGCCGCCTTCAGGAACTCGGGCGGCCCGCCCAGGACCGGGCGCTCCGTTTCGTCAGTGCCAAGGACCGGCAAGAATTCCTCGCGGGCCGATTGGCGTTATGGCACTTCGCTGCTTCGCTCCTCGACGTGGATCCGGCCCGGCTAGTGCCCGACTACAGCTGCCCACAGTGCGGGCAGGGCCAGGACCACGGTCGCCCGGGTTTCATGCTCGACGGCGTCCCCGAGCCTCTCGCGCTAAGCGCATCCAAAGCCCAGGGCTGGGTGCTGCTGGCCGGCGTCGTGCATCCATCCGAGGGCGCCCGGCTGGGAGTCGACCTTGAAGCTATTGATCAAGCAGCGTTCCAGGGCTTTGATGATGTTGCCTTGACTCCGGGGGAGAAGCACTTCCTGAAGAGTGTGCCGGAAAATCAAAAGGCGGTGCAGCGTACACGCTTGTGGGCACGCAAGGAAGCCTGGCTGAAGATGACCGGGGAGGGCCTGCGGAGGAACCCCGCGGAAGTGGACGTATTGGACCGGCCCGGCCTATGGGACATCACCAGCATCAACGGCGAACGCCAGGAACTGCCGGAGGGATTCGTGGCGGCGGTGGCTATTTCCTAGCCCTGCGGCAGCGGCGGGAGGGCGGCCTCGTACAACCAAGGCCGGAGAATCGCACCGGCATTGAACCCCGGAATGAAAGAGTCGGCGGCTTCGATGAAGGACGCTGTGGAAATTGAGCCGTGGCGGTTGACCGATGTCCAGTGCTGGAGGAGACCGAAGAACGCTTCGTCACCGGCTGCCACCCGGACGGAGTGGAGCGCCAGGGCGCCTCGTTTGTAGACGCGGTCATCGAACATGAGCTCCGGACCGGGATCGCCAACGAGCAGGTCCTGCGGCCCGGCGTCGAGCTTTTTCCAGGCGGCGAGGGCACGGGCTGCAACTGGCATCGTTCCGGACTCCTCGGACCACAACCACTCGGCGTAGCAGGCGAATCCCTCGTGGAGCCAGATGTCCTTCCAATTGCTGACGGTCAGGGAGTTACCAAACCACTGGTGGGACAGCTCGTGAGCGATCAATCGCTGCGCATCCCAGGCATCACGCATGTGGTTGCGGCCAAAAATGGAGACGGTCTGTGCTTCCAGCGGGATTTCCAACTCGTCTTCGGTGACAACCGAGGTGTAATCGCTGAACGGGTAGGGGCCGAAGCAGTCCTCGAAGGTCTTCATCATGTCCGGCTGTCGTTGAAGCCCCTGGCGGGCGTCGTCAGCCATGTCCGCAGTAACCGCGGCGAACTGCGGAACTCGGTGATGGGTGTCTGCAGGGTTGAGCGGCACCATGACATACCGGCCGATCTGCATCGTGGCGAGATATGTAGCCATGGGTTCGGAATGCTCGTAGACCCAGGTCTCGCGGCTCGATTTTCGTGACCGGGACACTAGTTGGCCGTTGCACACCGGCCGGTAGTTGTCATCCGTGGTCACGGAGATCCGGAACGATGATTTATTGCGCGGATGATCGTTGCAGGGGAACCACGACGCCGCGCCGTTGGGCTGGCCGGCCACCAGGACGCCGTCGTTCAGTTCTTCCCAGCCGACCTCGCCCCACAAGCCGCGACGTGGTTGCGGGTTACCCTCGTAGCGGATCTCAAGGACGAAGGGCTGACCGGCCTTCAACGGGGACACAGTAGTGACCACAAGGTGCTCGGCCCGTTGGCTGAACTTTTGGACCTTCCTGCCATCCAGTTGGATCTTGGACGCCCGCAGGCCCACCAGGTCCAGGACTATCTGCGAAGCCGGCTCCAGGGCCGTGCAACGCAGCACCGCTTTGCCGATCAGCTTGTTGCTGCCCAGCCTGACATCGAGGTCCAATTCGTACCGATCCACACGGTAGCTGGTGCTGCCGTGGTCCAAGGTGTATGGGTCGGCGTTGGTCGCAGTAGTAATTATCGGTGCCGTCATGGTCTGCCCCAATCTACTTGAGTCGGGCGGCCGGTGCTGCCGGACCCTCCCAAGGACTCACGGGGTTTCCCATCCAATAGGTCCCTGCCGGCACGGTTTCGCCGCGCATTACCAACGACGCCGGACCAACGGTGCCGCCGTCGCCAATGCTTGCGGCAGGAAGGATGACGCCATGGGGTCCCATGGTTGCCCCGTTGCCCAGCGTCACAGTATCGATGCTCATGACGCGGTCGTGGAAAAGGTGCGTCTGGACCACGCAGCCGCGGTTGACGGTTGAGTTCTCGCCGAGCGTCACGAGGTCCGCTTCAGGGAGCCAGTAGCTTTCGCACCACGTTCCATGCCCGATTTTCGCGCCCAGGCCGCGGAGCCACCACACCAAAGCGGGAGTTCCAGCGGCTGAACGGGCGAACCATGGAGCGCTGACCATTTCAATGAAGGTGTCCACCACCTCATTGCGCCAAATGAACGAGCTCCACAAAGGGTGCTCACCGGCGCGAATGGTGCCCACGAGGACCCACTTGGCAATGATGGAACTCAATGCCGCCACCGCTCCGGCAGCCAGGACCACCACACCGCCTAGAAGTGCGGCCAACCAGTAACTCCAGCCTCGGGCGATCGCATCCAGAACCAGCATGACCCCGACGCCGATTGCCACCGTGAGGATGACAGGCACCAGGCGGCACAGTTCCCAGAGACCCCTTGCCAGCTTCAGCTTCAAGGGTGGCTGGAACGTGAGGCTCTGATCGGCGTCGACGGCGGTGCGGCGCAACCTGACTGGTGGGCTGCCCAGCCAGGAGGTGCCGGACTTGGCTTTGGCCGGCGTAGCGGACAGCACGGCGACGAGAGAGTTCTTGGGCACGTTGCGGCCCGCTGCCGTCATACCCGAGTTGCCCAGGAACGAACGCTTCCCGATCTTGGCAGGAGCGATTTTCATCCAGCCGCCGCCGAGTTCGTAAGAGGCCACCATCGTGTCGTCGGCGAGGAATGCTCCGTCGCCGATCGTCGTCATCCTGGGCACCAACAGCACAGTCGATGCCTCCACGTTCCGTCCAACCTTGGCTCCCAGAAGACGGAGCCACACGGGGGTAAACAGGCTCGCATAGATGGGGAAGAGCAGGTCCCTTGCCATGTCCAGCAACCGCTCAGTAGCCCAAACCTGCCAACCGATGCGACTCCGCACCCGGTAGTAGCCTTCCTTGAGTCCCAAGCCCAGGAGCCGGGCAACAACCAGGATCAGGATGAGGTTGCTGAAGAACCATGCGAGGGCGGCAAGCGGCAACGCCATGCTGATCTGTGGCAGGGCTTCTCCGAGAGACTCATGCCCACGGACAAATGCGAAGATGACCAAAGCACCGGCGAAGGCGGACACATATGGGATCAAGGCCAGAACGGCGGAGCCGGTGGCGAATGCCGAGAACCACAAGCGGGCCACGATGGGGCTTCGGCTGCTGGGCTCAGGCCAGTCGTGTTTTGCTTTTCCCCGGCGTCGGGCCGGGGAGCCCGACACCAGGTGCCCGGCCTTCACCTTGCCCAGCACTGCGGACCCTGCCTCGACGCGCGCGCCAGCGCCGATGGTGGCTCCGGGCATGAGGGTACTTCGGGAGCCCACTACTGCTCCCGCGCCAACATGGATTTGGCCGATGTGGACAGAATCGCCGTCCACCCACCAGCCGGAGAGGTCCACTTCCGGCTCGATATTGGCCCCGGTTCCCAAGGACAGCAGACCGGTGACCGGCGGCAATGAATGCAGGTGGACGTCCCTTCCGATCTTTGCGCCGAGGGCCCGTGCGTAGTAGGGAACGAACGGTGCGCTGGCCAGGCCAATGGCACCGGAGAGGTCCTGTATTTGCTCAGCCAGCCAAAGCCGCAGGTGCGTCTTGCCGGACCGCGGATATGTTCCGGGTTCAACCTTGCCCAGCAGGATGCGGGCAGCCACCACCGAGATCGCCATGCGGCCCAGTGGACTGACAAAAATCAGCCAGGAAGTCCCGATCCACCACCAGGAAACCACGGGGGCTGCGGTGAATCCAGCGAAATCGGCCAACAGCCTGTTGGCAGCCATGAGGTAGGTCAACCAGCGCATGCCCACCAGGATGTGCAGGGGTACGCCCATGAGGACCTGGAAGACCTGCGACTTAAGGGCTGTGGGCCGTACGGTGCGCTCCGCAGCGGGACCCGGCATGCCGCCGTCGGGAAGCGACTGCCGCGCAGCCTCTATGAGTGCGCCAACCCGCGGCGTCGCATAGATGTCCGCCACCGTGATGGTCGGGTACCGAACACGCAATGCGGAAACAAGCTGCGCGGCCGCCAGCGAGCCGCCACCGTAGGCGAAGAAGTCCGCGTCAAGGGAGCTGACAGGGCTGCCGAGGACCGATTCCCACTGCTCCACAATCCATCGGGCGTCGTCCGGCAGATTCAGCGGTGCTTTGCCCGCCTCCTTGGCTGCAACGCCGGCAAGAGGCCACGGAAGCGAGTGACGATCCACCTTGCCGCTGGTCTTTGTCGGCAGCGAACCAACAACCGTCAGGAGGGGGACCAATGCTGCAGGAAGGCTCTCGCCCAACTGTCTGCGGGCCTCGTCCAGGTCCAGTACGCAGCCCTCGGTGGGCGCCAGGTATCCGACGAGGATCTGGTTACCTGCAGACGTCGTTTGCACCGCGGCGGCCGCACCTCCCACCCCAGGCAGAGACTGCAGTGCGGCATCGACTTCGCCCAGTTCGATCCGTCGCCCACCCAGTTTGACCTGTTCGTCGGCCCTCCCGACGAAGACCAGACCCTCGGCTTCGAAGCGCACAAGGTCACCGGACCGGTAGGCGCGTTCCCAGGCCAGGGTCGGCATGGCTGCATACTTCTCAGCATCCTTAGCCGGATCCAGGTATCGGGCCAGGCCCACTCCGCCGATAATCAATTCCCCAATTTCACCCTCAGCCACGGGCACGCCGGCGGAATCGACGACGGCGAGGTCCCAGCCGTCCAGCGGCAGTCCGATGCGAACAGGGCCAGGTCCGCCCAGGGGAGCCGCGCAGGCGACCACTGTGGCCTCGGTGGGTCCGTACGTGTTCCAGACTTCCCGGCCGTCGACGGCGAGCCGTTCGGCGAGTTCAGGCGGGCAGGCCTCCCCACCAAAGATGAGTAGTCGCACATTCTCGAGGGCTTCGACTGGCCACAAAGCAGCCAGGGTTGGCACTGTCGAAACAACGGTGATGCCGTGGTTGATGAGCCATGGGCCCAGATCCATGCCGGTCCGTACAAGGGCGCGTGGAGCCGGTACCAGGCAGGCGCCGTGCCGCCAGGCCAGCCACATCTCCTCGCAGGAAGCATCGAACGCGACCGAAAGGCCGGCCAGGACCCTGTCCTGCGGGCCGATGGGATCGGATTGCAGGAAGAGACGGGCTTCGGCGTCCACGAAAGCGGCCGACGAGCGGTGCTTGACGGCAACGCCCTTCGGCGTACCCGTGGAACCGGAGGTAAAGATGATCCACGAGTCGTCATCCAGTCCAGGTTTCTGCGGCTCCGTCACGGCCTTCCGCGTCTCGCCTGCCACTTCAACGGCCAGGCCGGCACCAACGACGGCGGCCACCTTGGCTTCGCCAAAAACCAGCCGGGCGCGCTCCTCGGGGTCGTCGGCATCCACGGGGACGTAGGCTGCCCCCGCCATGAGGATTCCCAGGATGGCGACGTAAAGATCACCGGTGCCGGATGGGATGCGGACGCCGACCTTGTCCCCTCGGCCAAGACCAGCGGCGTTCAGGACCCGCGCGAACGCGCGGACTGCTCCAAGCAGTTCGGTGTAGCTCAGTGACTTCCGGCCATCGTCCAATGCCGAGGATTCCGGAAAAGCTGCCGCAGTCGCTTCGAGGATATCCACCAGGGTCCGCTGAGGAGGTGCTGCAGACGCCCCCGGAAATTGGGGGCGGTAGGTGGCCAAGGCATCCAAGTTCCCGGCCACGGCAGAATGTTCTGTGCTCACGCAGTCAGCTTTGCCCAGAAAGGTGAACAAAAGGTGTCGGCGGCTTCCTGCCGTTCACGGTTTGTTGCACGAATGATCGCTTTGCCGTTACGGCAGCAGCAGGACCTTCCCCGTGGTGAGGCGTCCTTCGAGGTCCCTGTGTGCCTGGGCCGCTTCGGCCAAGGGGTAGGTGGCGCCGACCCGAACCGCCAGCGTGCCGTTCGCTGCGGCCTCGAAGATCTCGGCTGAGCGCCAGCGCCGCTCGTGCGTGTTCTGGACGAAATGGCCCATCGTGGGGCGGGTCAATGTCAGTGAGCCGCCCGAGTTCAGGCGTTGGGGATCGAACGGGGGGACGGGACCTGAAGCGGCGCCGAAGAGCACCATGGAACCCCTGATGCGCAGGCTCCGCAGGGAGTCGTCGAACGTATCCTTACCCACGCCGTCGTACACCACATTGACGCCCTCGCCGTTGGTAAGTTCGCGGACCTTGTCCGCGAAGCCTTCATAGCGGAGGACTTCGTCGGCGCCGGCGAGCTTGGAGAGGTCGGCCTTTTCGTCCGAGGAAACTGTGGTGATGACCCGTGCCCCACGCGCCTTCAACAGTTGGGTTAGAAGCAGTCCCACACCGCCGGCTCCCGCGTGCAGCAGCACCGTGTGGCCAGGTTCCACGCGGAAGGAGGAGTTCATCAGGTAGTGGGCGGTAATTCCCTGCAGTGGCAGGGCGGCTGCAGTGTGATCATCGACGCCGGCCGGCACGGGGAGCGCCTTCGCGGCGTCCACGAGTGCGTAGTCAGCGTAGGTCCTGGAACCTTCGGCAGTGGCAACCCTCTCACCTACAGAGAAGTCCTCTACACCCTCACCCATTGCTTCGATGGTTCCGGCGGCTTCCGCGCCGGGGGTGAAGGGGTACTCAACCTTGTAGGTGCCGCGGCGCTGGTAGGTCTCAATGAAATTGACCCCGGCAGCTGCGACCTTGATCAACAGCTGCCCGGGACCAGGTACGGGTGGCTCCACGGAAGCATATTCGAGGACTTCAGGTCCTCCCGGCTCCTTGGCAACAATCGCGTGCGTCATGGTGGCTCCTTACTCCGGGACGGTCCTTCCGGTGCCCGGTTCCAGAACCCATCCTATGAAGGATGACGCCTTTGGTTGTGGAGGCCTAGAAGCGTCCGTGCGTCGAAGCGACGGGGCAGTCGAAGCCACGACCAGCTGCCAGGCCTACCTCGTTGAGGTAGCTGACCACTATCCCGTAGGACTGAATCAGCGTGGTTTCCGTGTACGGGATGGAGTGCTTCGTGCAGAACTCGCGGACGATTCCTGCGGCCTTGTGAAGGTGGGGCCGGGCCATGTCAGGGAACAAGTGGTGTTCCACCTGGCGGTTCAGTCCGCCCAGCAGGAAGTCCATGAAGCGTCCGCCCGAGATGTTGCGGGAGGTAAGGATCTGCCGGTTGAGGAAGTCGACTCGGCTGTCCTTGGGAAGGACAGGCATGCCCTTGTGGTTGGGGGCAAACGAGGCGCCCATGTAGAAGCCGTAGACCATGATCTGGACACCGAGGAACGCAAACGCCATACCGATGGGCAGGAAGGTGAAAGCGAGGACCGGAAGGGCGGCAAGACGGGCCACCAGGATAGGCGTCTCCACCCAGCGGTGGCGCACCTTCTGCTTGCCGAAGACAAAGCGAAGCGAGTCGAATTGCAGGCTCAGGCCAAGGAGCGTGAGGAGCGGGAAGAAAAACCAGCCCTGCTTCCTGGTCAGGAAGGCCAGGCGTCCTTTGCGTTCGGCGGCTGCATCTTCGTAGAAGACCAGCGCGTTGTTCCGGATGTCAGGGTCCTTGGAAATGACGTTGGGGTGGTTGTGGTGGGCACCGTGTTTTTGCTCCCACCAGGAGTAGCTGATGCCTGCGATTCCTGTTGCCAGGAGCCGGGCTGACCAGTCGTTTGCGCGACGGGACGCGAAGATCTGCTTGTGTCCGGCCTCGTGTGCCAGGAAGCTCAATTGTGTGCAGAAAATACCCACGGCGGCAGCGATCAGGAGCTGGAACCAGGAGTCACCCAGCAGGGCGAAGCCTGTCCAGGTGGCGGCCATGAGGATCATGAGGGCTACGAAGAGCCAGATGTAGAACCCGCTGCGCCGTTCGAGAAGACCGGCAGCTTTCACGCTCTTAAGGAGCTCCGAATAGCTTTGAACAACGGGGTTTGGCTGAATTGCGCGTGTCTTGGGGCGCTCAGCGGTGGACGTGGGTGCCATATATGTGCCCCGTATCGCTAACGGGCAACGCTGCAGCCGACGTTCGGACTGCACGGTCTGGATCACCCTCCACTAAGCATACGCCGTCCGCACTAACTTATGTGACGCCGTGCACTTGCCAGAAGACGGCGTGCATAAATATCGGCAACCATGAATAGTTTTGCTGTACAGTGGAGCTATGACTATTTCTGTTGCCGTCTCCGGTGCCAGCGGCTACGCCGGGGGAGAAGTGCTGCGCCTGCTTGCGGGCCATCCGAACGTCACTATCGGTGCGATCACTGCGCACAGCAACGCCGGTTCCAGACTAGGGGAGTTGCAGCCGCATCTCCACGGTTTGGCAAGTCGGATTCTTGAAGACACCACTGTGGAGAACCTGTCCGGGCATGATGTCGTCTTCCTGGCGCTCCCGCACGGCGCTTCTGCGGAGATCGCTGCCCAATTGCCGGAAGGCACAGTAGTCATCGACGCCGGAGCGGACCACCGCCTGCAGGATCCGGCTGCCTGGGAAAAGTTTTACGGCTCGGCCCACGCCGGGACCTGGCCGTATGGGCTCCCTGAACTGCCGGGACAGCGCGACGCCCTCAAGGGTGCCAAGCGCATTGCGGTCCCGGGCTGCTACCCGACGTCGGCCCTGCTCGCCTTGACGCCGGGGTTCGACAATAACCTCCTCCTGACGGACGACGTCGTAATTGTCTCGGCCTCTGGTACCTCCGGTGCGGGCAAGGCGGCAAAGGTCAACCTGATCGGTTCCGAAGTCATGGGATCCATGAGCCCCTATGGAGTTGGCGGCGGGCACCGCCACACGCCGGAAATCGAGCAGGGGCTTTCCAATGCCGCCGGCGAGCCGGTGACGGTGTCCTTTACTCCAACCCTGGCTCCGATGAGCCGCGGTATCCTCACTACGGCCACTGCGAAAGTCGGGCACGGAGTTACCTACGCCGAACTGCGCCAGGCCTGGGCGGAAGCTTATGACGACGAGCCGTTCGTCCACCTTCTCCCCGAGGGCCAGTGGCCCAGCACCAAGTCAGTGCAAGGTTCCAACCACGCAGTCATGCAGGTGGCCTTCGACCAACACGCCGGCCGCGTCATTGTCACGTGCGCTATCGACAACCTCACCAAGGGAACCGCCGGCGGAGCCGTGCAGTCCATGAACATAGCCCTCGGCCTGGACGAAACCGCCGGCCTGAACCTGCAGGGAGTTGCACCGTGACCATTACCGCACCCAAGGGATTCCGGGCTTCCGGCATCAAAGCCGGCATTAAAGCTTCCGGCAACCCGGACCTGGCCCTCGTCGTCAACGACGGTCCGCGAAAGTCCGCTGCCGCCGTCTTCACCTCAAACCGCGTCGCCGCTGCTCCAGTTCACTGGTCACGCCAGGTGGTCAGCGATGGCCGTGTGGACGCCGTGATCCTGAACTCCGGCGGAGCCAACGCCTGCACTGGCCCGCAGGGATTCCAGAACACGCATGCCACGGCCGAGAAAGTGGCCGAAGTGCTGGGAGTCTCAGCTTCCGACGTCGTGGTTTGCTCCACTGGCCTGATCGGCGAGCAACTGCCCATGGACAAGATCCTTCCGGGCGTTGAAACCGCGTTCGGCGAGCTTTCGGCAGACGGCGGTTCGGCCGCTGCCACGGCGATCATGACCACGGACAGCGTCTCCAAGGAGGCCGTCTTCACAGGAACCGACGCCGAAGGCAAGCAGTTCACAGTTGGCGGCATCGCCAAGGGTGCCGGCATGCTGGCCCCCGGCCTGGCAACCATGCTTGTTGTCCTCACCACCGACGCCGAGGTACCGGCGGACGAGCTCGACGTCGTCCTCCGCGATGCCACGCGTGTCACGTTTGACCGCGCCGACTCTGACGGTTGCATGTCCACCAACGACACCGTGGTGCTGATGGCCTCGGGTGCCTCCGAAGCACTGCCCTCTGCGGAACAGTTGAGCGAGGCCATCACGAAGGTCTGCGCCGAGTTGGCCCGTAAGCTTATCGGCGACGCCGAAGGTGCAAGCCACGACATCGCCATCCGTACCTTCAACGCGGCAAGCGAACGCGACGCCGAGATCGTTAGCCGCGCTGTTGCGCGCTCCAACCTCTTCAAAGCGGCCATCTTCGGCAAGGACCCCAACTGGGGGCGGGTACTCTCTGCCGTGGGCACCACCGATGCCGTGTTCGAGCCGGACCAGCTCAACGTGTCCATGAACGGCGTGCAGATCTGCCGCAACGGCAGCATCGGCGAGGACCGTAACCTGGTGGACCTTGAACCGCGTGAGGTGCGCGTCGACATCGACCTGCAGGCCGGCGACGCCGAGGCAACCATCTGGACCAATGACCTCACGCACGACTACGTGCATGAGAACAGTGCATACTCGAGCTGAGCGGATGACTATGACTGCGCACACCCGGGAAACCACGTCCGCGAGCCACGTCTCGGCCGAAGCAGCCCAGGACAAAGCGGGCACGCTGATCGAGGCCTTGCCCTGGATCCAGCGTTTCGCTGGAACCACCATGGTGATCAAGTACGGCGGGAACGCCATGGTCAACGATGACCTTCGGCGTGCCTTCGCCGAGGATATCGTGTTCCTCCACCACGTGGGCATCCACCCTGTGGTGGTGCACGGCGGCGGTCCGCAGATCAACTCCATGCTGGGCCGGCTTGGCATCGAGTCCGAATTCAAGGGTGGGCTGCGCGTCACCACTCCGGAAGCCATGGACGTGGTGCGCATGGTCCTCACCGGCCAGGTGGGTCGTGAACTTGTGGGCCTCATCAATTCCCATGGTCCGTATGCGGTTGGCATGTCCGGCGAGGATGGCGGCCTGCTGCGCGCAGTCCGCACCGGAACCGTGGTGGACGGCGAGGAAGTTGACCTCGGCTTGGTGGGCGAAGTTGTAGGCGTGGACCCCGCCGGGATCACGGACATCCTCGACGCCGGCCGCATCCCGGTGATCTCGACGGTCGCCCCGGAAATCCTCGACGACGGCAACGGTTCCGGTCCCACTACCGGCCAGGTCCTGAACGTCAACGCAGACACCGCGGCTGCAGCTGTCGCTTCTGCGCTGGGCGCCTCCAAGCTGGTCATCCTGACCGACGTCGAGGGCCTCTACGCGAACTGGCCGGACAAATCGTCCCTGATCTCTTCGCTGACTGCATCCGAACTCCGCGAGATGCTGCCCAAGCTCGAGTCGGGCATGATCCCCAAGATGGCTGCATGCCTGAAAGCGATCGACGAAGGCGTGGAACGCGCGCACATCGTGGATGGCCGGCTGCCGCACTCAATCCTGCTGGAAACCTTTACGACCGCGGGCATCGGCACCCAAGTTGTCCCTGACGAGGAAGTGAACGCATGACCGCGAACGAAGCAGAACTGGTGGAATCCCCAACAGACGCCATTACTGGCCACAGCTCAGGCGCTGACTGGCTGGCCCGCTACAACTCGTCGCTGATGGGTGTCTTCGGCACGCCCCAGCGGGTCCTGGTCCGCGGCGCGGGTTGCCTCGTGTGGGACGCCGACGGGAAGGAGTACCTGGATCTCCTCGGTGGCATCGCCGTGAACGCGCTGGGCCACGCCCACCCCTTCGTCACCTCGGTGATCTCCAGCCAGCTCGCCACGCTTGGACACGTTTCCAACTTCTTCACGAGCCCCACGCAGATCGCTCTGGCAGAAAAGCTGCTGGCCATCACCAATGCTCCCGCCGGATCCAAGGTTTTCTTTGCCAACTCCGGGACGGAAGCCAACGAGGCAGCGTTCAAGCTGGCCCGCCGGAACAGCGACGCCGAGCGCACCAAGATTGTTGCCCTCGAAGGCGCTTTCCACGGCCGCACCATGGGTGCGCTCGCACTCACGGCAAAAGAGGCCTACCGGACACCGTTCGAGCCCCTGCCCGGCGGCGTGGTCCACATTCCGTTCGGTGACATCGAAGCCCTGCGCTCCGCCGTCGACGAATCCACGGCAGCCGTCTTCCTGGAACCAATCCAAGGCGAAGCGGGCGTCCGGCCGCTGAGCGCCGAATATCTGCAGGCAGCCCGCGAAGCCACCACGGCGGCCGGCGCCCTGTTGATTTTGGACGAGGTCCAGACCGGCATCGGCCGGACCGGCAAATGGCTGGCCAGCGAAGACGCGGGGATTGTCCCCGACGCCATCACGCTTGCCAAGGGACTTGGCGGCGGCTTCCCGGTCGGTGCGTTGATTACTTTCGGAAGCACGACGTCGGCCCTGCTCACCGCCGGGCAGCACGGAACCACTTTCGGTGGAAATCCCGTGGCCACGGCTGCTGCCCTTGCCACGCTCCACGCGATCGAGAGCCAAAGTG
Source organism: Arthrobacter sp. 1088 (assembly GCF_031455315.1). Lineage (NCBI taxonomy): Bacteria > Bacillati > Actinomycetota > Actinomycetes > Micrococcales > Micrococcaceae > Arthrobacter > Arthrobacter sp. 1088. The sequence goes on from NZ_JAVDSM010000004.1 coordinate 395,152, forward strand.
TCCTCCAGAACGTCCTGAGTGTCGGGGCACACCTACGCGAGGGTCTTGCCCGGGTGGACGCCGTGACTGAGGTCCGCGGTGAAGGTCTCCTTATCGGATTCGACGTCAATGCCGATGTAGCTCCTGCCATGGTTACTGCAGGCCTTGACGCCGGGTTCATCATCAACAGCCCGGGGCCAAAGACCATCCGGCTGGCACCGCCGCTGATCCTCACCATCGAGCAGGCAGACCGTTTCCTGGCTGCGCTGCCTGAGCTCATTACAACGGCTACCGCCCAAACTGCTAAGGACGCACAGTGACTACATCCACCACCCGTCACTTCCTCAAGGACACCGACCTGAGCGCTGCTGAGCAGGCCGAGGTTCTTGAGCTCGCAGCCCGCATGAAAGCGGCGCCGTACAGCGTCCAACCTTTCGCGGCCGATGGCAATGGCCGGAAGACCGTCGCCGTCATCTTCGACAAGACCTCCACCCGTACCCGTGTTTCCTTCGCCACCGGCATCGCGGACATGGGCGGCAACGCGCTCATCATCAACCCCGGCGAAGCACAGATCGGGCATAAGGAATCCGTGGAGGACACCGCCAAGGTCCTTGAGCGCATGGTCTCCACCATCGTGTGGCGGACCGGGGCCCACTCGGGCCTGGTTGCCATGGCGGAGAACTCCAAGGTCCCGGTCATCAACGCCCTCTGCGACGACTACCACCCCTGCCAGCTCCTCGCGGATCTCCTGGCGGTCAAGGAGCACAAAGGCGAACTGAAGGGCCTGAGCATGGCCTACCTCGGTGATGCGGCCAACAACATGGCCAATTCCTACCTTCTGGCTGGCGTCACAGCTGGCATGCACGTCCGTATTTCCGGTCCCGTTGGCTACTTGCCGGCCCCGGAGATTGTGGCTGCTGCACAAGAGCGTGCCGCCGAGACAGGCGGCTCAGTGCTCATTACCAGCGATGCTGCCGAAGCCCTTAAAGGCGCTGACGTCGTGGCAACGGACACCTGGGTATCCATGGGTCAGGAAGCCGAGAAGGAAGCCCGGCTGCAGCTCTTCCGCGACTACTCCGTGGATGAGGCCGCCATGGCGCAGGCCGCGCCGGACGCCGTCGTTCTTCACTGCCTTCCTGCTTACCGTGGTTATGAAATTTCCGCTGGCGTCATCGACGGCCCGCAGTCGATCGTCTGGGACGAAGCTGAGAACCGACTCCATGCCCAGAAGGCACTCATGGCCTGGCTGATGCACCGTTCCGGACTTGCGTTCGTGGAAGGTCTTTCTCCCGTCGAGGGCACTGGGGAGAGCACGTTCTAGTGTCCACGAATCCGTCGGTTCCGGGCGCCAGCCCGGCCACCAAGACTGCCCGCCAGGCGCGTATCACCGCGATCCTGACGGGTGAGTCCGTGCGTTCCCAGGCAGAGCTTGCAGCCCTGCTGGCGGACGACGGCGTTCAGGTCACCCAAGCCACGCTGTCCCGCGACCTTGTGGAACTTGGCGCGGTGAGGGTTCGCGGCAAGGAAGGCGCACTGGTCTATGCCGTTCCGGGGGAGGGCGGTGACCGCAACGCTAAAAGCGGCGTCACGCAGGAAATCCTGGACGCGCGGCTCTCCCGGCTGTGTGGTGAGCTGCTCGTAACTGCAGAGGCTTCGGGCAACATTGTTGTCCTGCGAACACCTCCGGGGGCAGCAAACTTCCTGGCACTGGCCATCGACCACTCCGTAATGCCGTCGGTATTGGGTACGATCGCAGGCGACGACACTCTGCTGTTGGTTGCCAGGGATCCCGACGGCGGAGCCGAACTGGCGGCCCGTTTCCTGCGGATGGCCGAGGAAGCCGGACCGGGAAACTAGCCCGCGGTGGCAACAACTGATTTACGCAGCATTGATTTCAAATGAACCAAGCAACAACAAAGGAGCACTCTCGTGACTGAGCGCATTGTTCTGGCCTACTCCGGTGGCCTCGATACGTCCGTAGCCATCGGCTGGATCGGTGAAGCCACCGGCGCCGAGGTCATCGCCGTGGCCGTCGACGTCGGACAGGGCGGCGAGTCCCTGGAGACCATCCGCCAGCGCGCCCTCGGTTGCGGCGCCGTCGAGGCCTATGTTGCCGACGCCCGCGACGAATTCGCCAACGAATACGCCATGCCGACGCTGAAGGCCAACGCCCTCTACCAGGGCCACTACCCGCTGGTGTCTGCCATTTCGCGTCCGGTGATCGTCAAGCACCTCGTGAAGGCTGCCCGCGAATTCGGTGCCACCACCGTCGCCCACGGCTGCACCGGCAAGGGCAATGACCAGGTCCGCTTCGAAGTTGGCATCCAGACGCTCGGCCCGGACCTGAAGTGCATCGCACCGGTCCGCGACCTCGCCCTGACCCGCGACAAGGCGATTGCCTTCGCCGAGGAAAAGGGACTGCCGATCGAGACCACCAAGAAGAACCCGTACTCGATCGACCAGAACGTCTGGGGACGCGCCGTCGAGACCGGTTACCTTGAGGACATCTGGAACGCACCTACCAAGGACATCTACGACTACACCGCCACGCCGGAATTCCCGCCGGCGCCGGACGAGGTCACCATTTCCTTCGAAGCCGGCGTGCCGGTAGCCATCGACGGCGTGAAGGTCACCCCGCTGCAGGCCATCCAGGAACTGAACCGCCGTGCCGGCGCGCAGGGCGTTGGCCGCATCGACGTCGTCGAGGACCGCCTCGTTGGCATCAAGTCCCGCGAAATCTACGAGGCACCGGGTGCAATGGCGCTGATCACCGCCCACAAGCACCTCGAGGATGTCACAATCGAGCGCGAGCAGGCCCGCTTCAAGGCCACCGTTGGCCAGCGCTGGGCCGAGCTGGTCTACGACGGCCAGTGGTTCTCCCCGCTGAAGCGCTCCCTGGACGCGTTCATCGAGGACACCCAGAAGTACGTCTCCGGCGACATCCGCATGGTCCTCCACGGCGGCCAGGCAATCGTCAACGGTCGTCGCTCCGAGACTTCGCTGTACGACTTCGACCTCGCTACCTACGACACCGGCGACACCTTCGACCAGTCCATGGCGCGCGGCTTCATCGAGCTGTGGGGCATGTCCTCCAAGGTTGCCTCCGGCCGCGACCTGCGGGTCTCGGGCGAGTAATGACGTCCGCAACAAACGAAGGCGCACTGTGGGGCGGCCGGTTCGCCGGCGGCCCCGCGGATGCGCTGGCAGCATTGAGCAAGTCCACGCACTTTGACTGGCGGCTGGCCCGCTATGACATCGCCGGCTCCAAGGCGCACGCCCGCGTGCTGGCGAAGGCCGGATTGCTGGACGACGCCGAACTTGAAGGCATGCTTGCCGCCCTCAACCAGCTGGACGAGGACGTGGCGAGCGGTGCCTACCTCCCGGCCGAGAGCGATGAGGATGTTCACGGTTCACTTGAGCGTGGCCTGATCGAGCGTGCCGGAACCCAGTTGGGCGGCAAGCTCCGTGCCGGCCGTTCCCGCAACGATCAAGTGGCAACGCTCGGCCGCATGTTCCTGCGCGACCATGCCCGGATCATCGCTGCTGGCGTCCTCGCCACCATCGACGCACTCGTGGAGCAGGCAAAGGCCCACCAGGGTGTTGCGATGCCTGGCCGGACGCACCTTCAGCACGCCCAGCCGGTATTGCTGAGCCATCACCTTCTGGCACATGCCTGGGCACTGCTTCGCGACGTGCAGCGACTCCAGGACTGGGACAAGCGTGCTGGAGTTTCGCCGTATGGTTCTGGTGCCTTGGCCGGTTCGTCGTTGGGGCTGGATCCCGAGGCCGTTGCAGCTGATCTTGGCTTCTTCTCGGCTGTCCACAACTCGATTGATGGCACCGCCTCCCGCGATGTCTTCGCCGAGTTCGCATGGGTGTGCTCCATGATTGGCGTTGATCTTTCCCGGATCTCCGAGGAAGTCATCTTCTGGGCCACCAAGGAATTCTCCTTCGTGACCCTGCACGACTCGTACTCCACTGGGTCCTCGATCATGCCGCAGAAGAAGAACCCGGACGTTGCCGAGCTCGCGCGCGGCAAGGCAGGACGCCTCATCGGCAACCTGACCGGACTGCTGGCAACGCTCAAGGGCTTGCCGCTCGCGTACAACCGCGATCTGCAGGAGGACAAGGAACCGGTCTTCGACGCCGCCGACACCCTGGAGCTGTTGCTTCCGGCCGTGTCCGGCATGATCGCCACGCTGAAGTTCAACACGGAGCGCATGGAGTCCCTGGCTCCCCAGGGCTTTGCGCTGGCCACGGACATCGCAGAATGGCTCGTCCGCCAGGGCGTTCCCTTCCGTGAAGCACACGAGCTTTCAGGTGCTGCGGTCAAGCAGGCTGAAAGCCGTGGGGTTGAGCTGTGGGACCTGACGGATGAAGAGTATTCAGCGATCTCGGAGCACTTGACTCCCGAGGTCCGCAGCGTGCTAAGCACTGAGGGTTCGCTCAACAGCCGCAACTCCCAGGGCGGAACTGCACCGGCCGCCGTCGAACGCCAATTGGTGGCGCTCATGGCAGAACTGGATGCAGCACGCAGCTACGCCGGCTAAACGCACCATCAATCCTGTGGGATGGCACATCACGTGCCGTCCCACAGGGCTTTAAGGGGTGCGTTAGCATGGCGCTATGACTCAGATCACCACTGGGGCGCTGCCCGCAGAGCTTCACAAAGCCGCCGACATCGTTACCCGCCTCCTCACCAAAATGGACGAGGCATCCGTCCCGCAACCGTCCGAGCTCCCGGGCTGGACCCGTGGCCACGTCCTTGCCCATATTGCCGGGATTTCGCGCGCCATGGCCCGCCAGCTCGAGTACGCCCGGCGCGGTGAGGCCGTGGAACTGTACGACGGCGGCATGGACGGACGCAACAAGGCCATCGAGCTGGCCGCCGGACACAGCCTCGCAGACCATAAGGAGTCCGTTGACACCGCGCTGTCTCGTGCCTTGGCGGCGTTTGACGCACTGGAACCAGCCGACTGGGAGGCGCGCATCAGCTACCGGGACGGAACAGTCCTCGACGGCGGTCTGGCACTGCGGCGCGAACTCACCATCCATGCATCGGATCTTGGACTGGGATATGGGCCTGAAACCTGGAGCCGGCCCTTCTGCGAGCACCTGTTCACTTTCCTCGAAGCACGCGTTCCGGAGAAGTACAAATTTGTCCTGCAGCCCACTGGACTGCCGCAGCGGGTCATTGGTCACGGCGGCACCTCGATTGCCATTACGGGCATGCTCACCGACATCGCGGCATGGCTCGCAGGCCGCGAACCGAGCTTGGGAAGCCTGCGAGCTACCGCGGCGGCCGACGGCGTCGACCTGCCCGAGCTGCTCCCATGGCCCGCGGCACAACCTGCAGCCCGCTAGGCCGTCCTTCTCTCACTTCCTTACGTGTTTCGGCGGATGTTCTCTCACTTCCTGACGTGTTTCGGCCGGTGCTCTCTCACTTCCTGACGTGCTTCGGTGGATGCTCTCGCACTTCCTGACGTGTTTCGGCCGTCCTTCTCTCACTTCCTGCCGTTTTTTGGGTCGTGGTCGCTAACGTCCTGATGCATCGGGGGAGCGGTACGACGTCGGCACCCGGCTGAATGCCGACGCGGGGTTATGGGAGACGAAAGGGAGCTGCGAGTCCTTGTCCCTTGGGGATGTTCTCTCAGATCCTGAGGCTTTTCCGGCGACGCTCTCTCACTTCCCGCGGCGTTTTCCCCTTTCCTCTCTCACTTCCTGCCGCGTTGAGATGTGAGAGAGGAAACGGCGAAAGGCGTTGGGATGTGAGTGAAGGATCGCGGAAGGGCGTTGGGATGTGAGTGAAGGATCGCGGAAGGGCGTTGGGATGTGAGTGAAGGATCGCGGAAGGGCGTTGGGATGTGAGTGAAGGATGGCGGAAGGGCGCTGGGATGTGAGAGAAGGATGGCGGAAGGGCGCTGGGATGTGAGAGAAGGATCGCGGAAGGGCGCCGGGATGTGAGAGAAGGATCGCGGAAGGGCGCCGGGATGTGAGAGCGGAAACGGGAGCTACGAGTGTTTGGGCTTCGTTGCCGCCCGCCACAAATGCATGGTGGCGTAGGACCGCCAAGGACTGACTTCCCGGAATTCAGGGGTGAGGCCGGGACCAGGAGGGAGGACCCGCAACCCGTTTCGAACGGCCGCGTCATTGCTCAGGAAAACGTCGGGCGCTCCCAGCACGCGCATGGCGACATACCCTACGGTCCAAGGCCCAATTCCTGGTAACGGCAGCAACTTTCGCTCCAGTCCTGCAACGTCGTCGCCGTAGCCGAACTCGAGGGCCCCTGTGGCCATCGCTTCGGCCACGGCAACCACTGACTCGATGCGCCGCTGCGGTCCCCGCAGCAGGATGCGGGCGTCTTCGGCGAGTTCCGCCGCGGTCGGAAACAGGCGATCCAAACCGGGGACACCGCCGTCGATCGGGGAGCCGAGAGCTGATAATTGGGTCAGTGCCGTCCGGGCAGCAGCAACGGTGATTTGCTGGCCGATTAGAGCCCTGACCAGCAGTTCCTGGGGGTCGACTGCTCCTGGCACGCGAATTCCGGGAACCTCCTTGATGCTCCCTTTGAGCCGGGGGTCCATCGCCAAGGCGTCGTCGATCGCTTCTGGGTCGGCGTCCAGATCGAACAACCTGCGGACACGACTCAACAACACCGGGAGGTCGTGGAGGTCCACCACCGTAGCCGACAACTGCAAGGGCTTGCCCTGCCTTGAGGGGCTGTAGGCCACCGAGAACGTGGCGTTGCCGCGCGGGAGGCGGAGGGTTCGGGCATAGGTCCTGGTTCCGTCGTGTCCGGTGCTTGCCGACTCGATGCCCGGCACAGCACGAACCGCCAGGAAATCGAAGATTCCCGGGTCGAAGGGCTCCCGATATGGCAGATTCAACGTCAGAGCGGCTGGTGTCCCGTCGCTTGCCTCCCCGGCACCCCTGCGAACTCCCGATTTCGCACCGGTGGTTCGCAGCGCCGTCGGGGTCATCGCAAAAACCTCGCCGATGGTGTCGTTGAATTGCCTCACGCTATTGAACCCCGAGGCAAAGGCGACATCGGCGAGGAGCATCTTCGTTGAGACCAACAGCGTCCTTGCTGTCTGCGCCCTGCTGGCCCGTGCCAGTGAGAGCGGGCCGGCGCCAAGTTCGTGGCTAAGGATGCGGTTGAGCTGGCGCGCGGAGTAGCCAAGGCGGTGCGCAAGGCCGTCGACCCCCTCGCGGGTGATAACGCCGTCGTTGATCAGGCGCATTGCACGGCCGGCAACGTCGGATCGGATGTTCCAGGCCGGTGTTCCGGGGACGGCCTCGGGCAGGCATCGCTTGCAAGCCCGGTACCCGGCTTCGTGGGCAGCGGCCGACGTCTCGTAGAACGTGACATTCTCGGCCTTCGGCGTACGGGCTGGGCAGGACGGCCGGCAGTAGATACCAGTCGAGCTGACGGCCGTGAAGAATTGTCCGTCGAAGCGGGTGTCGCGGGCGTCAATTGCCCTGTAGCGCTGCCAGAAGTCCATTCCTTCATCCTGTCAGGAGTGCACGCCCGCTGCTAGCGGAAATCGGACATAGCCGTTTCACGATTTTTGCTAGGGTCTGGGCATGAGCTCGTCCATGGAGAAGGGAGTCAGCGATCCCGAAAAAGTGCGTAAGTTCCTCGAAGGCGACCCCCGTGTCATCGCTCCACTGGTCCTTGGCGCGGTGCTCACCCACTACTCCGAAGCCGGTCCAGTCGCGGTGAGACTCACTGAAGTGGAGGCCTATATGGGCCCTCGCGATTCCGAACACCCCGATCCCGGATCGCACACTTTCGGCGGTCCCACGGCCCGTAACGCGCCGATGTTCGGACCACCGGGTTTCCTGTACGTGTACTTCACCTACGGCATGCACTACTGCGCCAACATCGTCTGCGGTCCAGCAGGCTCCCCGTCGGCGTTGCTTCTGCGGGCCGGCGAGATTGTAGAAGGCGAGGGGCTTGCCACCGTAAGGCGGCCTGCCTCCAAAACGCACAAGGACTTGGCCAGTGGACCTGCACGCCTGGCATCGGCGCTGGGACTTACGACGGCGGACACGGGCCGTGACGCGCTCGCCTCACCGTTCAGCTTTTGGCTGCCTAAGACGCCGGTAGCGGCCGTGGCCAGCGGACCGCGGGTTGGGGTAGCTGGTCCCGGTGGAAGTACGGACTACCCGTGGCGCTTCTGGATCGAAGATGATCCAACGGTGTCACGGTACAAAGCAGCGCGGCCACGCAACCGGGCGTGAACTTTGGCCGCTGGTCCGCCATATGACCTGGACCCAACACGTTTACCAAAATCGCTGTAGAATGGACGGTCTGTCTTTTGCGATAGGGGTTACGGTTCGATGCACGACGCTGATTTGGTCCACGAGCAGGAATACGTTGCTGGGCTGTACGCCCGGCTCGATGAGCTGCGCGAAGAAAAGCGTGCCCAGCTGGCCCAGGTGCGCAAGGCCGGTGCAGTGGGAACCATGCAAAACGTGTCCGAACGTGACGCGTTCGCCGCGCTGTATGAGGACCGCCTTGCCCAGCTCGACGCCGTCGATGACCGTTTGGTCTTCGGGCGCCTCGATCTGGACTCGGGGGAGGCCCAGTACATTGGCCGTATCGGGTTGTCTACCGCCGATCTCCAACGGCTCATGGTTGACTGGCGCGCCCCGGAAGCCGGCCACTTTTACCAGGCCACCGCTTTCGACCGCCAAGGCGTGCGCCGCCGTCGACACCTGATCCTGCAAGGCCGGGACGTGAAGGCGATCGAGGACGACGTCCTGGATGCCGGCATGCTCGCGGACAACGATTCCCTGCAAGGCGAGGGCGCGCTCCTTGCGGCCCTGAATTCCAAGCGTACGGGCCGCATGTCGGACATCGTGGGAACCATCCAGTCGGAGCAGGACAGGATCATCCGTTCGTCGATCTCGGGCGCGCTCGTCGTACAAGGTGGTCCAGGGACGGGTAAGACGGCAGTGGCACTGCACCGCGCCGCCTACCTCCTTTACACGCACCGTGATCGGCTCAAGAGTGCCGGCGTTCTGCTGGTGGGACCGTCGTCGTCGTTTATGCACTACATCGAGCGTGTACTGCCCTCGCTGGGCGAGACCGGCGTCGTCATGGCCAGTCTTGGCCGGCTTATGCCCGGAATCCACGCTGTTCCCGAGGAAGATCCGGACGTTGCTGCGCTCAAAGGCAAGCTCGACATGGCCACGGTGGTGGCCAACGCCGTGGCAAACCGGCAGCGCACGCCTGTAGAAGACCGCATTCTCGAAGTCGATTCCCGCAAGCTGACGCTGACCGTCCGCCAGGTCCGCCGCGCACGGGAAAAGGCCCGGGCCACGGGCAAGCCGCACAACGAAGCGCGGCTGACGTTCGTCAAGATCCTTCTGCGTGAGCTCACGGAGCAACTAACGGACCTCGTCGAGGAGTCGAACATCGGCAATAACGCCGATCGCGCCTACCTCGCCGAAGACGTCCGGTCCGCCCGGGACGTCCGCATCGCACTGAACCTGTGCTGGATGCCGATGACTCCGGAGAAGCTGATCTCCGAGCTCTTCAGCAAGCCCGCCATCCTGGAAGCCTGCACGCCACACCTCACACCGGAACAGCGATCCCTTCTGCAGCGGCCAGCGGATGCGCCCTGGACCGAGGCGGACGTGCCGCTTCTTGACGAAGCTGCCGAACTGCTCGGTGAGCTGGATCCTGCCGCGGGCAGGGGACTGGCCCAGCAGGAAGCCGACCGCGCCCGCGATCTGGCCAACGCCAGGCAGACCCTGGCCAACATGGAAGCCATGGGCGTGGATGTCCTGGTGAGCGCCGAAGAACTGGCAGACCAGAACCAGGAACGCGAGAACCGGCTCACCGCAGCCGAGCGCGCTACGAGCGATCGTTCCTGGGCTTTCGGCCACATCGTGGTTGATGAGGCACAGGAACTTTCGGCCATGCAGTGGCGGCTCCTCGTGCGTCGCTGCCCGCTGAAGTCCTTCACGATTGTGGGGGACATCGCCCAAACGAGTGCAGCGGCAGGCGCCAATTCGTGGCAAAGCGCGCTCGCGCCGTCGTTCGGTGACCGCTGGCAGCTCGAAGAACTGACCGTCAACTACCGCACGCCGTCCCAGATCGCGGAAGCCGCTGTTCGGATGGCCAACCGCGCAGGCCTGGTGGTCTCGGCTCCGAAGGCCGTGCGCGAAGGCAAATGGTCGCCCATCGTGGACCGCGTCGAAGCGGACGGAATTATCTCCCGCCTGGTCGAGGTCCTGCCTGAGGAAGTGGAAGCAATCGACGGCGGCCTGCTGGCTGTCATCGCCGACGGCCCACTGCTGCCGCAGGCGGCTGCCGCGCTGCGCGGGATCTACGGCCGCCGCATCGGCTCGGGAGCCGGAAGCTACGAGCAGGACATCGTGGTCATCAGCCCCAAGGAAGCGAAGGGCCTGGAATTTGATGGCGTCATCGTCCTGGAGCCGGCTGCCATGCTCAATCACGAGCACGGCAAGGTGGGCGACCTCTACGTCGCTATGACCCGACCCACGCAGCGGCTCAGGCTCATCGCCGCGGCACCGCTGCCCGCCGGCATCGAACGCTAGGAAAAGTGAACCCAACAATCCTGCTAACTTAGAACTCGTGTCACACGTAAACAACATCGAGTCCCAGCACAACGATCCCGCCTTTGCCAACATCTGGCAGGAGCTCAAATGGCGCGGCCTGATCCACGTTTCCACCGACGAAACGGAACTGGAAAAGCTGCTCGCCGGGGACCCGATCACGTATTACTGTGGCTTTGACCCCACCGCTCCGTCCCTTCACCTGGGTAACTTGGTGCAGCTCCTGCTGATGCGGCGCCTGCAGTTGGCTGGCCACAAGCCGCTCGGCCTGGTTGGCGGATCCACGGGCCTTATCGGTGATCCGCGCCCCACGGCGGAGCGCACCTTGAACACCAAGGACACGGTTGCGGAGTGGGTCGGCTACCTCCAGGGGCAGGTGCGCCGTTTCCTCAGTTTCGAGGGCGATAACGCGGCACGCATGGTCAACAACCTGGACTGGACGGCGCCGCTGAGTGCCATCGACTTCCTCCGTGAGATCGGAAAGCACTACCGGGTGGGCACCATGCTTCGCAAGGATGCTGTCGCCTCCCGTTTGAGTTCCGAAGAGGGCATTAGCTACACCGAGTTCAGTTACCAGATCCTGCAGGGCATGGACTACCTCCAACTGTTCCGCGACTACGGCTGTGCACTGCAGACCGGTGGCTCGGACCAGTGGGGCAACCTCACCAGCGGTACCGAACTCATCCGCAAGGTGGAAGGCAAGAGCGTCCACGCCCTGGGTACGCCGCTCATCACCAACTCGGACGGTACCAAGTTCGGCAAGAGCGAGGGCAACGCCATCTGGCTGGACCCCGAAATGTGCAGCCCGTACGCGTTCTACCAGTTCTGGCTGAACACGGCCGACGCTGACGTGGTGGACCGGCTCAAAGTCTTCACGTTCCTTTCACGTGCGGAAATTGAAGAGCTTGGCCAGGCTGTTGCGGAGCGTCCCTTCGCACGGGAAGGCCAGAAGAAGCTTGCGTTCGAAGTCACGTCCTTGGTGCATGGCATCGATGCGACTGAAAAGGTCATCGCCGCTTCGGCAGCACTCTTCGGCAACGGCGATCTCACCGTCCTGGACGAGCGCACCCTGGAAGCAGCGACCGCGGAACTTCCCTCCGCGAAGATCAGCGCCGACGGTCTTGGAATCATCGACTTGTTGGTGGCCGCCGGTTTGTCCGACAGCAAGTCGGCAGCCCGCCGGACCATCGGGGAGGGCGGCGCCTACGTGAACAACACCAAGGTCTCCGATCCGGATGCCGTTATCGCGCAGGATGAACTGCTTCATGGCCGGTACCTGCTCCTTCGCCGGGGCAAGAAGAACCTGGCGACGATTGAGGTTTCGGCCTAGTTCGCCGTACATCGCAATACCTGAAAGGGCCGGCAACCGTTGTGGTTGCCGGTCTTTTCTGCGTTTAAGCGTGTTTGTGCGTGGGTGGGCGCCGAAGGCGGTTGGGTGGTTGGCGCGGCGCGAAGGTGGGTGGGTGGTTGGCGCGAAGGCGGTGGTCTTCCTCTGCGCGCTCGGTCGTTCCTGCCTTGGACGCGCGTTGCCGGATGGGCGCCGCCTTCTTCGGATGTTCTCTCAGATCGTGCGGGGTTTGGGGGATCGTTCTCTCGGATCGTGCGGGGTTTTGGTGGGTTGGGGGTGTGGTGTTCGACGGCGGTGGTTGGCGTGGGTGTTTGGCGGCGGGGTGGTGGGGTGTGGTTGGTGTGACGGGCTTCACTGGGGTTGGTTTTTGGGGTTTTGGGGTGGTTTTGGCGGGTCTGTGGCGTTGTTTAGCCTGTGTTTGGGCGGTTTTGGCCGGTTTTTGGGTGGTGTTGGGGTGGATTTGTGTGGGGGCTGGTGGGCGTGTAATGTCTTCTGAGTCGCCGCGAGTGAGACAGCCTGGTGCTGGGAACTGCGGGGGCCGACCCCCTTTGATAACAGCCTGGAATATGGTGCGCTTTTGGGCGTGCTGGTTGCCGGGTGGGGCCGGGGCCTGGATCGGGAATCGCGGAAACGTTGATTTGCCAAGATCGGGTTGATCGGGTAAGTTTGAAAAGTTGCTCCGGAGCGATCCAGCGAAGGCTGGTGGTACTGCTTTGGAATAGTGACCTGTTGTTTGAGAACTCAATAGTGTGCCAAGTTTGTTGATGCCGATTGTTTTTTTGATTGGTTGAAATTATGGCCAGGCTGCTGCGCACCCCCGTGTGTGGTGGTTTGGTTTTCAGCTGGTTTCGAATTTTGTGCAGCCGTGTTCGCCGTTATTTCCGGTGGGTGTGGTTGTGTCTGTTTGATTTTTTGTTTTCAACGGAGAGTTTGATCCTGGCTCAGGATGAACGCTGGCGGCGTGCT